>NZ_JCAKRV010000001.1:0-541697 GCF_059515165.1 Chryseobacterium sp. CS3K3.1 | reverse complement strand
ATCCATAAAAAAACCGCTTCATCAGAAGCGGTTTTTACTTTATAATAGATTAATAATTAATCATTTAACTTTAATACAGCCATGAACGCTGATTGTGGTACTTCTACTCTACCAATCTGCTTCATTTTCTTCTTACCTTCTTTCTGCTTTTCCAATAACTTACGTTTTCTGGAAATATCTCCTCCGTAACATTTTGCGGTAACGTCTTTTCTTAAGGCTTTAATCGTTTCTCTCGCGATTACTTTTGTACCTAATGCAGCCTGAACAGCAATATCAAACTGTTGTCTCGGGATCAGCTCACGAAGCTTTTCACACATTCTTTTACCGATGTAATAAGCATTAGAATCGTGAATCAAAGAAGATAATGCATCTACCATGTCACCATTGATCAGGATATCCATTTTTACAAGCTTGGAAGCTCTGAATCCGATGGGGTGATAATCAAATGAAGCATATCCTTTAGAGATAGATTTTAACCTGTCATAGAAGTCGAATACCACCTCAGCAAGAGGCATATTGAAAATTAACTCTACTCTTTCTGATGTCAGATAACTCTGGTTAACAATTTCTCCTCTTTTTTCGATACATAAAGTCATTACTGCACCTACGAAGTCGGATTTTGTAATGATAGACGCCTTGATGAATGGTTCTTCTACTCTGTCCATCGTTGAAGGATCCATCATTTCAGACGGGTTGTTGATCAAAATCGGAACTTCAGGCTCTTTTTTAGTATATCCAAAATAAGATACGTTCGGTACCGTAGTGATGACGTTCATATTAAACTCTCTGTCAAGACGTTCCTGAACGATTTCCATGTGTAGCATTCCTAAGAATCCACAACGGAAACCAAAACCAAGGGCGGCAGAACTTTCCGGCTCGAAAACCAGAGAAGCATCATTCAGTCTTAATTTTTCAAGAGAGAATCTTAATTCTTCAAAATCTTCAGAATCAATTGGGTAGATCCCGGCAAATACCATTGGTTTTACTTCCTCAAATCCATCAATCGGAGCATCCGCAGGTTTTTCAAATGAAGTGATGGTATCTCCTACTTTTACCTCACGGGCATCTTTAATACCCGATACAAGATATCCCACGTCTCCGCAATGGATCGTTTTCTTGGGAACCTGCTTCAGTTTTAAGGTACCCACTTCATCAGCTCCATATTCCTTTCCTGTAGCGAAAAATTTGATCTTTTCATTTTTGGTGATGCTTCCGTTCACTACTTTAAAATAAGCTTCAATACCTCTGAACGGGTTGTATACAGAGTCAAAGATCAAAGCCTGCAGTGGACCGTCAGGATCTCCTACCGGTGCAGGAATTCTTTCAACAATCTGCTCTAAAAGGTTATGAACACCTTCTCCTGTTTTACCGGAAACTCTCAATACATCTTCATATTCGCATCCGATAAGGTTCATGATCTCATCGGTTACTTCTTCCGGGTTCGCAGACGGAAGGTCAATTTTATTCAGAATCGGAATGATCGTTAAATCATTTTCCAATGCAAGATAAAGGTTACTGATGGTTTGTGCCTGAATACTCTGTGCAGCATCTACAATAAGAAGTGCTCCTTCACAGGCAGCAATAGAACGGGATACTTCATAAGAGAAATCAACGTGTCCCGGGGTATCAATAAGGTTTAAAATATATTTTTCTCCTTTATACTCATAATCCATCTGGATGGCGTGTGACTTAATGGTAATCCCACGTTCTTTCTCCAAATCCATATCATCCAGCGTCTGAGACTGCAATTCTCTTTGGGTAACGGTATTCGTGTACTCCAATAGACGGTCTGCCAGGGTACTTTTACCATGGTCGATATGAGCGATTATGCAAAAATTTCGTATGTTTTTCATTTAAGAATCTTGTAATTTGCAAAGATAAGAAATTGCAGGAGAATTTTTCATCCTTAATTCTTTCTTTTAACTGAAACACAGATAACAATAAGAAAAGAGGGAAAATTTTTCCTCTTTTTAAATATTATTTTGTTTTGCCAAAGTCTTCCGGTAACAGGTAATTTCCCGTAAAAGGATCAAGATAAACTTTAGCCCCTCCAGTGGTCTTTCTTTTTTTTGATAAACTGACATCTATCACTGCACCAATAGTGCCTCCAAGCATACCTCCTGCTGCAGCCCCAATTGTAACCCCTGTTGTAACCGTTTCAGGAAATAATTCTGCTTTTGTTGCCTCTATAAAAACCCCATTATCATCTTTGAAAATCTCAGTGTAACCCACAGGAATATTTTTATATGCGATGCCCTTATAGACAAAAGCATAAAAATGTCTTATTGTCGATTTTTCATCTCCTTTTACAGCCTTTGTAATGATTCCCTTATCATTAGCCTGCAAAGTAAATCCGGGTTCAGGATTGTGAGTAAAAAAGCTATAATAGTCTTTGTAAACCCCTTCTTTAAGTTCATTTGCTTTTAGAATACTCAATTTTTCTTTTAATACAGAGGCATAATCAGGAAACTCATTTTCTGAAATGCTAAGTTCCCAAGGGGTTGCTTTATAGGAGTCTTTAAAAAGATCAGTAAGAATTAAAGTCACTTTTCTTGCCAGACTTTGTGCCAGATAAGGTGTTGTACGTGATGAGACTGTTGCCACAGTATCTATTCTATCCATAAAATGATATCCGTCTTCTTTTTTAATAAATGTACTTGCCTTTAATTCAAGCTTTCCAATAGAATACTTTTCCTTTTTATCTTCTGAAATACTTAAATTTTCAAGCAAAAAAACCATATCATTATTTCCTCGCGACAGATTGTACTTATAAAACCAATCCTGTATGTCTTTGCTGGCATTATTTTCGAAAACAACTTTTACCTCGTCCTTATGGTGCATAACAATTCCAATTTCTTGATTTGCCCTTTGATCTATTACCGTAAGACTCTTGATAGAATTTTTGCCATCTTTAATGGATTTTGAAAGATCAATGGTTTCTATTTTCTGTGCTGATGCAAAAACTGAAATCAATAAAAAGAAAAAAATGTTTCTCATAATTTATGTTTTAACTTCAACAAAAATAGAAATTTACAACAAAATTAAACGGCTCTCACAGAAATATCTGTAAGAGCCGTCCAACATTAAAAAAATAAACTATTATGGGTTCTGTTTAGGTCCCGAAGCATTGTTATGGTTTCCGTGAGGTCTTCTTTCGTCCATTTTATCCTTCATCATTTTCTCGGATTGAAACAGCTTCAAAACTTTCTGGCAGGGAATTACCTGCTGCATTTTATCTGCATATTTCTTTCTGTTATCCAATAACTTTTGTCCCAATTCAAAACTTTGCTGCAATTTTGCTTTAGCCTCGTCATCCGTTAAGGATTCAGGATCAAAGTTCGAATTAAACTGACTTTTTATCTGCCTCTGGCTATCCAGATATTCGTTATACAATTGTGTAAATTCGGCTTTATCGTCTGGATCAACATTAAGATTATCCATGATCATATTGTCCCTGAATTTCTTCAGGAGTTCTTTTCTCTCTTCCGGAGAAAGATTATTGATGACTTCTTTCCTTTGTTTAGGATCCATCTTTTTCCAATCATAATCCGTTCTTTGGGCATTCAATCCAAAGCCATAAATAATCAAAAACGTCAATAATATCTTTTTCATTTTCTTTTAATTATAAATATCCAAATAAACGTCCTGAGTCGAATTACTTGCTAACTCTGCAATTTCAGAATTAGAAAACGAGTCAAGATATTCATTCATTCGTGTTTCTTCTTTTTTCTTTACAGCTTTCACCGGTTCAGTGGTCTCTGCAGTTTTTTTGGTTTCGTTTACACTTTTAGAAGCGTAGACATTGTTATTTTTTTGATTGTCAACTGTTTGATCATTATTTTCAACAGAAGTTAAATCAGATTTTAAAGTTTCATAAGCCAGCTCGCTTTCTGTTTTCGGCGCTCCGTCATTGGCAGCATAAGCTGTTTTAGAGTTCAGTATCTGTTCAGGGGAATCATTATCTGAATTAAAAACATAAGTTGCTCCAAAAATCAAAGCCAGTGATGCTGCAGCAGCATACATCCAGTTCAGCTTAAAGACAGGTGCTTTTTTACTTGCCTTTATATCATTCATAACATTCTCCTGAATATTTTGAAACAAATTATCAGGAACTGTGTAAATGTTTTTACGCTCTAATTTTTCTATGTCGAACTCTTTCATCTTTGTTGGTCAAAAATTATTTTTCGTAATTTTCTTTAATATACTCTTCTATTTTCTGTTTGGCATAATGATAATTTGTTTTCAAAGTCCCTACCGACATATCTACAATTTTTGATATTTCTTCGTAGGGTAAATCATCATAATACCTCATCATAAATACCAGTTTCTGCTTTTCGGGCAGGCTCTGTATAGCATTCTGCAGTAAAATCTGTATTTCCTCAGCATCTCCTTCTGTATTATCTGCGACGAGATTCTGCATATGATACTCCGGATCCTCATCCGTTTTCTGCATTTTTTTCATTTTGTTGACCTGTTGTAGTGCTTCGTTGGTAGCGATTCTGTACAACCAGGTATACAACTGGCTATCATTTTTAAACTGATGAAAATTCTGATATGCTTTAATAAAAGTTTCCTGCAAAGTATCCTGTGCAAGATCTCCGTCCACAATAATTCTTCGTATGTGCCAGTACAATCTGCTTTGATAGGCATCCATCAAGGCACGAACCCCTTTATCCTGGGTTCGTGGATTTTGCATCAACGAAATAATTTCCGCGTCCTTAATCTTCATAAGATGCCTTCATTGTTTTGGATTACAAAAATAGCTGAAAGTTAAATTAAAAATTCAATTTTCATTTTAAATATTAAAAATAATATGAGACACTTACGCAATAAACGTGCCTATATTGAAGTACAGGATTTCTGAAGTGTTCTTCCTTTCCCGGCTCAGCTTAAAATCTTATATTTGTTATATGCAAATTGTAATCATCGGTTCCGGAAATGTAGCCTATCATATGGCAAAAGCTTTCACGTTGAAAAGCATTCCTGTGGCGCAGCTATTTGGGAGGAACGAAAAAGAATTAAGTAAAATCTCTGAAGAATTAAATATTTCTTATTCCACAGATCATCTGGAAGAAGCAGATCTTTATATTCTTTGTGTAAGCGATCATTCTGTGGAAGAAGTCTCAAAAATTATTACAAAAAAAGATTGTCTGGTGGCCCATACCTCAGGATCTCTTCCAAAAGAAGTTCTGGCTGGTGAGTATAGAAAATCCAGCTTCTACCCTTTACAGACTTTTTCAAAATCCAAGGAACTTGACTATGAAAAAATTCCGTTTTTTATAGAGGCGGAAAATGAAAAAGATCAAAAAATATTGTTTGATCTTGCTTCAAAGATTTCGGAAAGAGTAATGGAAAGCAATCACGAAAAAAGAAAATATATTCACCTGACGGCTGTATTTGCCTGCAATTTTGTGAATCACCTTTTTTCAAGGGCTAAAGAAATTTCAGATTCTCAGGAAATTCCGTTTGATTATTTCTTGCCGCTGATTGATGAAACGGTTCAGAAAATTCATGAAATTGAACCTAAAATGGCACAAACGGGCCCCGCAGTAAGAAATGATGTAAGAATTTTACAGCTGCATGAACAGTTATTAAAAGACGAAAGTCTTGAAATTTATAAAACAATGAATCATTCTATTCAGGAAATGTATGAGCTATAAAGAGAAATTAAAAGATATTAAGGCATTTGTATTTGATGTTGACGGAGTTTTCACTGACGGAAGCGTATATCTTCTTCCCGGAGGAAATATGTGCAGGGTAATGAATGTCCTGGACGGTTATGCAGTAGTAAAAGCTTTAAAAAACAATTATTTAATCGGGGTTATTACGGGAGGAAATGATGAAATGGTAAAGCACAGAATCAATTATCTGGGGATTCAGGACTACTATCCGAAGTCTCACAATAAAATAGATGATTTCGAAGACTTTAAGAGGAAATATAATCTTAAAAACGAAGAAATTCTGACCATGGGTGATGATCTTCCGGATATTCATATTATGGAAAATTCAGCTATTGCGGCATGTCCTGAAAATGCAGTACCTGAAGTAAAAGGAATTTCCGATTATATTTCTCCTAAAAAAGGAGGAACAGGTGCGGTTCGTGATGTCATTGAACAGGTAATGAAAGTTCAGGGAAACTGGCATGATGATAATACTCAATCTGTATAACTTTCTTTATGAAATTACTTTTAGCATCACAATCTCCACGAAGAAAAGAGCTTCTTTCCAGCCTTGGTTTTGAATTTGAGGTCGTAAAAATAGACTGTGAAGAAATTATTCCGGAAGCCATCAAAATACAGGAAGCTGTCGCTTATCTTTCCGACTTAAAAGCAGATGCTTTCAGAAGTCTGGAGGAAGATGAAGTACTTCTGACTGCCGATACGGTAGTTGCTATCGACAATCAGATCCTTGGTAAACCTACAGATGAAACGGATGCGTTTAAAATGCTTCAAAACCTCTCAGGAAGAACTCATCAGGTGTATACGGGAATTACCATCAAAACCGCCAGAAAATCTATCACTGAAACCGATGTAGCTGATGTTACTCTGGACAAGCTTTCGGATGAAGAAATAAATTATTATATTCAGAATTATAAGCCTTACGACAAAGCCGGAAGTTATGGTGTCCAGGAATGGCTGGGAATGGCAAAGATCACAAGCCTTACCGGAAGTTATTATACCATTATGGGGCTTCCTACCCATCTTGTTTATAAAATACTGAAAGAATCTTCGCTGATTTAAAAGATTATCAGGTTCAAAACTCCCCTTAAAGAAGAAATAAAATATTTCCACCAGAAATATAAATATTATTCATTATAAAATTTTATTATTTTTACAAAATCATCAAACTGCTGATAATAAAAAGCAGATTAGCGAGTTATATTGAATAATGAAAAAGAATATATTATTCCTTTTAGTCATATGTCTTGTTGCTTCCTGTGCTACCAAAACCAAAAAGCCGGAGCAGCGTTCAAGAGTATTGAAAGGATTTTCCACATATTACAACACTCTCTTTAATGCAAAAGATGCGTTAAACAGTGAGTTTACAGCCAGAGATAAAGGGCATAAAGACAATTTCTATGCTCCCTATATTCCCATTCTTACTTATGAAGAACAGCCTTTGGGCAGTGATCTCGGGCAGACTGAAGCTTTTGCAGAAAACTCTATGAAGATGGCAGAAGTAGCCAACAGACCTTCAGGAAGAGGCAATTCAGGAATTCCGAATATTCCCGGCGGACCCCAGGGAAACGGCCCTTCAAGACCTGACGGAGAAGAGAATAAAGGAGCCACTACTCTGGAGATTGCAGAAGCTAAAGCTTTAAAAGCAATTAATAAATATTCTGTAACCAGAAATGGTGAAGAGAAAAACAAGCAGATTTTTGATGCCTACATGATCCTTGCACAGGCAAGAATTTATAGGGGTAAATCTCTGGAGGCCCTGGATGCTCTCAATTATGTCTTCACCCGTATGAAAGATGATAAAAGGATTCCACTTGCAAGAATCTATCAGGGGCTTGCTTATGATCAGATCAAAGATTATCACAGAGCGCATGAAACATTTGCCAAACTGAAAAGTGAAGATATCAGTAAAAGCTATGCAAAACTGCTGAGCATTTACTATTCCGAATCTCTGCTTGATGCCGGTAAAAAAGAAGAAGCTGCCAAGGAACTTGACAATGCTTTTGAGCTCAATACAAACAGAAAACTGAAGAGCAGAATCGCTTACCTTAGAGGCCAGGTGCTGGAAAACCTGAACCAGAATGATAAAGCAAGAGAAAGCTATGCTGCAGCGTATAAATATGCCAGTGATTTCGAATTTGAAGTAAAATCTCAGGTTGCCATCGCCAAAACTTTCAACGGTAAAGGTGATTATGCAGGAGCCAAAAATTATCTGGAAGGAATCAGTAAAAAAGGGATGTATGGATCAAGAAAGAACGAATTTTACTATGCCTTAGGTTTGATGGCCAATAAAGCAGGCAAAAAGGATGAAGCTCAGCAATTCTTCAGAAAATCTCTTTTTGAAAAGGTTTCTGATCCTCAGATCCGTGGATTGGCTTATTATGAAATAGGAAAAAGCTACCTTGACAAGAATGATTATATCGGAGCCGGAAGTTATTATGATTCCGCGCTTGCCGTAATGACTTATGAACCATCAAAAATCCTGTTAAAAGATCAATCCGAGTATATTAAAAAGATTTCCAAAAACTACTATCTGATCAAAAAGAATGACAGTATTCTTTCTCTGGCAAAAATGAATGATGCACAGAAAACAGACTATTTCACAAAATATATTGCCAAATTAAAGATTAAAGAAGAGAAAGAGGAACAGGAAAGAAGACGTGCAGAAAGAAGTAAAGGTTTTGATACCGGAGATTACAGTGCCAATTCTATTTTTGCCAATAGCGGCAATTCTTTTGAAGACTTTGGAGTCACTACAAAAGGTTTTTATTTCAGCAATTCAGGAACGGTAAGCAAAGGAACCTCTTCATTTAAGCAGATCTGGGGAGACCGTGCTCTGGCTGATAACTGGCGTTCTTCCAAGAAAATGGCCTCTATTGAAGATATGAAAAATGAAGCGTTGGGAGTAACCTCAGCGCCTAATCCAAGACGTTTTGAGCCTGCGTACTATATTGAACAGATTCCTACGGATCAGGGGAAATTATCTCAGTTAAAAAAGGACAGAGACACCGCTTCATTAGGTCTGGGAATTATGTATCAGAATTATTTTACCAATACTCCACTGGCCACGAAAACGCTTTATGATCTTGTGGATGTAAAGCCGGAAGAAAAAGTAATGTTACAGGCATTGTATGAGATTTTTGCCATGAATTATGAGAAAAATCCACAGGCTTCTGAAAGAGCAAAACAAATTCTCCTGGCAGATTATCCATATACTTCTTATGCAGAATTTGCCAGAAATCCTAAGAATAAATCATTTGTAAAATCAACCGAAGAAGTTGAAAACGAATACAAAAAAGCATATGCACTATTTGAATCAGAAAAATTTTCCGAAAGTAAAGATCTGATCGATCAGACGATTCAGAAGTATCCGAAAGATGCTCTGGTTCCCAAGCTGTATTTATTAAATGCTTTCAATGCAGGAAAATCTAGTGGAAAGGAAGTTATGATTCTGCAGCTTGAACAGATTGCCCTGAATTATTCCAAGACACCTGAAGGCATACGAGCCAAAGAAATGTTGAATTACCTGAAAAGTGATTTGAGCTTCCAGGCAACGGATAATAAAGGAAATTCTATCCCTCAGCAGCCGTCGGGAGCACCAATACAGCCTAGCAGCCAAAATACGGGAGTTCCACAAATGAACAGCGGAAACGTACAGAAGCTGGATACGATGCAGAACATTAATACGAATACTGCTCCACAAAATCCTAAAAAGCCGAACGAAACAAAATCGGGTTCCAAGATCCCGCCAAGACCTCAATAAAATAAAAAAGCGAAGATTATTCTTCGCTTTTCTTTTTCTTTACTCCGTGAAAGTCCTTCAGATAAAAAGGCTCGAAATAAGCCATATCTTCAAATTCTTTATTTTCTATTTTTTCCAGCGTCTTTCTGATCAGATATTGAGAAGAAGGATAAACGTTTTCATTAAAAACTGCATCCGGAAGATTCAGAATCTCTTTTGCTTTTTTACCACCATCCCCTACAAACAGAACTTTTTTATCTTTAAATTCTTCAAAAGAAGTCTCATCTAAAATCTTCGCTTCTGTCTTGGATAACTCCTCCCCTGTTCTACCGTCATAAACGGCCGTATAAACCTCCATTCTCCTTGCATCGATCAAAGGGATAACGAAGTCATAGTTACCGCCTAAAAAAGGCTCTATCATACTTTCAAGAGAATTCACTGCTACCAGAGGCACTCTGAGTCCATAACAAAACCCTTTTGCAGATGCCGCTCCGATTCGTAGGCCGGTATAAGATCCGGGGCCTTTTCCTAAAGAAACAGCTTCGATATCTTTAAGCGTAATCCCCGCTCCTTCCAATGCCCATTCTACGTACGTGTGAAGGCTTTCAGACTGTTTATAGTTTTCAGAAACTTCTTCACAAAGGCATAATAGCTTCTCATTGTCTGATATAGCTACTGAACAGTTCTTGGATGATGTTTCCAGATATAGAATTTTCATTTTTTTATTTTAAGCTAAACAGCAAAATTGCAAAAGCAAAACCGCATTTAATTTTGTGCAAATTTACTCCATTATTTTGGACTATTTTCTATAAATCGTTCTTGGCTCCGCCTGAGCACTCGGATAGATAGTCATATCTGAAATAGTAACGTGTTTCGGAGCATTTACACAGTAAGCAATGGCATCAGCAATATCTTCCGCTTTCAGGGCATCATAGCCTGCATACACCGTTGAAGCCTTTTCACTGTCGCCTTTGAACCTTACCAGAGAGAAATCGGTTTCTACAGCTCCCGGCTGGATGTTGGTTACTTTGATTCCAAATTCGGTAAGCTCCAGTCTCATACCTTCCGAAATAACGTCTACTGCTTTCTTTGTTGCACAGTACACTACTCCATTTGCATAGGTTTGTCTTGCTGCGACAGAACTGATATTTACTATATGACCTAAATTTTTAGTTTTCATTGCCGGAATAATCATTTTGGAAACATAGAGTAATCCCTTCACATTTCCGTCAATCATAGAATCCCAGTCATCCGTCTTACCAGCAGAGAGAGGATCTAACCCATGAGCATTGCCAGCATTATTTATCAGAACATCAATATCTTTCCAGTTCTCAGGAAGGGAATTAATGGCCGTTTCCACTTCTTCAAGATTCCTTACATCAAATATTAAACTAAATATTTCGGTGTATCGGGAAAGTTCTGTTTTTACAGATTCCAGCACCTCACTTCTCCTTCCACAAATAATAATTCTGTTTCCTTGTTTTGCAAGAAGCTCTGCTGTGGCTTTACCTATACCGGAAGTTGCTCCGGTGATCAATATTGTCTTCATAAAATTGGTTGTTAAATGTCCGAATGCACTCCTCTATCAATGTCATGATTCTGTTACATTAAAACATTGTTGTATTGATATATTAATTCGCATCAAAAGACTGAAAAGCATCTTTGATATGGTCAATTACTAAATTTTTATTTTCATCGGGAAGAACAGAAATAATATCAAACCTGGCTTCCTGATCGTTATTACATTCCTCCAGATAATGATTAGCTGCAGAAACAATAGATTTTATCTTTGTTTTGGTTACAGCTTCCTGAGGAAGGATGAAGGCATCGGTGGATCTTGCTTTCACTTCCACGATAATAATCAGATTATCTTTTTCAGCAATGATATCAATTTCGTTTTGCTTAAAACGAAAGTTTCTGGCCTTAATTTTATAGCCATTTTTCTGAAGATAATCAGCAGCAAGATTCTCTGCTATTTTTCCAAAATCATTATGATGGGCCATAGTGTATAGTTAAGAGTCTGGAGATAGGAGAGTAGTAGTGCCTTAAAAATCTATTTTTACATTAGCTTCCACTTTCATTTTCACGTTGGCACCGATTAAAAGGGGCCTGTTGTCCTTAATATGTCCATTCGGGAAAGCAAATACTACCGGGAAATTATATTTTGAAATTCTGTCTGAGATCAGTTTATAAACGAACTCATCAAAACTTTCATCATAGCTTTGATTTTCCTTTTCATCACCCATATTGGTCATTCCACCAACAATCAATCCTTTGATTTTATTGAAAACGCCTGCCAGCTCCAGACTCATGATCATACGGTCCAGTGCATAGAAGTTTTCCCCTATATCTTCGATAAACAGAATTTTGTCTTTAAAGTCAAAAGAATATCTGGTTCCCAGAAGGGCATAGATAAGGGCTAAATTCCCTCCAACCAGTTCTCCCTGAATATTCCCTTTTTTATTGAATGGGTGAGATTTAAGGCTGTATTTTGGCTTTTTCCCTTTCAGGATATCGAAAATAAGATCATAACTTTCGTCAGTAACTCCAAAGCTGGATGTTTTAACAGTCTGCCCGTGAATGGAAACGAAACCTTTTTTCATCAGATAACTTTGGATAACTGTATTATCGGAATATCCGATATACCATTTCGGGTTTTCTGAGAAATTTCTAAGCTTCAGATGCTGAAGCAGATGCTGGCAACCGTAGCCTCCTCTGGAAGCCCATACAGCTTTTATTTCCTTATCGTTAAAAGCCCAGTTGATATCTTTTGCTCTTTCCTTTTCTGTTCCGGCGTAATTATATCCGTTTGAAAATTTTGTGTAGAGATGTTCTCCGGGAACGGGCTCAAAACCTCTGCTTTTAATCATTTCTATTCCCTTTTCCAATTGAGTGGCATCTACAGCTCCTGCAGGGGAAATAACAGCTATTTTGTCTCCTTTTTTAAGAGACTTTGGAAAGATCATTTTTTTCATTTTGCTTTTTGATATTTTACTTCTTTCTTTTCTGCTTCCTCCAGTTGTCTTTCAAACTGATTGAATTTTTTGAAACTCTGCAGGAAAATAAAGAAACTGAAGATAATAAGAATACAGCCAACAACTCTTCTGATCTGGTTGGCCAGTTTTTGTGTTAATTTATCATGAAACTGCTTGGCAAGAAATATCTTGGCAAGATCTATAGACAGGTAAGTGGCCAGTACTATGCTGATGTATAAAATAAAACTGCTGGTGTCCGGATATTGATTCCTTACGGAAATTACCGTTACCAGCCAGAAAAGAATGACTCCAACATTGAGAAGATTAAAGAAAAAACCATTGAAAAAAGTCTTGATATAATTCTGTCCAATAATCCTTTCTTCTCCGGGTAGGTGCATTTTGGTTTTGGTCACCAGCATCACAATCCCGTAGACAAAAATAAGAATAGAAGTGATCCTGTAGAATCCCGGATGTTTATCTATTAATGTTACAATATCTGTACTGGCATAATAGGCTGCTACAATGCATAATAAATCTGCTGTAATGACACCAAGATCCAGTGACAAGGCATGTCTGGGGCCTCTGGAAAAGCTGGTTTCAATCAGCAGGAAAAAAATAGGTCCTATGAAAACCAGGCTTAGCATAAATCCTAATATGACGGCAGATAGTACAAGTTCTAGCATTAAGTAGTGTTTTAAAATGAAAAAAATTCATTTCGTTTTATACAAAGTTAGACTTTATGATTTAATTATTCAATAAAGTTGTGATATATCAAGTGGATTTTAATAAGAGTTTAATCTTAAATTTTTAACGGAACAGGAGAGGACTGTTTATTTTATTTTATCACAAAAAAATAAAAGGTCATTCCATTTGGAACAACCTCTTTTATATTACGGTTTTACTGAATGTGTTCAGCAATCTTTTTTATTTTTCCAAACAGTTTTCATTAAAAACAAATTCGAAATCTTTTCTGATTTTAAGACCAAAAATACCTCTTTCAAAGGTATAAATAATCTGATTCTTAAACAGCATTCTTTTATAATCAATCAAAAAACTTCTTGTCATATAAGAATATTCATAGGCGTTTCCACTCAAATAAACGTAAGTTGTTTTGCCTTTCTGATGGCTGCGTACACTCCCAACCTCCGAAACCATACATCTGAAACAATATGTTTCTTTTGTAGGATTCATTCCTGTAACATAATTGATTAAAAAAAATGCATTGACTATCTGTGGAAATGTAACTGCAAAAAAGTATTTTTTTCCTTGTTTATCAATATTAATAATATTTCTTTTGATTAAAATATTACATATGAATACAAGGACGATTATAGCGAGGACAAAAAGATAAAAATTGATAACAGTGTTAAAAATTACTGTTATCAATAATATTACATTTAAGATACTAAATACAATGTATTTATCTATTCTCGTCATTACTTCACAATCTGGAAGTCAAGCTGCTTCTGAATCAGATTGGCTTTCACCACCTTAATCTGAACTTCATCTCCAAGCTGGTATTTATTTCCATGTCTTATTCCGTATACAGCATGGGTTTTCGCATCATACATATAGGAATCATCCACAAGGTCTCTCAACTTGATCAAACCTTCAGCACCATTCTCAGGAATTTCAACCCAGAAACCAAATTCTGCCACTCCGGAAATCACTCCTCTGAATGTTTCTCCCAAATGTTTTTCCATGAATTTTACCTGCATGTACTTGATGGAATCTCTTTCCGCATCAGCTGCCAATCTTTCCATGGCACTGCAGTGTTTTGCTTTTTCTTCAAGCTCACCTCTGTTCGGAGATTTTCCTCCATCCAGATAATGCTGAAGAAGACGGTGTGCCAGCAAATCCGGATAACGGCGGATAGGAGAGGTGAAGTGACTGTAATACTCAAAACCTAAACCATAGTGGCCGATTGGTTCCGTAGAGTATACCGCCTTACTCATACTTCTCATAGCAAGCGTTTCAATTATATTTTCTTCCCCTTTTCCTTTTACATCATGAAGAAGTTTATTCAAAGACGCAGCCACTTTTTTGGTATTGGCCAAATCCATTTTATATCCGAAAGTGGCAACGAAGTCTCTCAACGATTCCAGTTTTGCAGGATCCGGATCATCGTGTACCCTATAAATAAATGTATTATTGGTGATCTCACCTTTTCTTGAAAGGGATACAAATTCTGATACTTTTTTATTAGCTAAAAGCATGAATTCCTCGATCAGGTGGTTGGAATCTTTACTGATTTTAAAGTAAACCCCAATCGGCTCATTATTTTCATCAAGATTGAATCTTACTTCACTTCTGTCAAAAGTAATGGCTCCTTTTCTGACACGTTCATGACGCATTATTTTGGCCAGCTTATCAAGCGTATTGATCTCTTCAGCCAGATCTCCCTGTCCGGTTTCGATACGCTCCTGAGCTTCTTCATATGTGAATCTCCTATCTGAGTGGATTACTGTTCTTCCGAACCACTGCTTTTGAATTTCAGCATTATCATTCAGTTCAAAAACTGCAGAAAAAGTATATTTATCTTCATGTGGACGAAGTGAACAAACATCATTACTCAACACTTCCGGCAGCATCGGCACAACCCTGTCAACAAGATATACCGAAGTGGCTCTCTGATAAGCTTCATCATCCAGAATAGTCCCCGGAACTACGTAATGAGATACGTCTGCAATATGAACCCCGATTTCCCAGTTTCCGTTTTCCAGCTTTCTTATGGATAAAGCATCGTCAAAATCCTTCGCATCCTTAGGGTCGATCGTAAACGTACAGATATCACGCATGTCCCAGCGTTTTGCAACTTCTTCATCTGTGATGCTTCTGTCGATTTTATCCGCGTCAGCTTCTACTTCCGGTGGAAATTCGTAAGGAAGACCATATTCAGCAAGAATAGAGTGGATCTCTGTTTCATGTTCTCCCGGAGCACCCAGCACCTGGATGATCTCACCTTCCGGATTTTTGTCACCCGGCCTCCATTCTGTCATTTTTACAATGACCTTATCGCCATCTTCAGCATTATTGAACTTTCCTTTCGGAATAAAGATATCTGTGTTGATTGTTTTTTTATCACAAACCACAAATCCAAATTCCTTGTGAGTAACCTTCTGAAATGTTCCTACAAATTCCGTTCTGGTACGCTCCAAAACTTCCAGGACAGAGCCTTCCAACTTCTTTCCTTTATAATGATAAGTTATAATAAGAACCTTATCTCCCTGCAGTGCATCCTTCACATTTTTGGCATGAACGAAGACATCGTCTTCTAATCCTTCCACACTTACATAAGCATTTCCACTTTGGTTGAAGTCTATAGTTCCGGTAAGTGTTCCTGCAATTTTCAGGTTCACGATATATTTTCCTTTTTCTACTTCTTTGATCTTTTCAGATCCCTGAAGTTTATGCAGTGCCTGGATCACAAGTTCTCTTTGTCTTGGATTTTTGTAATCTATTCCGTCAGCGATCTGCTTATAATTATAAATTTTGGATGAATTTGCATTCATAAAACGGAGGATCATTCTTCCGATCTCCATCATTTTTAAATCATTTTTATGACTTATATATTTTCTTTTTTTTGGCATTTTAATTTCTTTTAATTGTTTTGATCTTTCTCAACTAAGACCATTTTCTAAATCTTCCTTATTCGTTCCTTTGTATAAGGTCATTCAATTTCATCATTAGAATCTTTCCGTAAATCATCAGAAATTATCTTTCAGTTTACTTACAACGGGAGCTTTAGTTTTGTATAAATTTAATACAATTCTGGAGAAGAAAAGAGAAAAACCTTCTATTAATATATTTCAAATATAAGAAAGGCTTTGGAGAAAAATAGAGTATAAATTTCTATCGGACACTGCAAATGTACGAATAAAAAATAAATAAGGCTTGCAAAGTGATTTACAAGCCTTATTTTATTTATTTAGCAAAATGCAATTTTGTCAACTCTGTTCTGGTGTCTTCCACCTTCGAAGTCTGTTGAAAGAAATTGATCTACAATTTCAAGCGCCAGTTCTTTAGCTATGAATCTTGCCGGTATTGAAATCATATTAGCATCATTATGCTGTCTTGCCAGTGTTGCGATCTCCGGCATCCAGCACAAAGCACATCTTATTTTCTGGTGTTTGTTCGCAGTGATCTGAACTCCGTTTCCGCTTCCGCAGATCAGGATTCCCAGCTCATTTTCTCCGTTTTCCACAGAGGTTGCGGCAGGGTGTACAAAGTCCGGATAATCCACACTGTTTGTGGAAAACGTTCCAAAATCCTGAACTTCAAACCTTTCTGAAAGATAGTTCTTAACAATCTCCTTATATTCATAGCCGGCATGGTCCGCTGCGATAGCAATTTTTCTTTTCATAATACTCTTATTAAGCTTTATTAGATTCTATTTCCTTACAAAGGTAAGAATAATAACAATTCGTGTTAGTAAACCCTGAGTTAATTGTGAAAAGGTATGTGAATAACTGTGGAAAACTTTTCTCAACTTTCTATTTTTAAAGATCAATTTATTTCGTAATAGAAATTCTTTCCGAAGATTTTTACGACAACTTTCCAGATGTTTTCTTCAGCTATCCCCAGATTTTTCCATAATAAAATAACTAATAATGCCTTCATTTCAAAGTTATCAACATTTGTTAATAAGTGTGTGAAATAGCGGGTTTACAGAAGTTTATATTGTGAGTTAAATATGAATTGGATACAAGTTGAATGTTATCAATTATTATCATAAAACTTATCCCCGAAATTCACAACACTCAACAACAACTACATTATTTTTTTTTTAAAAGAGAAAAAATTGTTGATTAATGGGTGATTGGGTTCGGGGAAAGTTTTTGAAAACTTTTATTTTAATCAAACTGTTGAAAAAGTTTAAAACCTTACATTTGTGAAACAAAAATTCAATGAGATTTATGAAATTGTTCTTGCGAGATTTTACCAAAAGCTAAAAAGGATTTCTGCAGGACGGTCTCATAAGGCTTAGCAAAAAATAAATCTATTTATGAAAACAATCAATGATCTTAATTTTAAAGATAAGAAGGCTCTGGTAAGAGTGGACTTCAATGTTCCGCAGGATGATCAACTGAAAGTGACAGACAATACAAGAATTGTTGCTGTGAAACCTACAGTGGAGAAAATCCTTAATGATGGTGGTTCTGTCATCTTGATTACGCACCTTGGAAGACCTAAGGGAGAGGTTAAAGATGAATTTTCCCTTAAACATATTGTAGGCGAAGTTTCTTCTGTTTTAGGACAGGAAGTAAAGTTTGTGGATGAATGTATCGGAGAGAAAGCAGAGCAGGCAGCTGCCGATTTAAAACCGGGGGAAATCTTATTATTGGAAAATGTACGTTTTCATAATGAAGAAGAAAAAGGAGATGCTGCATTTGCAGAGAAACTTGCAAAGTTAGGAGATGCTTATGTAAATGACGCATTTGGTACGGCACACAGAGCTCATGCTTCTACAGCAGTAATCGCTCAGTATTTTCCGTCAACTAAATATTTCGGTTTACTAATGGCTAAAGAGCTTCAGGCTATCGATAAAGTATTGAAAAGTGGTGAAAGACCTGTTACAGCTATTTTAGGAGGTTCTAAAGTTTCAACTAAAATTACCATTATAGAAAATATACTTCCTGCAGTAGATAATCTGATCATTGGTGGAGGTATGGCATTTACCTTTATTAAGGCACTTGGAGGAAAAATTGGTAATTCTCTTGTAGAAGAAGATAAGCTTCCTTTGGCACTTGAGATTTTAGGAAAAGCAAAAGAGCATAAAGTAAAAGTATATCTTCCTTCTGATGCTATTATTGCTGAAAGCTTTAGTAATGATGTGGAGAGAAAAGAAGCTGATATCTATGCAATCCCTGAAGGATGGATGGGACTTGACGCGGGTCACAAATCGAGAGATCAGTTTAATGATGTATTGTTGAATTCAAGAACTATTCTTTGGAACGGTCCTATCGGGGTTTTTGAAATGTCAAACTTTGCTGGTGGTACAGTTGCTTTAGGAGAGAGTATTGCTGAAGCAACAAGACTTGGTGCTTTCTCTTTAGTTGGAGGAGGTGACAGTGTTGCTTTTGTTAAGCAATTCGGATATGCTGATCAGGTAAGCTATGTTTCTACCGGAGGTGGAGCAATGCTTGAAAGTCTTGAAGGACTTGAGTTACCAGGGGTAGCTGCCATCAATAATTAATAGAAAAGATAAGATATTGTAAGGTCTGCTAATATAATTAGCAGGCTTTTTTTATTGCTGGAACATTATGAAAATCCTTTATTGATCGGTATTTTCATTGTATTTTAGATATAACTTATAGTTATATAAGGTGGGATTAATGCTCTTTCAGAGACTTATGTTTTTAAGGAAATTTATGATCAGGTTGTTTTTGTAAAATTTATGAATTCAAGTGATTTTATTTCTGGTTATATTCTCATTTTGCTTTGGTAAATGACTATTATTTTTGCAATATTATTGATATAAAAAGTGGTAATTTTTTCTATGAATTATACTTGTATTTCGAAAAATATAGAAGGAGTAGTTGATATGATTTTATGAAAATTATTAGAGGATTTGAAGGAAAATTTATGATTTCTTCTTCCCATTGAAAAGTGATTCTATTAATTTTTAAAATTATTTTGAAGAGATAGGCTTCACTTTATCTTTTTTAGGGTAATAGTATTTTAGATTGTTTTAGTATTTAAATTTCTACTGGAAAACGGAGAGATAGATTTTTAAAAATTTTAAATTCAATCATTTATTTATTTCACATAATAGTGATCGTTTTGTATATTGTTGATTATTAATTATTAAACTTATTTTTTAACTATTTTTCCTTATTATTTTCATGTGATAATCTTACTAAAAACAATAGAAATCCATTGGTAACTATAATAAAATGAATAAGTTAATTATTTTTTGAATTTTTAAGATCCCTTTACATGATAAATTTAAGTAAGTTTTATTTTTTTATTCTTTAGACTTAAAAATTTACCATGAAGTTTAACATTGTTTAGGTGCTTCCAATTTTTAAATGATTAAGTATTGATTTTTGAAACTCTCTGTATTTTTATTTTTTCCTTTTTTCTAAAAAATAATACAATCTTTCAATTTTTATCAATTTTATTTTTTGAAGCAGGGAAAAGTTATTTTTATTAAAAATGGTAGAGTGGAGTAGGGGAGCTTCTTTTTTATCATGGAAGAATTGCTTTAAGAAGAAATTGGATTTTCTTTTTTTGTCGTCAGAAATATATTTACCAGATCAGCTTTAATTTTTTCTTTTAATAAAATGTCGAAAAACGACCTTCATAAATAGCTTAAAAAGCAATTTTCTCTTTTTTTTATAGTATTTGTATCTTATTTTATTTTGAAGTTGAATTGAAGCTGTTTCTGTGATAATTTATCTTGTGAAACTAAATTTGTTCTATTTTTTGCTGTTTTTTATGCTTTTGTTGCAAACTGAATGAGAAAGTTCAGTAAAACCTTTAAGTACGTAAAATGCTGTGTAGGTGATGGGCATTTATCTCTATTCTAAAAATAGAGTAGGGGAGATATTTTTATTGATAGGGAAGAAAAGTAAGTTTCAATCTTATTTTTTAATTTGATAAAATTGAGGAAGAATTATTATTCGGATATGATATAGAAAAAGAAAACTCAGGAGAAAAAATCCTGAGTTTTTTATTTTTCTAGCTAAAATTGCTAAAAATTGACCTTCATAAATAGGTCAAAAATCGATTTTCTATCTTTTTTCGATAATGTATATCAAACTTGAAAATTCGTTCGAAAATAACGCCTTTACGTTGGAAATTGTTCCAAAGATCACTGCTTTTAGCCAAAATAGGGGTGATTTTTTGTATTTTTCGCTCAACATAGAGATATAATATGAATCAAGAACTAAAGGCTTGATCTTTCTCATTTTCCAGTCGGGATTTTTAGAAATCAGGTTTTCCATTCCGTTTTTAGAAAAATGATAGATATGTCTTGGAACATCATAAGCGGCCCAATATTCTTTATAATGTTTCGCATCATAGGAAGTAGGGTTAGGAACTGCAATAACAAGAATTCCTTTTTCTTTTAATTTTCCGTGAAATGTACGAAGCATTTCATCCTGATTTTCGATATGTTCAAATACATGCCAGAGTGTAATAGCATCTAAGGCAGTTTCTTCAATTTTATTAATATTATCTAAAATGGAAGCTTTTGTTATTTTTCCCTGTGCTGCTTTTCTGGCATCAGCATCCGGTTCAAATCCGTAGGTCTCAAAATCATTTTCAATATACTTTACAAATTCTCCTGCACCACATCCGTAGTCCAGAACTTTTGATCCTTTTTTTATTCTGTCTACCAGTATATTTTTTTTATACTGCAGATTAAAAGACTGTAGAAATTTATAAAGTTTTTCTTTTAAACTTCCGGAATCCTGATGATGAGAAATATAATCTTCACTTTCATAATATCTGGAAATATTGGATGGAATAGGAGTGGTTTTGAATACACCTTTTGTTTCTGTTTCTTTTATTTCAAATATTTCCTGTGAAAGAAAATGATCTTTTATTTTCATTGAAGTAAATATCTTTAGTATGATAAAAAAATTAAGATATTCAGAAGCGTTTTATGCTTATAAATACCTTAATTCTTGTTTTATTTTTTAATGTTTCACGTGAAACATTTTTCTTTAACGTCCTAGATAAACTAATAAAACATTAATATCAGCAGGGGAAACCCCGCTTATTCTTCCTGCCTGTGCAATAGTCTTCGGACGTACATTAGACATCTTCTGTTTTGCTTCTGCAGAAAGACTGGAAAGCTTTGTATAATCGAAATCTTCAGGAATTTTAATGTTTTCCAGACGATTCAGCTTTGCTACATTTTCTTTTTCTTTCTCAATATATCCTTTATATTTAATATTGATCTCAGCCTGCTCTCGTACTTCATCATTATATTGAGTAGAAACCTCTTTAATAAAATCAATTTCATCCAGTTTTTCTAATGTCATATTAGGTCTGGTAAGAATTTGTGCTGCTCTGTAAGCTTGATCTACAGGGCTGCTTTCAATAGATTCCAGGACAGGATTGATAATGCCTGGTTTTAAAGAAGTTTCCCGAAGAAACTCTTCAAGTGATTGACTTTCAGATACTTTAGTTTCAACACGTCTCAATCTGTCTTCTTTTGCTAATCCTAGCTGGTATGCTTTCTCCGTTAATCTGATATCAGCATTATCCTGTCTTAAAAGAAGTCTGTATTCTGCACGTGAAGTAAACATTCTGTAAGGTTCTTCCGTTCCCTTTGTGATTAGGTCATCAATTAATACTCCAATATAAGCTTCATCTCTGTTTAGGATAAAATCTCCTTTTTCATGAACTTTATTATGTGCATTGATTCCGGCAATTAATCCTTGTCCTGCTGCTTCTTCATATCCGGTTGTTCCATTGATCTGTCCTGCAAAATATAAATTATCAATTAATTTAGTTTCCAGCGTATGCTTCAACTGGGTAGGAGGGAAGTAATCATATTCAATTGCATAACCCGGACGGAAAACTTTTACATTTTCAAATCCTGGAATATGTTTCATTGCTTTGATCTGTACATCTTCCGGGAGTGAAGAACTGAATCCGTTGACATAGATTTCAACAGTTTTCCATCCTTCCGGTTCTACGAAAAGCTGGTGTCTGTTTCTTTCTGCGAAACGGTTAATTTTATCCTCAATACTTGGACAGTATCTTGGACCTAAACTTTGAATGGTTCCATTAAACATTGGACTTCTGTCAAAACCTTCTCTTAAAATATCGTGTACTGTTTCATTAGTATATACGATATGGCAGCTTAATTGTTTTGTCAGTTTCGGCGTATCAAGATAGCTGAACTTTTGAGGATTTTCATCTCCTTTTTGTTCTTCCATTTTTGAATAATCCAAACTTCTTCCGTCTACTCTTGGTGGAGTTCCGGTTTTCATTCTTCCTGCTTCAAAACCTAAAGTGACCAATTGTTCTGTAATTCCAAAAGCTCTTGGTTCACCCATTCTTCCTCCACCTAATTGTTTGTCTCCAACGTGAATTAATCCATTAAGAAAAGTTCCGTTCGTAAGAACTACAGATTTTGCTTTAATCTCAATTCCTAAAGAAGTAACCACTCCCACTACTTTATTATTTTCAACAATCAGTTGTTTCACCATATCCTGAAAGAAATCAAGATTGGGAGTATTCTCTAATGCTAAGCGCCATTCTTCGGCAAAAAGCATTCTGTCATTTTGGGTTCTCGGAGACCACATCGCAGGACCTTTTGAAAGATTCAGCATCTTGAATTGGATGGCAGATTTGTCTGCCACAATTCCGGAATATCCTCCCATTGCATCAATTTCTCTTACGATCTGTCCTTTTGCGATTCCGCCCATTGCCGGGTTGCAACTCATCTGTCCGATGGTCTGCATATTCATTGTAATAAGCAGTGTTTTTGAACCCAGGTTAGCTGCTGCTGCTGCTGCCTCACAACCTGCGTGTCCTGCACCTACTACTATTACATCATATATTTCTGAAATCATTTTTATCTCGCTCGTTTTAAGCTTTAAACCTTATCTTTATAACCAATGTTTCACGTGAAACATTTTTGGAGAATGCACTCTAGGTAAACTCATATTGTTGCTAGAATAGAGTACTTTAGATATGGGACTTTAAGTGATTCTTCAATTTTAAAACTTTAAATCCCTGTATTTATCCAGGTACAGATCTTCCATTCTCCGCATCTCTTTTTCTTCCTCTTCCGTCTTGTCTTTATAGCCTGCAAGATGTAAAATGCCGTGGGCTAAAACCCTTCTTAATTCTTCTTCATAATCTCGGGAAAGGGTAGAGGCATTATCAGAAATGCGCTGCAAAGATACGAAAATCTCAGCGCTTATTGTCTTACCTTTTACATAATCAAAAGTGATGATATCTGTATAATAATCATGCTGCAAATAATCCTGATTAATCTTAAGAAGATATTCGTCATCACAGAAAATGTAATTGATTTCTCCTAATTTTTTTCCTTCTGAAAGAATAAGATCTTCCAGCCATTTTTTGTAATCTGCACTTACCGACTCTGGTAAGTTTTCGTAAAAGAACTGTATCATTTTTTTTAAAACCAGTGTCCTAAAATAACACTGAATATACCTTTTTGGTTATTTTTTAGGGAGTGGCTGAAGTTTACTTTTATCTGCCCGAAAGGAGATTTGTAACCAGCTGTAATTCCCAGAGAGCTATAATTTACTTTAACTGCATCCTCAAACTTGATATCGTTTGATAAGTTGGCAAAGGTAAAGTTTCCGCTGATAAAATAGTTTTTATTAAACTTAAACTGAACATCGTTGGATGCCAGTATTACATTGTTTGTATACAACTGGGCGAAATAGAATCCTCCAAAACTTTTAAAATTGATGAGATTCTGCTCAAAAATTCCACCTAATCTGTACTGATAATAGCCTGGAAGGTTTTCACCGATAGTAACGCCTCCAAACAGATTGAGACGATAACTGAATTGTTTGCTAAGCGGAATATTAAGTTTAAGGTCTGCTTTGATCTGAATAATTCTTTTATCAACTTCAGACTTTAAAAGATCTACAACCTTTCCTTCTGCTGCAAAATAAACCCCTTTTGTGGGGAATTCCTTATCATCCTGAGTATCGGTTTTAATAAACACATAAGGGTTCAGAAAACGGCTGTATCGCCTGTTATCTCCATTGCTGTTTTCTGCTTTAAAATAATCGTGGCTGATACCGCCGCCAATGGCAAATTTATCCTTCCAGGTAGACTGTATATAAGCTTCATTTCTGATCCATTCCCAGCGGTCTACTACATAATTATCTACATTCTTTATATCAAAGCTCATTCCTGACGAATAGAGACCAACTCCAGGAATGTATCCGTTATCTACAAAATAATTAAGGTAATATCTGAGACGGTCTCCTACAACGAGATCCACCGAAAGGTTTGAATTTTTGAATAAAAGTCTTTTGGCAGAATAATTCAAAAGAAGTCCTGTTTTAAAAACTTCGTCATAATGTAATCCGAATTTTAAAAAATGACGGGCATCATCTTCAGTCACGTAAAGCTTCAGATAGTTGGCGTCATTCTCCTGAACGATATCATAATTGATAAATTTGTAGTTGTTGGTGGCAACCAGTTTATCAATCATTTTATTAATACTTCCGTAGGTCTGCAAAGAGGGTAGGCGTAACCCCATTTTCCCTAATGTGTAGTTTTTTCCGTAAATTTTACTTCCTTCAATAGAAATACTATCTATTTTATAAACATTGGAATAGATTGGATTCACCTGTTGTCTGAGACGGTCAAATGGTCTCTTGGGCAGCTGGTCTAATACCTGGGAATATTTCATACCTTCCACATATCCGCTGTCCAGAATTTTCTTTTTATCATCGTAGCTGGTGGCGGACATCCCTTTCAGATTAGGTTTAATATTGATGTCTGTATATCTGTATTGTCTTCGGGTATCTTTTTTGATGCCGAAATCAATAACCTGGTTCAGAATGGCTATAATATTGTTTAAATCCTCTCTTTTCGAAAGATCCTGGTTAAGGTCCACACCAATGACGATGTCAATTCCTTTGTCCTTTAAAGGCTTTGACGGATAGTTTACCGTCATTGCTCCGTCAATATAAATACTGTCGCCAATTTTTACAGGATCCATTAAAGAAGGAAACGCAGAACTTGCCATAATAGACTGTACGAGATCTCCTTTTTCAAAAATCTGCATATTGCCACTTTCAAGATTGGTAGCAACACAAAGGAATGGAATAGGCATTTTGGAAAAGTCTTCAATATTGGAAACGTTTTTGAAAAGTTCTTTCAGAAGATAAACATTTCTCTGGCCGGTACTGATGGAAGAGGGAAGTGTGATTTTTCCGTTTTTAAGCGGAATGGATAAAAGATATTTATCTACGGATTTGTTGAAAAAGCTGGCTTCCTGCCGGGACTTTGGATCCATAATCAGAGAATAGAAATCCGTATCCATGACTATTTTTTCTATTTCTTTTCCGGAATAGCCGGCGGCATACAATCCGCCTACAATGGCTCCCATACTGGTTCCGGAAATGTAATCCACTTTCACTCCCAATGAATCCAATACTTTAAGAACTCCAACATGTGAAAATCCTTTGGCTCCACCACCGGCCAGCGACAGGCCTATTTTTGGATTCTTCGGAATTACCAGATTTTTTTTTACCTGAGAATGGATCAATAACAGTGGGAATATGAAAAGCAGAATCAGGAGTTTTCTCATAGTTAATCTTTTATATAAATCCGTTTCACCCGAGGTGAAATGGAGGTTAATACTTCATAGGTTATCGTTTTGCAGTAGCCTGCGAATTCTTTTAAGCTTGGTTTGGCGTTGAAAACAGTTACCGTATCGCCTTCTCTTACACCAGGAATATGGTCTACATTAATCATCATCATATCCATGCAGATATTTCCAACGATGGGTGCCAGCGTTTTATTAACTCCCACATTTCCTACCTGATTTCCGATCAGTCTTGGAATTCCGTCCGCATATCCCACTGGAATGGTTGCAATTCTTGTAGGATGATCTGCTTTATATCTTCTGCTGTATCCTACCGATTCACCATTTTCAACGGTTGATATCTGTGAAATTACGGTTTTAAAGCTTACCACAGAACGTAATTGTTTCTGAATTTCAGCATCTGCTGATTCTCCCAGCATACCAATACCGATTCTTACCATATCATGCTGATGATCTTTATAGCTGGTAATTCCTGCTGAATTCAGGATGTGGCGGATGGGAGTGTAACCCAGTTTTTCAATGAGGTAACTTGAATTTTTATCAAAAACCTCCAGTTGTTTCAAAGTAAATTCTTTTTCTTCAGGCATATCAGAAGATGATAAATGGCTGAACATACTTTGGACCTTTACATTTTTGTGGCTTAAAGTTTCGCTTAAATGATCCAGTTCAAAATCTTTAAAACCAAGACGGTGCATTCCTGTTTCCAGTTTGATATGGATTGGATATTTCTTATCATATCCGGATTTCTGAACCGCTTCATAGAATAATTCCAGAACTCTGAAACTGTAAATTTCCGGCTCCAGGTTATATTCGATAATCGTCTGATAACTGTGCTGTTCAGGATTCATCACAATAATAGGAGTAGTAATCCCTTTTTTACGAAGCTCTACACCTTCATCTGCATAGGCTACCCCAAGATAATCTATATGATGGTGCTGAAGAAACTCTGATACTTCAAAACTTCCTAAACCGTAGGCATTGGCTTTTACCATAGCCATCATTTTAGTTCCCGGCTTCAGCAGTGATTTGTGATAGTTGATATTATGAAGAATCGCATTAAGGTTTACTTCAAGTACTGTATCATGTTTTCTGAGTTCAAGAATATCTTTCAATTTTTCAATCTCAAATTTCCTTGCTCCTTTCAGTAAGATGATCTGATTTTCTATGTCACTAAGATGCTTACTTTCAATCAGCTCTTTAGTATCAATAAAAGTATAGGTTTTAGCTTTAAATAATTCACTGAAGTTTGAAATTTCATCACCGATCAAGAATACAGAATCAAAATTCTGTTCATTCACCAATTCTGAAACTTCCTCGTATAATTCTTTGGCATTGGAATTCACTCCAACAATATCTGTTAAGACCAG
Source organism: Chryseobacterium sp. CS3K3.1 (assembly GCF_059515165.1). Classification (NCBI taxonomy): domain Bacteria; kingdom Pseudomonadati; phylum Bacteroidota; class Flavobacteriia; order Flavobacteriales; family Weeksellaceae; genus Chryseobacterium; species Chryseobacterium sp. CS3K3.1. The sequence continues at coordinate 514,650 of NZ_JCAKRV010000001.1, read as the reverse complement.
AGATTTTTTAGATTTATTATATTCATTCAAAAACTGGAGGGCAGTCTTCAAAGAATCGAGGTCCAGATTAAAAGAATCATTGATGATAATATTGCCTTTAATTCCTTCAATCGCTTCAAGTCTCATTTCAACGGCTTTTAAAAGGTTGATTTTTTCAACGATCTTTTTATTTTCGATATTCAGTTCCTTAAGCACAGAGATAAGCGCCATAGCATTGGTTAATGTCGCTTCGTCTCTCTGATGCACCGGAAAACTGATTTCTTCACCCAAATATTCAACAATGATGTTTTCATCTTTGGAAATATTGTTTTTGATGAAAACCTGGTTCTCTTTTTTAAAACCGTAAGCAATTAATTTTTTATCAGAATAGGATTTTTTAATTTTTTGATCAACAAGAAGATTGTCTCCATTATAAATGATGACTTCAGAATTTTTGAAAAGAATGATTTTTTCATCAATCAATTCTTCCTCGGAAGAAAAGTTGGCCGCATGGGCCGTTCCGATATGCGTGAGCAGTCCGATCTGAGGGTGGAAAATATGTTCAAGTTTTTCCATTTCATCCGGTTTTGAAATTCCCACCTCAAAAATTCCCAGTTGATGAGAATTGTTGATTTGAAGAAGAGACAGCGGAAGACCGATCTGTGAATTAAAACTTTTAGGGCTTTTCACGGTAGGAAATTCATTCCACAGACATTGATAGAGCCATTCTTTTAATATAGTTTTACCATTACTTCCCGTAATCCCGATGGATTGTAAATGAGAATGTTCGAAATGATACTTTGCTAACTTTTGAAGAAACGCTACAGAATTTTCAACAATGATCCAGGTTATATTTTCAAACGCCGGATAATGATGTTCAGAAATAATGACATTGATTCCCCTGTCCATTGCAGATTCAATAAATTTTTCACCGGAATTTTTGTGAGTATTGATCGCAATGAAAGCCGTATTCTTGATAGAATAAATAATCCTGCTGTCGTATGCTATATTTTTGATCAATAAACTTCCGTCACCAATGACCTGTGAATTGGTGATCCCTGCAATGTGTTGTACTGTATAATTCATTGGTACCCTTTCTGCTTTTTTTAGCGAAACGGCAAAAAGGTAAAATAGTAAAAGGGCTAAGATTTATGACATCATCCGGTTTTTCCTTTTTAAATATTTTACAGTGTAGCTTTTTCGCTTTTCATTTTATATTAGTGAATATATTTTACGGTTTATAGCAAACAGTTTTACAATTTAGTGATTTCGTCGTCTGCTTTATCCGATTATTTTCTTTTTGAAAGTACTTCGTCAATAAAAACACGGCGGCTTACTGCTTCATAACTTTCTGTTTCTCCCAGTTCCACCAGATTATCTCCCTGTGAAGTTCTCATCGAGTAGTTGGCAAGATTACCGGTTCTCTTACAAATAGCATGCACTTTTGTAACATACTCTGCAGTCGCCATCAAATTGGGCATTGGCCCGAACGGACGGCCTAAAAAGTCCATATCCAGTCCTGCAATAACCACTCTGATCCCGCTATTGGCGAGCTGGTTGGCAACATCAACAATGCTTTCATCAAAAAACTGAGCTTCATCAATGGCTACTACATCACAATTGGAAGCCAGCAGAAGAATTTCATTAGGGTTTTCTACTGCTGTACTGCGGATTTTATTCTGATTATGGGAAACTACATCCTCTTCAGAATACCGTACATCCATTTTTGGTTTAAAAATTTCCACATTCTGTCCTGCCATTTCCGCTCTTCGCAATCTGCGGATAAGTTCCTCGGTTTTACCGGAAAACATAGAGCCACAAATTACTTCCATCCAACCACTTTGTTTGGAATGATTAATTGTATTTTCTAAAAACATTTGTTAAATTAGCCGTATATTTTTAACATCAAAAGTAAGCAATTTTAATAAGAATCTTATTATGCAGAATATCCAAGATTTAAAGGAAAAGATTTTTTTTGAATCCATGAATATCATTGATAATCTGGACAAAATAAGTAATATAGACGAATTACTTTCCAAGCAAGATCTTGTGGATGAGCTTGCTAACAGGATTTCTTTTTTGAAACTGCTGGAAAAAAATATCGAATACTTCGTAGCAGACAATCCGGCACAGAATCCGGACCATCACTATGTCTCTTTTGATTCCGGAGAAACAGAGCATCACGATACCGGAAATGAAGTGACGGAAGAAGAGGCTATTTTCAATAATGAACTGAACGAAATTGATGAAAATGAAGTTTTTTCAGATCAATCTGAAGAAGAAGCTGTTTTCAATAATCAGCTGAATGAAATTGTTGAAAACGAGTTCCACGAAAATATCGTAAGCTTTGTAGAAGAAAATAAGACTGAAAACGCACCTGAAAATCAGGAACAGGATTTTGGAAATGAAACCCTGGAAGAAGAAGCAGTTTTTAATAATCAGCTGAATGAAATTGATGAAAATGAAATTTCAGAAGAACAAAGAGCTGTTCTGAGTTTTGTGGATGAGGATAAAATCCTTGCTGATTCTACACCGGATTCGGATGAAGATCTTAATGAAGATCTGTTTTATAATGAAGTAACAGCAGAAGAAGCGGTTTTCAGTAATCAGCTTCATGAAATAGAAGAGCAGGAAGAGTTAATTTCTGAAGAGGAATCGAAGAAAGAACCTGAGTCTGCGGTAGCAAATGATGTGAAATCTTCTGTTACAGAAACCATTCCAAGCATTTTTGATACAGAAACGCTGGATGATGAAATACTGATTGAAGAAAACGAAGAACAATTTGTGGCTTCAAACATTTCCATAGAACAGGGTGAAATGGCTACAGAAACTTCCAATGTAGAAAATATTCTGAGTGAGATCAAAAATGACCACTCTGAAGAACCTGTAAAAGAAGAAAGCATTCTTGCTGAAGTCTATGACCGCAGAAAGATTGTTGAAATCGATAAACCTGTTCCCGAAGAAACAGATAAACATCGTTCCGATGAGAGCTTCGAAAATTTGGAAGAATACCATCGGGAGAAAAAAATAAAATTAGCCAATATCAAAGGAATGAAGGCTGTTCAGTCACTTTTTGATGACGACCACCTGGAACTTCCCAAGGAAGAAAAAACAGCTCCTGTTGCCAAAGAAGATACAGGAAGTATTCTGAAATCCAATATTCCAACCCAATTTATGGAAGCAGACAAGCTGAAACCTGAATTTAAGCTGGATCTGAATGACAGACTTGCCTTCACGAAGATGCTTTTTGAAGGAAGCCAGGCAGACCTGAACGATACTGTTTATCAGCTGAACCAATTCAGAACACTGGAAGAAGCCAAAGAATACCTGAGTGATCTGTACTATGACAGAAAATGGAATAAGGTGGATGAATATGCACAGAGACTTTGGATATTGGTGGAAAATAAATTCTTATAATTTTGAGCGGAATCCTATATTTTGTTCCCACACCTGTCGGGAACCTAGAAGATATGACATTCAGGGCGGTAAATGTTCTGAAAGAAGTAGATTATATTTTATGTGAAGATACCAGAACTTCAGGAATACTTTTAAAACATTTTGAGATTTCCAAGCCCTTAAAGTCTTATCATTTACATAATGAGCATCAGGCAACGGAGAAGGTGATTACAGACCTTAAAAACGGGCAGAATATTGCTATTATTACCGATGCAGGAACTCCGGGTATTTCAGATCCCGGATATTTACTGGCCAAAGCAGGAGCAGATAACAATATTGATATGATCTGCCTTCCCGGAGCTACGGCGCTCATTCCGGCACTTGTTGTTTCAGGTCTTCCTAATAACGAATTTCTGTTCGCAGGGTTTCTGCCGCAGAAAAAAGGAAGACAAACCAAGCTGAAGCAGCTTGCTGAAGAAAAAAAGACCATCGTTTTGTACGAAAGCCCTCATAAGATTAATACCACTCTGGAACAGATCAAAGAATTCTTCGGAGAAGAAACCAAAGTAAGCTTAAGCCGTGAGATTTCTAAAAAATTTGAAGAAACTAAAAGAGGAACAATCAATGAATTAATTGAGTTCTCCAAGAGTAAAACTTTAAAAGGAGAGATCGTCCTTATTGTCAATAATTCTATTTAAATTTCTTTGAAAAAATTAGTTTTTGTATTGTGTTCTGTAGTCTGTACAGCGCAAACTAACCAATATATGAAGGTGATCCTGTCGAAAAAGACGGGGAAAGAAATCAGTTCTTATTCTGAGGGATATGGAACATTCTACGATACTGATTATAAGAAACAGGGAATTGTGGATTCTTTAGGCACTATTACATTTGAATCACCTTACAAAGGAAGTATTCTGCATGTTTTCAAAAACCGGTTTATTCTTTATTCTGAGGAAGGAAATGGTAGAAAATCAGCTGTTATTGATGAAAAGGGAAAAGAACTTATTCCTCTGAACGATCAGGAATTTAATACACCGTGGTGGAGTGAAGAATGCATTATTTCATCAAAACAGAATTCAGAAGCCGTTTATGATTTTAACGGAAAGGAAATCATTCCTTACTCGGAAAAGATCCGTTTTTCAGGGAAGAACAGGCTTTTTGTTTTAAAAGATAAAAAATGGTTTCTGTATGACTTTAACGGAAAACAGCTCAGCACCCGGGAATTTAAAGAAGACTACAGCTTTGAAGAGGACAGGGCACTTATCATTAATGAAAATGGAGAAAGTGAAATCATTGGTAATAACGGACAAACACTGCACAAATTTTCTAAACAGGTTGTCAACATCAATGCTTATCCTTATCTGATTACTAAAAATAAAAGTACAGGAAAGTATGGCTTGATTGATGCGGAAGACAATACGATCGCCGAAGAAATTTTTAACGATATCACTCCGGAATATTTTGGCAAAAAAGAATATATCTATCTTACGAAAAACGGAAAGACAACAGTTTTCAGTAAGAAAGACGGAAAGCTGTACGCACAGACTTTTAAATACGTAAATCCTTTATTAGGTAATTTATTCAGTGTTTATAATGATAAAGCAAAAAAATCCGGCATTATAGACCTGCAGGGTAACATCATTTTTCCGCAGGAATACGATTTTATCAAAAGTTTTACTGTTTCAGGAAAAGATTTTATTTACCTTAAAAAAGGAAATGAAGAACAATTCTTAGATAAAGATCTTAAAAATATTGTAGGAGACGGAGTTCAGATTTTCGGTTTTTATCCCGACAATCTTATCATTGGAAAGCAGGAACGCTATTATAGATTTTCTGTAAAAGATCATTCTATATCTGAGTTGGAAAATATCAGCGAGATTAAAAATGAAGATGTTGACTATTTTAATCCTCTCAATCAGTATTCAAAACCTTTGGTCTGCAGAAATACAGACAACTTTTATGGAATCCTGGATGGGAAGGGAACAGAAATTGTACCGTTTGTATACGAAGATATTATCACATTCGGAAATGCTGAAAACGAAATTGTCGTGAAAAAAGAAGGAAAATTTGGGGTTTCCAATTTTCAGAATGAGCCTTTGAAAGACATTATTTATGATAAATACTTTTGGCAGAAAGAGGTATTAAGACTGGATAAGAGTAAAAAAACAGACTTTATTTATTTCACCAGATTTAAAAATAATTATGTTCAACTTTAATGAAAATCCTGATATTCATCAAAAAAAAGCTAGTATTTTGACAATTTAAATGGGTTGAATAACATTTTATAATATCTTTGCAAACCGTTTAATTTCAGAAAGGAATTGTAGAAACATGAAGAGGCAGCTGTCACTAGCTGAACGAGTTATAAAAAATAATTGTCAATAGATATGAAAATATTAGAAGGAAAAGTAGCACTAATTACCGGAGCTACAAGAGGAATCGGTAAGGGAATTGCTGAAATGTTTGCTCAGCAGGGAGCAAAGGTAGCATTTACCTACGCTGGCTCTGTAGACAAAGCAAAAGAATTAGAAGCAGCTTTAAGTTCTGTAACCCAAATTAAAGGATATCAGTCTGACGCATCAGATTATGATGCTGCTCAGAAATTGGTGGAGGAAGTAATGGCAGAGTTCGGGCAGATTGATATTTTGGTAAACAATGCAGGGATTACAAAAGATAACCTGTTATTGAGAATGTCCAAAGAAGATTGGGATCAAGTAATCAAAGTAAATTTAGATTCAGTTTTTAACCTTACAAAGGCAGTAATTAAGCCGATGATGAAGGCAAGATCAGGATCTATCATTAATATGACTTCTGTAGTAGGGGTGAAGGGTAATGCCGGACAAGCCAACTATGCAGCTTCTAAAGCCGGGGTGATCGGGTTTACAAAATCTGTTGCACTGGAGTTAGGCTCAAGAAATATCAGATGTAATGCGATTGCACCTGGATTTATCGAAACAGAAATGACGGCTGTTCTGGATGAAAAAACCGTTCAGGGATGGAGAGAAGAAATTCCGATGAAGAGAGGAGGTCAGCCTGCAGATATCGCCAATGCATGTGTATTCTTAGGCAGCGAAATGTCTGCATACATTACCGGACAGACGTTAAACGTTGACGGTGGAATGTTAACATAAAAAATGAAAAAAGTACAGAATATAGTTTTATTCTTGTCCGTTTTACTATTCATCGGTCTGGCATACATTAGTTTCTTTAATGTATATCAGACCGATGATTATTTTTGGTCCTATACAACCAGAAAAGTGGGACTACTGGAAAGTTTTAAAGATACTTATACAACATGGGGAGGAAGATATTTTGGGTATTCTATCAATATGTTTAATCCCGTCTTTTATGACAGTAATAATATTGTTCCGAAAATCTATCCTGTCTTTTTAATGTTTTCCTTTATTGGAATTTCCGCATTAAACCTGAAAGAATATTTCCACTATTCTCTGAAAGAATCTCTCAAAAAAGGATTCCTTTTGTTTTTCTTTTATACCATACTTCTGGTAAGCCTGCCTGAGCATTACTTCTGGATCACGGGTTCAAATATCTATTTCGTTCCTGTAATTTTAGCGGGTATTTTACACTATTTTATTATAAAAAATAAAGATACGGGAGAGAATATCTGGTTTTATCTTTCTCTACCGCTTATCATACTGCTGATGGGTTCCAATGAAATTCTGGCATTGATTGTATGGGGAATTCTGTTGGTATCTTATTATCAGAAACGTAATAAAAAGAACTTGTTTTTGGCACTCCTGGGAACCGTTTTCCTGCTGGTATGTTTTCTTGCACCAGGAAATTTCAACAGAATGGGAGAGGTAGAAAGTGGTGTTGTAAAATGGTTGAAAAGGATTGCTCTTTTTGGTGCTGATACAGCATATGTAGGGCTTAAGGTTATCGCAGTACTTCCATTGTTTATTAAGGTTTTTGAAGAAGAACTCAGGAAAATCGCTACTCAGATACTGTTGAAAAAAGCTGTTTTATTCTGGTTGGTTTCATTGATACCTTTGTTATTTACAGGGTATATTCTGACCTCCATTGCAAGGCAGTTTGAAAGTATCATCTTCTATTTTTTAATTAGTTTTTCACTAATCGCCTTTTTCAAATTCGAGAAAATTAAAAAGTTCTGGTGGGTTTCTCTTTTCATTATTTTCCTTCCTGAACTCAAAGTTTTCCCTGAGAAATATTCTTATTTTAATATTGATTTCAATGGTGAAAATATAGTCATGGAGCTTCTGACTACAGATCTTAAGGAATATGAAAGAGAGATGAATCAGAGAGTTGATATAATTAAAAACTCGTCTCAGGATTCTGTTGTGGTAGATAAAATAAAAGAAGTTCCCAGAATTTTATATATGGATGAAATGGCTTCTTTAAAAGAGGAAAAAAACTATGTAAATGATCAGCTTGAAAAATATTTCAATAAAAAATACATCAGAACAAAAGAATAAAGGCTTTAGAATATTTATCTAAAGCCTTTTATTTTATTTTATTTTTAGTCTTTAAAAACCTGATTTTCCTGCTCCTGGACTCTTATAAAAGTAGTTCTCTTGGAAAGTTCTTTAAGCTTTGAAGCACCTACATAAGTACAGGTAGACCGTACACCTCCTAAAATATCCTTTACGGTTTCTGAAACAGGTCCCTTATAGGCCACCTTTACTGTTTTTCCTTCAGAAGCACGATATTCAGCCACACCTCCGGAATGCTTATCCATGGCTGTTTTAGAGCTCATCCCATAGAAAAGGCGATATTTTTTGCCGTTTTCTTCAATCATTTCGCCACCACTTTCATCATGTCCGGCAAACATCCCGCCCAGCATGACGAAATCTGCACCGCCGCCGAAAGCTTTTGCTACATCACCGGGAACCTTACATCCGCCATCAGCAATGATATGTCCCCCCAAACCGTGCGCAGCATCTGCACATTCTATAATCGCAGAAAGTTGAGGATATCCCACTCCTGTTTTTACTCTGGTCGTACACACAGATCCAGGGCCAATACCTACTTTTATGATATCTGCACCTACCAGAAGAAGTTCTTCCACCATTTCTCCGGTAACCACATTTCCTGCTATAATAATTTTATCCGGGAAATTGGCTCTTGCTTTCTTCACAAATTCAACGAAATGCTCAGAATAACCATTGGCTACATCTATACAAAGAAACTCAATTTTTGGGTGCTTATCGAGGATCTGTTTTATTTTCTCTTCATCAGCTTTTCCGGTTCCGGTACTCAGTGCAATATACTGATGAATACTTTCAGGCTGGCTGTTGAGAAACTTGCTCCATTCCTCAGGAGTATAATGCTTGTGAACCGCGGTAATAATTTTCTCCTTGGCCAGCTCCACTGCCATTTCAAAAGTTCCTACCGTATCCATATTGGCTGCAATTACAGGGACTCCTGTCCATCTTTTCCTGGTATGTTTAAAGGTAAATTCTCTCTGTAAATCAACTTCCGAGCGGGATTTTAAAGTAGAACGCTTAGGGCGGAACATTACATCCTTGAACCCCAGTTTTATGTCATATTCTATACGCATTTTGTAATTATTTGTCAGAATAAAGGTAGTGAATAATATGAAATAGTGTATTTTTGAAATAATGGATTTTCCTGTAACATTTCATATTTTCGGCAAAACGATCCTTGCGCATCCGCTTTTTGAGGCTGCCGGAATGTTTCTGGGCATGAGATATTATTTTTATCTGAAACGTAAGGCTAAGGAAAAACTTTCTTTCAATACTTCTGCGGCGGTTTTAATTGGTGCCACTGCCGGAGCTTTGATAGGTTCCAAGCTGATTGGTAATTTTGAAAACCCTTATGCATTATTTGAAAATTTTTCTTTCAGGAAGTTCTGGTCAAACAATACTATTGTAGGCGGACTGGCTTTTGGTTTAATGGGAGTAGAGCTGGCAAAAAAGATTGTACATCATAAAGAAAGTACGGGAGATCTTATTGTTTTTCCCCTGATATTGGCCATGATTATAGGCAGAATAGGATGTTTTCTGACAGGTATTGATGAAGAAACATATGGTATTCCTACTGATTCTGTTTTTGGAATGCATTTGGGGGACCAATATCTCAGACACCCTGTTGCCTTGTATGAAATAGCCTTTTTAATTCTTCTTTGGATTGGATTAAAGTATATTCAGAATCGTAAAAAATACCCTTCCGGCTTTATATTTCAGCTGTTTATGCTCAGCTATTTTACATTCAGATTCCTTTTGGATTTTATAAAACCAAGGGTAGAAATCATTGGAAATATGGGTACGATTCAAATGGTGTGTATCTGTGTAATTATTTACTACATTTATAAAATAAAAAATACCGGATCTTTATATTTAAAATATTCAAGATGAAAACATTAACTATTTTAGAAGGGAATCTCAATCTGGCTGGGGTAGTGATAATGATTATTGGTGCAATTATTTTGGCTGCACTGTTTTTTTCCCTCATCGTCGCTTTTATTACAAAACTTATTTATGAAAGGAAAGGAGACCGGAAATTCACCAGGAAACAATTTATTCAGACCATGCTTATATCCCTTCTGATCTGTGGGTTAATCAGCGGTTATATTTGCGGAGGACTTTAAAAAATTTGCTATGCCAGTAAGAAATTATACGTATTACGATTATACCATCAGTCTTTGCCCGGAATGTCTTAAAAGGATAGGTGCCAAGATCATTATTGAGGATGAAGCTGTTTTTATGACCAAAAGATGTCCGGATCATGGATTTTTTAAAACAAAAATAGCTTCTGATGTACAGTATTATAAAAATATAAGAAACTATAATAAAGCCTCTGAAATGCCCTTCCATTTCGGAACTGATGTGGAATATGGCTGCCCCTATGATTGTGGACTATGTGTAGATCATGAACAGCATAGCTGTCTTTCTATCGTAGAAGTGACTGATCGCTGTAATCTGACCTGCCCAACCTGTTATGCGATGTCCTCACCCCATTATGGAAGTCACAGAAGCCTGGAAGAAATTGAGGCTATGTTTGATGTTATTGTAAAAAATGAAGGGGAACCGGACGTGGTGCAGATCAGTGGAGGAGAACCTACCATTCATCCGGAGTTTTTCAAAATTATGGATATTGCCAAATCAAAACCGATCAAACATCTGATGCTGAACACCAACGGAATCAGAATAGCCAATGATCCGGGATTTGCTGAACAGTTGGCGACGTATGCTCCTGAGTTTGAAATTTACCTTCAGTTTGATTCATTTAAACCTGAAGTCCTGGAAGATTTCAGAGGGAAGGATCTTACCGCGGTCAGAATGAAAGCACTGGAAAAACTCAATGAGCTTAACCTTTCTACGACACTGGTTATTGTCCTTCAAAAAGATAAAAATATTGATGAAATAGGAAAAATTATAGAGTTTGCCCTGAAACAGAAATGCGTAAGAGGAATTACCTTCCAGCCGGTTGAAATTGCCGGAAGAAACCGGGAAGATTCTGCTCATGAAAAAATTACCTTAACGGAGGTAAGACAGGAAATTATCAATCAGTTTCCCTTATTAAATTCTGATGATATTATTCCCGTTCCATGTAATCCGGATGCGCTGGCTATGGGATATATCCTGAAACTTCAGGGCGAAACAATCCCTTTAACCCGATATATCAATCCTGCAGATCTCCTGAATAATGAATCAAGGAATACCATTGTTTATGAACAGGATAAAGGATTGCATATGCAGCTGCTGGATATTTTCAGTACCGGAATTTCCGTAGATAAAGTTCAGCCTAAAGTCAATCAGTTACTGTGCTGTCTGCCGGATGTTTGTGCTCCGGATCTTGACTATGATAACCTTTTCAGAATAATTATCATGAACTTTATGGATGCTCATGATTTTGATGTACGAGCGGTGAAGAAGTCATGCGTACATATTGTCAATAAAGACCTGAAGTTAATCCCTTTTGAAACGATGAACCTTTTCTACAGAGATGAAAAAAAGGCTTATCTGGAAGAGCTCAGAAAAGAAGATAGAGTATTATTTTAAGAATATAAAAGCAAAGCGTGAAATCAGATTTCACGCTTTTATTATTTCCTTGTTATTTTACTTCTTTTACATCTTCAAAAGTCATCACTTCTTCCAATGTTTTCATGTATTCATACGCAGTAAGATCAAACTTTACCGGAACAATAGAAATATATCCGTTAGCCAATGCCGTTTCATCGGCATCTTCAGAATCGTCCATATTGTTGAAATAACCTGTTAGCCAGTAATATTTTTTACCGTGTGGATTGATTCTTTCATCAAAGCTTTCTTCCCATTTGGCATGAGCCTGCTTACAGACTTTTACACCTTTTATTTCTTCCGCCGGGAGTTTTGGAATATTGACATTCAGTACAATTCCTTTTGGCATTGGATTTTCCAATGTTCTTCTTACGATATTCTGAATAAATTCTTTAGCCTGGGTAAAATCTGCTTCCCAGCTGAAATCCAGCAATGAGAATCCAATAGCAGGAATTCCTTCCACACCAGCTTCTACCGCAGCAGACATTGTACCCGAATAAATTACATTGATAGAAGAATTTGCCCCGTGATTGATTCCTGAAACCACAATATCCGGTCTTCTTTTCAGAATTTTATCAAGAGCCATTTTTACACAGTCTACAGGAGTTCCGCTGCAGGAAAAATCAGTCTGCGGGCCGTCCAGGGTAACTTCTTCGTAACTTAGGGTAGAGTTGATGGTAATAGCGTGGCCTTTTCCACTTTGGGGAGAGTTGGGGGCTACAACCACTACTTCTCCGATTTCATTCATAAAACTGACAAGATTTCTGATACCAGGAGCTGTAATTCCGTCATCATTAGTCACCAGAATAAGTGGTCTTTCCATAAATTATCTTTAATTTTTTATTTAAATAGAGTGAGTTTGTTCATTTTCAGAATTGAACAAATAGATTTTCAACACATCAAATGTAGGTAAAAATCAGACGCCATAAAATACCAGATTGGGATTGGCTGTTGTGAAAATAGAAATAAAATCCTTTTGCTTTTGCTTCAGAGAGTGAAGATCAAAGCACCAATAAAGAAAAATATCAGATGCAGAATATCTGACTAAAATGAAGGAAGTTTACTATGAACTTTATTTCATCAAACTCAGAATTTTACAGGTGCTTCCCATGAAAATCTCTTGTTATCCTGTGAAGAACACCTGTAAAGCCTGATAGTTTTAATGTTAAGTGGTTGTACAAAATAATAAACTAGTCGAGAGGTTTTCTACCGGAAATGATATTATAAAGAATAACAATAATAGCAATAACCAGTAAAACGTGAATTAAATAACCTGTGCTCATTCCGGGAACGACTCCAAGCATTCCCAATAGCCAAACAACGATGCAGATGACTGCTACTAACCATAATAAACTTTTCATGACTTAATATTTTGAATTTGTATGGTTAATTCTCTGCATATTTTATGCCTTTATGATATGAAATTGATTTTTGTGGTATGTGTTCTTTAGTTTTTAACTAAAAAAACAAAGCTTCACATATGCCTGAGAAAAGGCTGATCTGTATCATTTTATAATCAAACAGCCTGATAATAGGAAATGGCTCACACTGTCTCGATTATTTGTCAATCTCTTTAAATAAAAATCGTCAAAACTGTCGATATTTGTAAATAAGGTATTAAATTTGATCATTTGTAACAGTACCAGACTTACTGCTACTAATTATTATACTTATTTTAAAAAAATTAATAAATAAAGACAGTTTATGTGGAAAAATTTCAAACTGAATAAATTTTTACTCCTTATTCCATTAACCAGTCTAATGTTTTGTTTCAACTCGCCACAGAATGACGATGAAAAGATGCAGACGATAATGGTGAGCGTAAAAAACACACTTTCTTATCTGCATTATAGCCCGAAATCTATCAATGATGCCTATTCGAAGGACGTTTATAAGCATTATTTCGAATTGGTAGATCCGGCAAAAAGATATTTTCTTCAATCTGATATGGATGAATTCAGCAAGCATGAAACAAAGCTTGATGACTATATCGGACAAGGTGATCTGACATTCTATAAGCTTACGATTGACAGGCTATACCAGAGAGTAGATGAGATTGATAAAATCACACAGGATATCTTCAGCAAGCCCATCAATCTTCAGGAAGATGAAACGCTTACTCTTGAGCCCAAATTAAAAAAAGTACCTGCCAACAAACAGGAACAGTATAATGAGTGGAAAAAATTCATCAAATACAACATACTTCAGGAAGTTGAGTCGATGAACAGCAAAGAAGAAGCTCAGAAAGAAAAGAAAGACTCTGTTCAGAAATACAAACTGAAAGATACGATCAAGTTTAAGCCACTTACTCAGGACGAGAAGATCAAAAAAGCGACTGATGAAGTAAAAGACCTTGTAAAAGATACTTTCACGAGATTCAAAAAGAGAAAGAAAATGGATTGGTTTACCGTGTATATGAATGCGTATACAGAAGTATTTGATCCGCACACCAACTACTATTCTCCAAAAGATAAAGAAGATTTTGATACTCAGTTTACCGGAAAAGTTATCGGTATCGGGGCTTTGATCCAGGAGAAAAAAGGAAACCTTTACTTAGGAGCGCTTACTATTGGAGCACCGGCATGGAAGTCGAAACAGCTTTCAGAAGGTGATAAAATCCTCAAAGTAAGATCCAAACCGAAGGAAGATGCTGTAAATGTAGTGGGAATGCTTTCTGATGAAGCAGTACGTTTGATCAGAGGTGAAAAAGGAACTCCGGTAACCTTAACGGTTCAGAAAAAAGACGGTACCATTAAAGATGTAACGATGATCCGTGAAGAAGTTGCTATCGAAGATACATTTGCAAGAAGTATTGTAGTGAATGCTCCAAATGGTAAAAAATACGGTTTCATCAACCTTCCAAGTTTTAATGCTGACTTTGAAAATGCCAAAGGAAGAAACGCTTCTGATGACATTAAAAACGAGATTATTAAACTTAAAGCTCAGAATATTGAAGGGATTATTCTTGACCTTAGAAATAATGGCGGAGGCTCTTTAACTGAAGTAGGTGATATTATGGGACTTTTCATGGAAGCTGGTCCTTATGTTCAGGTGAAAGACGGAAATGGAAAAATACAGACGCTTAAAAATAAGAACGAAGCTCCTATCTGGACTGGTCCGCTTGTCATTATGCAAAATGAACTTTCCGCTTCCGCTTCAGAAATCCTTGCAGGTGTAATGCAGGATTATGGAAGAGCAATGATCATCGGATCTCCGCAGTCTTTCGGAAAAGGTACCGTTCAGACTTTTGTGGATCTGAACAGATTCCTGAACACAGAAGATGATTTCGGATCTTTAAAACTGACGATCCAGAAATTCTATAGAATAACAGGAGAATCTACCCAGAGAAAAGGTATCGTTTCTGATATTCAGATGAAGAATTTCTTTACTTATGCTGAAGTAGGAGAGCGCTATGATGATTATGCATTGGCCTGGGATAAAATTTCACCTACAAAATTCCAGAAACTGAACTATTTCAACATTCAGGCGCTGGAAAAAGCGAGTGCAGACAGAATGGCTAAAAACAGCAATTACCAGTTGTTATTAGAATCCGCTCAATGGAGAGAAAAACTGGATAAAGAAGAAAATATCACTTTGAATATTACGAAGTTTAACGAGCTGATGAAGAACAGAAAATCTCAGATTGAAAAGTTCAAAGCTTTGACGAAATTTGAGAACGGCCTTCAGTTTATCATGTATCCAAGTGAAATTGAAAGAGAGAAAAAAGATGAAGCTTTCAAGAAAAAATCTGAAATGTGGATCAAGAATCTGAAAAAAGATCTTTACCTGCAGGAAGCAATGAATATTGTATCAGACATGGGGGCTAAATCCTAAACATAAAAAAAACCGCTAATCTTTTTGGTTAGCGGTTTTTTATTGAATAAAGTAGATTACTTAATTTCTACACATCCTACTCTTCCTCCTGCATTTCCGGTAGGCTGGGTATGGAAATCATCTGCTGCAGCGTGTACAATAAGACCTTTTCCAATGATGTTTTTAGACTCATCTGTACAGCCCAGACACCATTTGTCTGTCTTGAAAGTCAATGTCGCCGTTCCGTTCTGATCAGCAACCAGGTTTCCTATATCTCCCATATGGAAATGTTCAGCACCCCATTTACCATGATCATTCTTTGAAGGATTCCAGTGGCCGCCAGTAGAAGTTCCGTCTGCAGCTGAGCAGTCTCCTTTTTCATGAATGTGTACCGCATGGATTCCAGGAGTAAGGTTGGTAATATCCAGCTTCATGGTTACTTCATTTCCATTTTGAGTAAACTTCGCCGTTCCTCCTGTCTGTGTTCCGCTTTTGGCATTTACAGAGTATGTTTTTGTGGTTCCGCATGAAACGGCAAAAACTGCAAATCCCGCCAATAATGCTAATGTTTGTACTTTCATTTTTTAAATGATTTATAGTGATTTTACGATAAATTTAAAAAAGATTTTCCAAAAGGCTTTATGATCTCACTCTTTTTTGAAAAACTTAGTTTAAATGATTGCTTTAATACAGGCTGTTTTATACTTAAATTCTGAACTTAGCTGTGGAGGCTAACTGTATTTAAAACGAGGTAAAAAAAAGCTTATTTTAGTGGATAGAAAGCCACTTATAAATCAAATCCAGGAGGCGCAAAGAAATAGAAAATGATTATTCTGTATACATTCATCAATGAAACAAAACATCAGCCTCTTCTGGACAGGCATCTGCCTGCTTTTTCTATGGAAATCAGACAGGATATCCTGAGATACAGAAGATGGCAGGATGCACAGCTTTCTTTACTGGGAAAGGTGCTTTTACAATATGGATTAAAAACGTATTATAATATTTCTGATGTAAAAACAGGAGTTCTTCCCAATAAAAAGCCTTACTTAAAAGACCATCATATTTATTTTAATATATCGCATTCCAAAGAGCTTGCGGTCTGTGCTATTGCAGAATATCCTTTGGGAATAGATGTTGAATTCAGAGATCCGAAGATCAATCATAAGGATTTTATATTTCAGATGACGGCCAAAGAGCTTCAGGAAATTCATGATGCTGAAGATAAAACGAAAGAATTCTTCACTTATTGGACAAGAAAGGAAGCTGTAATAAAAGCTCATGGAGCAGGGATGATGCTTCCGCTGGATTCTTTTGAAGTGATCAATAACGAATGCAGGATTGAAAAAGAAAAGTTCTTTACAAGAGAAATTTTTATTCATGAAGAGTATCAGGGGTATATCGCATCTTCAGATCAGAAAATTAAAGAAGATGTTCTTTTATTTAAACGTTTTGAAGAAGATATCTCGTGACAAAAAAAGCGAAATGACCTCCAGACAATAGCAATAAAAGACAACAGACTTTCATTCCGGAAAAATATCTTTGTAAACTAATAATTTTGAAGTGGAAGAGTATAAAAAACGGATTGTAAAAACAATTCAATATATTGATAACCATATTGATGCAGATCTTTCTTTGGAAAAAGTTTCAGAGGTAAGCGCTTATTCTCCGTTTCATTTTCACAGAATCTTTAAGCTGGTTACAGGAGAGACCCTTCAGAATTATATCATCAGAAAGAAAATAGAGAAAAGTGCCCTTCATCTGGCGGTTCATAAAAATATGGACATCAAGGAGATCTATTGGGACCTTGGTTTCTCCAATCATTCTGTTTTCTGCAAAACATTCAAAAAATATTATGGTCTCGCTCCAACAGAATTCCGCAGATCAGCACCGGAAAAATTTCACAGGATTTTACAAACACAAAGCAAGAACGGACAAGTTGATACGGTTTTCAGCCAATACATTTGCAATATTGAAAACCTGTTAAACTGGACTAAAATGAATTTAAAAATCGAAGTAAAAGAAATGCCGGAAATGAATCTGGCATCCGTAATGAGCCTTGGAATGGCCAGCGTAGAACCTTCTTTCAACATTTTAATAGACTGGGCAAAGAAGAAACAACTGTTTCCTCGGGAGAATCTTAAAATGATCTCTGTTTATCACGACAGCTGTAAAATCACACCTCTCGATAAAGTCAGGATTCACGCCTGCATGCTTTTGGATGAAAAACTTCAGCAGCAGGACGGGGAAGTCTTTCCAGAAACATTAGAGGGAGGAAAGTACATTGTGGGAAGCGGAGAGGTGACATTGGATGATTTTGAACAATGTTGGGTTTCTTTGTTCTTATGGATGAATGAAAACAATTACACCATGAGAAGAATCTTCCCTTATGAAATCTATCACTCCAATTTTAAAGAACATCCGGAACGAAAAATGATCGTGGATTTTTGCATTCCGGTTCATTAATTACCATTCGGGAGTAAAAGAATGCCTTTCAGTAATATATTTTTTACAGAAAGGCATTTCTCATGCTATTTTTGATTTCAGAAAACAATAAAAATGAAAACACAAGGACAAAACATACTGTTTCTGATTCTTCTTCTCACTTCCATTATGGGATATTCCCAGGTGAAAATATCGGGGAAAGTATCCTTCAAAAACAAAGGAGTCGCTGAAGTAAATGTAACACTGAAAGATACCTATGATGGGGCTACAACAGATGCCCAGGGTAATTTTACCTTTGAAACTTCAGAAAAAGGAGCTCATACAATTACTTTTACCCACCCGAAATATGAAAATGTGGAAAGATCAGTTTCTATTGAAAGTCAGGATATTACCTTGAATATTGATCTTAAAGAACAGATCAGTGAGATTGATGCAGTGGTGGTTTCTGCAGGATCTATTGAAGCCAGCGATAAGAAAAGAGCAACAGCATTACTCACTCCCATTGATATTTATACCACAGCAGGAGCAGACGGACAGATTTCTTCAGCATTGACTTATCTCCCGGGAGTACAGAAAGTAGGTGGAACAGAAGGGCTATTTATCCGTGGAGGTACCGGAACGGAATCTAAAATCTTTATGGACGGAAGTCTTATCAATAATTATTTTTCCAATTCAGTTCCGGGAATTGCGGGAAGAGATCAGTTCAATACTTCGCTTTTTAAAGGAAATATCTTCTCAAGTGGTGGCTATTCTGCATTGTACGGCCAGGCCCTTTCGGGAGCTTTAATGCTGGAAAGTGTGGATCTTCCGGATGAAACATCTTATAATGTTGGGATTTCACCTATTTTCCTGAATGCCGGCTTTCAGAAGTTATCAGATAATAAAAACTATTCTTACGGAGCTACAGCAGGATATTCTCTGCTAAGCCTGATGCAGAAAGTCTTTAATTTTAATACAGATTTTGTTGAAGCTCCGCAAGGTCTAAACGGAGATCTGAATTTCAGATTTAAAACAAAATCAGGAGGCTTTTTCAAATATTACGGAATGTTCAATTCCAATAAAATGGGCGTGAGATCAGAAAGTCTTGAATCCGGATCCGATTTCAGCCTGGTAAAGCTTAACGGTAAAAATACATTTCACAACCTTTCTTTTAAACAAAAATTCGGAAAATATCTTTTGAATATTGGAGGTTCTTATTCCTACAACAGATCGGATCTTCATTTTTCAAAGGAAACCAATGATATTGAATCCAACAGAAGCCAGCTTCTCACTGACGGAAACTATGTGAACTTCAAAGCAGTTCTTGAAAGAAAGATAAACAGAATCAGTGCCGTAAGAGGAGGAATTGAACTGAATAATACCGATGAAAATCTGAATTTTGAAGCGGTACAGAAACATTATAAAGACCTGATCTCCTCTGCTTTTGTGGAAACAGACCTTGGCTTCAGCAATGCATTGTCAGCAAAAATAGGGGTGAGAGCAGAACATTCTTCATTTTTAGGAAAGGATAATATTGCGCCCCGTTTTGCGATTGCCTACCGCCTTGCAAAAGACTGGACCACTTCGTTAGCTTACGGGATTTTTTTTCAGAATCCTGAAAGTAAATACATCAATGGACCTGCTAATCTTGGTTTTCAGAAATCACAACATTATATTTTCCAGGTTCAGAGAGCTTCAGAAGGCAGAACTTTACGTTTTGAGGCATTTTACAAGAAATATGACCAGTTGATTAAGACGTTCAATATTACCCAGAACAAAGAGCAAAATCAGCAGATTCAGAACGCATTAAATAATGATGGTTACGGATATGCAAAAGGACTGGAGTTTTTCTGGAGAGATAATAAAAAGACATTTGAAAATATCGATTACTGGATCAGCTACTCTTATCTGGATTCCAAAAGAGATTTCCTGAATTATCCGGTAAGCCTGCAGCCGAGTTTTGCAGCAGAACATACCCTTGCAGCAGTAGCAAAAAGATTTATTCCGGAATGGAAACTTGGGGTCAATCTATCATATACTTACGCCAAAGGACGGCCTTATTATGACATTGCCTCTACATTTAAAGATGGAAAAGCTGTAAATTTTATCCGGAATGAAGGAAGACTTAAGGATTACAACGCATTGAATTTCAGTGTCAATTATCTTCCGAATATCGGTAAAAAAGATGCGAAAGCATTTCCTGTATTTGTATTGAGCATCAGCAATATTTTAGGATCAAAGAATGTATATGGCTATAATTTTTCAGCCAATGGTTCCAGAAGCTCTGCTATTGTTCCGCCAGTCAATACTTTTGTTTTCATAGGAGCATTTATAAGCTTTGGAGTAGATAAAACAGATGATGCCATCAATAATAATTTATAAAAAACATATCTTAGAACACACAATAACTAACTTTTAAAATTTAATATCATGAAAAAATACCTTTTAAGTTTTGCTTTAGCTTTGGTGAGCTTAACGGCTTTTGCACAGGCAGATTACGATAAAATAATGTCTGAAAAAATTGCGAAAATTGAAACCTGCAAAACCCCGGAAGATTTCCAGGCTCTGTCTAACGACTTCCAGAGAATTGGAAGCAAAGAAAGCACAAAATGGCTTCCGGCATACTACGCAGCTTTTTCTTTAATTCAGAAAGGAAGAGTCCTGATGAGAGAGGGAAAAATGCAGGAGCTTGATGTTATCGCTGATCAGGCTGAGAAGCATCTTTCAATGGCTCAGAATCTTGCCGGAGCAGATAATGCGGAAATTCATCTGTTGAGAAAAATGTCTTATTCCCTGAGAATGATGGTAAATCCTGCCCAGCGTTACATGACAGATGGGGCAAGAGCTGCTGATGAACTTAATATTGCAGAAAAATTAGATCCTTCAAATCCAAGAATTGCATTGATCAAAGCAGAAGATGTCTATTTTACTCCCGAACAGTACGGAGGAAGTAAAACCAAAGGATTGGAACTATTTAAAGATGCTCAGGCAAAATTTACAACATATAAGCCCAAAACCGCTTTAGATCCTAACTGGGGAAGAGGAGAAGCCGATTATTTCCTAAGCTTACCGGCAGAAAAAGTAAAGTAGTTTTCTCTGTATTTCAAATCAATCAACCTTCATTCGTGAAGGTTTTTTTGGTACCGTTCAGAACGAAAAATCAGCCCTTCGGTAACAATTAATTTTTGATACCTTTAATAAAAACTAATTTTGAGTCAAGAAAACAGATCATGAAGCGTAAATATTTGAAAACCTTACTTTGGACATCATTGGGAACTACATTGTTTTTCTTTTTGTTTTTTAATGATGAAAAAACTTTGCAGACTTTTTTGATTACGCTGCTCCTTTCCACCATGTACTCGTTTGTTCTGGGATTTGGAAACGGATTTATCAATGAATTTCTCAACAGAAAATTCCCATGGTCCGAAGCTACCCGAACGAGAGCTATTTTAAGTATTATTTCCATTATCATCGGGAACTTTATTCTGGTGTATTTCTGTAATTATATGAACTATGTAGTGATTCAGAAAACAGCAACCACAGAAGTATTCTTTTCCTCTAAATATGGGGTAACCAATTGGTTTATGATCAATATTGCCCTTCTGATTTCTGCTTTCCTGCACGCGAAAGGTTTTATGGAAGAACTGAAGAAAACTTCCAAAAAAGAAGTGGTGGAGCAGAAGCTGATCGCCAAATCCGCCAATGCCCAGTTTGAAAGTTTAAAAAACCAGCTGGATCCGCATTTCCTTTTCAATTCCCTGAACGTTTTAAGCTCTCTGATTGATGAAAATCCAAGACAGGCGCAAAAGTTTACCGCTTCAATGTCAAAGATTTACCGGTATGTACTTGAACAAAAAGATAAAGAGCTGGTAACGGTGGAAGATGAAATAGAATTTGCCAGAACCTATTGCGAACTTTTAAAAACAAGGTTTGAAGACAGTGTAGATTTTACTTTTGATGTTGCTCAAGAGGATTATCAAAAATATGTAGTTCCACTGGCTTTGCAGCTCTTGTTGGAGAACTGTATCAAGCATAATTTTGCAACGTCATCAAAACCTTTGGTCATCAGAATTTTTTCAGACGGAAATACCCTTTGTATTGAAAATAATCTTCAGGTAAGGGAGCAGATCAAAGAAAGCTCAGGAATTGGTCTAGCTAATATTGTACAGCGCTATTCCCTTATTACAGAGCGAAATGTCTTCATTGAAAAATCCGAAGATCATTTTAAAGTAAAACTTCCGATGCTGATGGCTAAACCGCATATTTCTACATCAAAACCTGAAGATGATTCTGCCGCTTACCAAAGGGCACAAAAGAGAGTAAAAGAGATTAAGAGTTTTTATATGAACCTTATTTCTTACTGTACCGTAAGCGCCTTTTTAATCTTTATCAATCTTTTTACAAGCAGCAGAAATCACTGGTTCTGGTTTCCCGTACTTGGATGGGGAATAGGCGTTGCTTCCCATGCATTTCAGGTGTTTGGAGTAGGAGAATCATGGCAGGAAAAGAAGATTCGTGAAATTATGAACAAACAAAAAAAATAGAACCATGGGAAGATTTGACGAAAACAATATTGAATATCAACGGGCAAGAAGACAGGTAGAAAGACTGCGCGGGTTTTACGGACATGTATTCGCTTATATCGCAGTGAATGCTCTGATTGTTGTCTATAATTGTATGCACCTGAAGCCTGGTGAAAGCTATTTTCAGTTTAAAAATTTTTTTACGGCAACTTTCTGGGGAATAGGGCTTGCAGCTCACGCGGTGACCGTTTTTCTGCCGCAGGTTAATTTTATCAGGAAATGGGAAGATAAGAAGATCAAAGAACTAATGGATAAACAGAAAGATCACTAAAAGAAATAGCGCTTAATCTTAAAAACCTTCTGAAAAATGAATACTTTATCAATTCTATTCTACATTTCAATGGCCGCCTGGTTTCTCACGGAATTCCTTTACAAGAACATGTTGAAATCCGGCAAAGAAGATCAAAAGAACAAGGATAAATCAACTCTGAATATCCTATGGCTCGCCATTCCATTTTCTATTGCAAGTTCAGTATTTATTTTTTACAACACTCATTTTCCTATAGTTAATGGAATTTGGATTGCATATCTGGGTGAACTTTTTATCCTTATCGGGATTATTGTCAGATACATCATCATCAGATCATTAGGGAAATATTTTACAGTAGATGTAACCATCAGACAGGATCATAAAATCAAAAAAGAAGGATTTTATAAATATCTGAGACATCCTTCCTATGCTTTTTCGCTGCTGACTTCTCTGGGCCTAGGTTTGTATTTAAATAACTGGCTTTCATTGATTTTTGCTTTTGTTCCTCCGTTTTTAGCCTTTGCCTACAGGATTAAGATTGAAGAACAGACGCTGATAGAACAGTTTGGGGATGAATATATTGAATACAGAAAAAGCACCAAAAAATTGATCCCTTTTATCTATTAATGGCAGGTTTTTACAGTTCAGACAGTATAATCTACCATTCGGTCACATAAAATTGATTCGTGGCACTTTCCTGAGCTACCTTTGATTCAAGAAAAAACAAATCAACCTTTAAAACAAATCATTATGGAAATTTTACCTGACAAAGAAACAATTGCTTACAGAAAAGCTTCAAGACGAGTGAAAGACCTGAAAGAATTTTATGGAAACCTTACCTCGTACTGTATCATTATTCCTTTTTTAGCAATACTGAACATTGTAACTGCTCCCGGATATTTATGGTTTCTATGGCCTGCACTGGGATGGGGAGTAGGAATTGCATTTCATGCCATAAGCGTATTCGGGATTGGTAAAAGCTGGGAAGAAAGAAAAATAAAAGAACTGATGGAGAAGGATGAAAAACAGAAAATAAAAACACTATAAACAATAACTTAAAAACTTATAAGATCATGGATTACGAAACTGCCCACACAAGAACCAACAGCATCAGAAAATTCTATAAAAGCCTTTTTATATTTGCCTTATTTGCCGTTCTGATCATTCCTGATGATATTTTTGGCGAAAAGATGATTAATTTTCATTGGTTTGACCGATATACCATCCTTGGAATCTGGGGATTTATTATCCTCGTAAAAGCTGCAAAACTGTTTCTTTTTGATTCCGAATGGGAAAAGAATATGATTGAAAAAGAACTTAAAAAAGAGAAAAAGCGAATAGATTATTAAAATTTGTCTGCTTTTATCTACCTTTATTTCCCAATAATCTGAAAACTAAAATTAAAGATCAATGATCAAAACTGTCATCATAGAAGACGAAAAACCTGCTTCAAGGAAATTAGAGAGAATGTTGAATAATTTTCCTGAAATAGAGATAGTTGCCAAAATAGAATCGGTGGAAGAAGGAGTTGCCTGGTTTTCTGAAAACGAGCATCCGCAGCTGATCTTTTCCGATATTGTTTTGGGTGACGGACTGTCTTTTGATATTTTTGAAAAAGCACCTACCAAAGGTTTCATTATTTATACGACAGCATTTGATCAGTACACCCTGAAAGCCTTTAAGCTGAACAGCATTGATTATCTTTTAAAACCCATTCTTGATGAAGACCTGGAAGGAGCCGTGGAGAAATTTAAATCCTTCATTCCTGCCAGCGATACCAACGGTTCTCTAGATATCAAACAGCTGATCAGAAAAGAAAAATCTACCCTTTCCAGAGTGCTGGTGAAAATAGGATACAACCTTAAGATTATTCAGACTCACGAAATAAGCTGCTTTTTCAGTGAGAATAAAATCGTTTATCTTCAGACGGAAGACCGTACCTATCCGTCAGATTTTACACTTGATGAGCTGGAAGATGTATTGGATACGAAAAAGTTTTTCCGGGTGAACAGGCAGTTTATTATCAGTTCGGATTATATCAAAAATATCCATACTTCGCCTTACTATAAAGTGGACCTTGAGTTTCAGCCTGAAGAGGAAATAACGGTCAGCAGAGACCGCGTGAAAGACTTCAAAGACTGGCTGGTCAGTTGACAAAAATTAAACAAAAACAAACACCATGGATCTTATACTATTTATTTTTAAACTATTTCTTTCTCTATTTTATCCCTGAAAAATTGATCATCAGGTATTGTAGAAATCACTGGCAGATTGTACAAACTGGTGAAATGCTTCGGTAACTTGTTTTGAATGCTTGTGGGTAAGCGGAAATGGAACCATATGAGAATATTCAAACGGGAAATCTTTGATTTCAATATCGACTTTAATATTCCTGTAGCCGCCCTGCAGTGTGTTTAAAGCTTCTATCGGAGGTGCTACACTGTCTTTTTCCAAGACATAGGCTTTGATCTGAGATTGGATTTCCTGAATTCTTTCCTCTCTTTCCTTCTGGAAATAATTGTAGCGTAGCATTTTTTTGAACCAGCTTTCCTGTGGATGTAAATCTTCATTCTGATAATGTTTCAGACGTGGATCCGATTTAAAATCCGAGCTCAGCAATTCCGTAAAAACAGACTGCATTTTCACAGTGGCCTGAGTATCCATGATGTATTTGGAAATTGGAAACATTCTGTCGATCGTCATTCCACCACAAAAGCAAAACACTTTTGATCGGGTAAAATAATAATGAGGATCAGCCATTTTGATAATTAACGCAAGAAATGATCCTATAGAATAGCCAAATAAATCCAGATTTGCTTTTGGAGAAATACCCTTGATTTTACCCTTTTTAATGTCCTTTACCACTTCTGTGATATCAGAATAGGTTTGGAGGCCGGACCAGAAAATTCTTTGCGGATGCGCTTCGAGTCTGGAACTTATGGCAGCATTCACATAAGAGTAATTCATGTTTTCCGGATACTTTCTCTTCCTGAAACTAACCACTTCCATCATATGATGGCGGTCACTCCAGATAGGTTCTGCACGATCCATATGAAATGCAATAGGAAATAAAATGATGGCCTTTTGTGTTCTTTGAGCCAGTTCATACGCCCATGGCAGGTATTTATCCCATTTCTTTTCGTTCAGTCCATGGAAAAAAAACAAAGCTCCTTCGGTTGTTTCTATATCTGCCCGCTTCAGGATATGATATTCAAATCTTTTATTGCATTCAATTTCAAAATCTTTGATATCTACAGCGGGTTGGTCGTACAAGAGATAAGCATTTTTGTTGATTTCGAGCGTTTGCTGATGTTTGTTGCAATGCTGATTTTCTGAGCCATAAAGCAGGTCACAAACCTTGGATTCAAAAGGAATTGATTCAATGGTTACATTCAATTCTTTAATTTCAACCCTGCCTTTTCCGGAATCAAAATGATTTTTCAAAACTTCATACAATTCATAATATTCCATAGCAAGACGATTGAGGGGTTCATATTTAAAACCATCAAGTTAGAGAATTATTGCGGTAATGAATTGATTTTTAAGGTTTAAATATATTCCTGGCATAAGAGAAATACAATAGACCCGAAACAGTCTTATTCCCTGACCATGATATAAAGATTGATGATGATGTTTATTATTGAGTTTTTTGTATCCGATAATTTTTTTATCTCTTTTAACTATCTGTAATCTATTCTATTAGATTCGGTGTCTTCAAGCTGTTTAACAATTGATTCAGGTATTTCATCACTGTCAATGGGAAAGCTGATAGAATCAGAAATAAAGGTTTTTCTGTCCGCTTTTCTGAAGATTTCAAACAAAGCAATCGGCTCCTGATTGAAGCTAATGCAGGTGCTTATGAAATGGATTTCGTGGAGTTTATAGTCCGGGTTCTTAAGTTTTTCTTTAATATCCTTTATCCTTGAAATGAAATGCCTCTGACGGATAAACGTATTGCTGTTCATGATGATGAAAACATAATCAGAATAGGCTGTCACCTTTCCGAAATATTTGTGATGATCACCACCGCTCCTTTCAATAAAATATTCTCCGGTGGTTTCAGACTTGTAAATTTCCATCGCAGAGCGCCATATACGGTCTTCTTTTGCCATTAAAGGATTATCGGGTAGATTTCTGTTATAAGAATACCAGCATCCTACTAAACGGTCTAAAAGTGCGGTATTCATATTGGCATTATTCATATCAATCCTCAGATCATTAAAATTGAATGCCTCCGTATTTGAATTGATGAAATCTATATAATTGGAATACCCTAAAACTTTGACGATTAGACTCAGTTTAGCAAGGTTGGGTCTGCTTAAAACAGCATTTTCATTCTGTTTAAATTTTTTCAGTTTATTGATGATCAGATGCTCATACAGATAATTCGTTCCCAGAAGATCTGGCTCTTTTTTGATCTGTTTTTCTGAATGATCATTGATAATCAGCTCATTCAGTTCTGCGCTTATATAAGACCATTCGGTTTTGGTAACATCTTCCCAATGGTTTTTCTTTAAAAATTGCCGGCTTAAGAAATTCATGAGTTTCTCAAGATGCAGGATATCTTCCTTTTTCATGGTGTGTATTTGTAAGACTAATTTAAGACTTTTATCAAACCAAAAAAGATTTTTGAAAGACTTTTATATTATATAATCCATTGATATTTGAATAGAAAAAAAATCAAAACAATGGAAACAAAAATGCTATTACAAGATGAGTCCCTTTGGAACAGGATACAGGAATTTTCTCTGGATGCTACCGGTGTCGAGTTCCCTTTCTCAAAAAAACTTGCCAAAGAAGAACGCTGGAGTCTTGATTTCGCCAGAAAAGCAATTGAAGAATACAAAAGGTTCGTGTATCTCTGCTGTGTTCTTCCTCATGGAGCTTCTCCCAGTAACATCGTTGACAAAGTTTGGCATATGCACCTGATCTACACCCAAAATTATTGGGAAGAATTCTGTCCTCACATCTTAAAAAGGCCACTTCATCATCATCCATCCAAAGGTGGTTATGCGGAAAAAGAAAGACATCAGAACTGGTTTGAAGATACTTTAACAGGTTATCGGCAGATTTTCCGGCAAGAAGCACCCGAAGAAATCTGGAGAGAGCGTAAGAAAAAGTCAACATTGCAATCATGGCTTAGAAAAATGGCCTTCTTTGCTCCCATATTGGTGTTATTGCTTTTATTTTCGTGTACAGAAGGAGATAACTTTTCAGGGTTAATAGTTACTGCAGTTGTATTTGGGATTATTTTTATTCTGGGAACGATCGTTTCAATCATAGGAGATCAGGAGGTTTCTGACCCTAACAGAAAAGATAAACAAAATAATGACGGAGGAAGTTGTGGCGGATCAAGCTGCAGCGGCGGAGGTGGTTGTGGAGGAGGCTGCGGTGGATGTGGGGGATGCGGAGGATAATAAAACTCATCATTATGAAAAAACTCATCATTTATTCAGTTCCGGTTGTGACAGGCTTTATGTGGCTTATGGCAGTCCATCAGACATTTAATCCGATTATTCTTAAAGGACCTGACTTTCTGAGGTTCTATCTCATCCTGATCCTCGGATTTTATGCTTCGCTTTTTATTCTAAAGTATTTGAAAATAGCTATTTCGAGTAAAACGCTTTATTTTGCGGGATTTATTTTATTATTGGGAATTATCAAACTTATCAGAGGGTTCTTGTTGGGAAAACCTGTTGGGTTTCTTGTTATGATCTTAATCTCAGAATGTATTGTTACATTGATTTTTATCTCAGGTTATATCAATGAAAAGATAAAGTAAAACTTATTATTAAAAACAAACCCGAAACAAAAATGTTCCGGGCTTTATCATGTACTGTTGATATTAAATATTTTTCTTTTCTTCTTTTACGGGCTGATAGCCATATTTCCGAACCATAACGGAAGTCAGGACTACCAAAATAAGACTGATCGCAATATTGGAGTTTTCCGGATGTACAATGGCCTGATAAAGATTATAACCGAAAATAGAGGATACAACCGCAATCAGAATATTGTTTACATAAGCGTACTGGTTTTTTGAAGATGTTTTCATAGTAATATTTTTTTATTGTTATTTACTGAGTAAGTATGACAACTTAAAAAACGTTACAGAAAAATTTCAAAAAAATATTTTCTTTAAAAAAACAATCCCAATATACTTAAAACCTCTTTTATTCAGGAGCTTATATCCCGAAATCCCGTACCCCGAATCCCGAAACTCTTACGAAATCACACCGCTGCCGATCAATTCCTCATCGATATACCATGATGCAAATTGTCCCTCAGCAATAGCAGACTGAAGTTCGTCAAATTCAATATAAAAAGCATTCTCAAACTGATACAGGGTTGCTTTCTGCAAAGGCTGTCTGTATCTGAATCTGGCCATTACTTCCATAGATCCTCCGTTCTGAAGTCTCAAATCCTCTCGCACCCAGTGCAGTTCAGAATTGTCTATTTTCAAAGCTTTTTTGTGAAGACCCGGGAAATGGCTTCCTTCTCCTACGAAAAGGATGTTGTTTTCCATATCTCTGGAGATGATAAAACAGCTTTCTTTATGGCCGCCTATACCAAGTCCTTTACTTTGTCCGATTGTGAAAAACTGGGCTCCCTGATGTTTCCCGATTACTTTTCCGTCAGATTTTTTATAATTGATTTTTCTTGATAAAAATTCAAGTTCTTCTTCTTTGGATGAGAATTCAGGTTTTTCTTCCGAAAATAGAGGAGAATCTTTGAAAATTTCTACGATTTCCCCTTCATTAGGTTTCAATTGCTGTTGTAAAAACTGGGGAAGACTTACTTTTCCGATAAAACATAATCCCTGAGAATCTTTTTTATCTGCCGTTACCAGTCCGATTTCTTTTGCAATTTCTCTTACCTGAGGCTTTGTAAGTTCTCCAATTGGGAATAACGCTTTTGAAAGCTGATCCTGACTTAGCTGGCAAAGGAAGTAAGACTGATCCTTATTATTGTCTTTTCCGGCCAGAAGATGAAAGATTTCTTTACCGTTTTCATCAAAAGTAGAATTTACCCTTGCATAATGTCCTGTAGCAACTTTATCGGCACCCAAAGACATGGCAGTCTTCATAAACACATCGAATTTTACTTCTCTGTTACATAATACATCAGGGTTGGGAGTTCTGCCTTTTTCGTATTCGGCAAACATATAGTCAACGATACGCTCTTTGTAAAGTTCACTCATGTCTATCACCTGGAAAGGAATTCCAAGCTTTTGTGCTACCATAAGGGCATCGTTACTGTCCTCAATCCAGGGACATTCATCTTCAAGTGTTACGGAAGCATCGTTCCAGTTTCTCATAAATAAAGCCACTACCTCATGGCCTTGCTGCTGCAGCAAATACGCTGTAACACTAGAATCTACACCTCCGGAGAGGCCTACTACTACTTTCATTGTATTCAATTTTACGAAACTCTTAACGGGAGTTCTTAGTTTGATGCGGCAAAAATACAATTAAAAAATTCGTAAAAAAACCATAATTTTAAACATTGATAAAAACGATAGAGCTTTATGCTGCCATTTTATCAACCCATCTGCAGACGGAAACAGATGTGAATATAATTGTAAGATCAAAAATATAACATATGAAAAAGTTTATTATCTCTATGATGCTGATAGCTTCAGGATCAGTTTTTTCCCAAATTTCAGTAGGAGCACCTGTACAGGAAAACAGCAAGTGGACTTTTGGAGGAGGCATTGGATTAGGATTTGGAAGCAACAGTGCCTTTAATCTGTCGGCTTCACCAAGAGTAGGATACAGGTTTACAGATGATTTTGAAGGAGGTGTGGTAGGAAGTGTTTCGTGGCAGACTTCTGATTACTATAAATCTACTATGTTTGGAGTAGGTCCTTTTGTCAATTATTATTTTGCCAGATCATTTTATGTGGGAGCCAACTATCAGCATTATTTTGTTGATTACAAAGATAAATATTACGACTATAAATACAATACGGAAGAGAATGCATTATACCTTGGAGGAGGATATATGCAGCGGATCGGAAACAATTCCTTCATGCAGCTGGGTTTAATGTACAATGTGCTTTGGAAACAGAACTCCAGTGTATTTTCCAGCGGTCTGATTCCGACTATTGGTTTTGTGGTGGGACTTTAAGGGTTCATTCATCAATAGGAAAGGGCTTTAGCCCGTTTAGTCAGAAAATAAAATTCATCCGGCTTCAGCCAAGCCTATAAAACAAAAATCCCCGGGAAACTTCCCGGAGATTTTTTATTTGAAATTAAATTATTTATTTAATTAAGATTGAGAAGACTTTTCAGCCGATTTTTTCGCTTTCTGTGTTTTCCCGATCAATCCGTCTTTTGCTTCATTAAGATCAAGAACTACGGTTTCTCCTTCGCTCAATTGCTTGTTTACCAGCATTTCTGCCAATAAGTCTTCAATATACTTCTGGATCGCACGTTTCAATGGTCTTGCTCCGAAATCTTTATCCCATCCTTTTTCAGAAATAAAGTCTTTCGCTTCTTCAGTAAGATCAACTTTATATCCTAATTTTTCAAGTCTGCCATAAAGTTTGTTCAGTTCAATATCAATGATTTTCTTGATATCATCCTGTACAAGAGAGTTGAAGATCACAATATCATCAATTCTGTTTAAGAATTCCGGTGCAAATGCTTTCTTAAGGGCATTTTCAATGGTACTTCTCGCTCTAGAGTCTGAAGTGGTTTTCTTCGCAGAAGTTCCGAATCCTACACCGTCTCCAAAGTCTTTAAGATCTCTTGTTCCGATATTTGAAGTCAGAATAATGATGGTATTTCTAAAATCAATTTTTCTTCCTAAGCTGTCTGTAACGTGTCCTTCATCCAAAATCTGCAACAGAATATTGAATACATCCGGGTGAGCTTTTTCAATCTCATCCAAAAGAACTACTGCGTAAGGCTTTCTTCTTACCGCTTCTGTCAGCTGACCACCTTCTTCGTATCCAACGTATCCCGGAGGCGCACCAACCAATCTCGAAACCGCGAATTTCTCCATGTATTCACTCATGTCAATTCTGATCAGAGATTCATCGGATTCGAATAGTTCTCTTGCCATTACCTTCGCCAATTCGGTTTTACCAACCCCGGTTGTTCCAAGGAAAATAAAGGTACCGATAGGGCGGTTAGGATCTTTAAGACCTGCTCTGTTTCTCTGAATAGCTTTCACTACTTTCTTCACAGCATCTTCCTGGCCGATTACTTTTCCATTAAGCTTCTCATCCATTTGGGCCAATTTATCAAGCTCGTTCTTACCAACTTTCGTTACAGGAACTCCGCTCATCATAGAAACCACTTCCGCTACATTTTCTTCTGTTACGGTTTCTTTTTTCTCTTTTACATCTTTATCCCATTTTTCCTGAGCCGAGTTAAGTTCCATCTGAAGACGTTCTTCTTCATCTTTCAGTTTTCTTGCTTCAAGGTAGTCCTGCGCTTTTACAGCCTTCTGTTTCAGTTCCTTGATATCTTCGATTTTCTTTTCAAAATCAATGATTTCAGTAGGAACTTTCATGTTTTTGATATAAACACGGGATCCGGCTTCGTCCATTGCATCAATTGCTTTGTCCGGCAAGAAACGGTCTGTTATATATCTTGATGTCAAATTGACACACGCCGCAATCGCTTCAGGTGTATAAATGACATTGTGATGCTCTTCATACTTATCTTTGATCTGGTTCAGAATCTGAATGGTTTCATCAATAGAAGTCGGTTCCACCATTACTTTCTGGAATCTTCTTTCTAAAGCTCCGTCTTTTTCAATGTACTGACGGTACTCATCCAGAGTAGTTGCCCCGATGCATTGAATCTCACCTCTTGCCAAAGCCGGTTTGAACATATTGGAAGCATCTAAACTTCCGGTAGAACTTCCAGCTCCTACAATGGTATGAAGCTCATCGATAAATAAGATGACATCCCTGTTTTTCTCCAGTTCGGTCATGATGGCCTTCATTCTTTCCTCAAACTGACCACGGTACTTAGTTCCGGCAACTAAACTTGCCAGGTCTAAAGTGATCACACGTTTTCCGTAAAGAACTCTCGACACTTTTTTCTGTTGAATTCTTAATGCTAAACCTTCAGCGATGGCAGATTTACCAACTCCAGGCTCCCCGATAAGGAGTGGGTTGTTTTTCTTTCTACGCGATA
Organism: Chryseobacterium sp. CS3K3.1; assembly: GCF_059515165.1. NCBI lineage: Bacteria > Pseudomonadati > Bacteroidota > Flavobacteriia > Flavobacteriales > Weeksellaceae > Chryseobacterium > Chryseobacterium sp. CS3K3.1. Next base: position 482,030 of record NZ_JCAKRV010000001.1, on the reverse strand, counting down.
AGATCTGAGAAACTCTCTCAATTTCTTTTTCACGCCCGATCACAGGGTCCAGTTTTCCGTCTCTGGCCAAAGAAGTAAGGTCTCTACCAAAGTTGTCCAATGTAGGGGTTTTACTTTTTGCAGAACCTAGATTTCCTGTAGGTTTTCTCATTTGCTCAAATTCCTCTCTCTCATCATCATCATCGTAAGCACTCATCTGTGGAGACTGGCCCGAATTTTTAAGCATAGTCTGGTACTCTCTTGAAACTCCTTCGTAGTCGATGTCATAAGCTCCCAGAATATTTGAAGTAGGGTCCTCATATTTATAAAGAATACCTAAAAGCAGGTGAACGGTATTAATTTCATTGCTTTTATACTGTCGGCATTCTAACTCTGCACGTTTGATCGCATGATCTGCCATCTTAGTGAAAGAAATATTGGTAACCTCCTCAGAAATAGGATTAAGACTTGCTGTATTTAGAGTTTCAATTTTTCTTCTGATTTGTGTTAAATCCGCATTAAGGTTTTGAAGGATTTCTTTTGCAGAGTTTTCCGTTTTTATAATACCTAAAAGTAGATGTTCTGTATTAAGAAATTCACTTTTCAGCCTTTTAGCTTCGCTTTTGCTTTGTTTGAACACCTGGCTCAAACCTTGTGAAAACTTATAATCCATAATATATCTCATTAGAACAAAGGCAACATTACCTTTTATTCATTATCTAAATTACAAATATTTTACCAAAAATCAATTAATGACTTTATGGCAGAAAAAAATTTATTATCTTATTGAAAATGATTAAGTTTGTAACCTTAAATTTTCCCCATGAATCCTGAACTTACCACTTACATTGGCTATTCTGCTTCTCTTTTTATCGTATTGAGTTTCATACTGAAAGATGTAAAAAAAATCAGAGTGGTTAACATGATTGGCTGTATTTGTTTTGTCATTTATGGTATCTTTAATGGAATGCTTTGGCCGGTTATCATACCAAACGGGCTTATTTGTTTCATTCAAATCTATTATTTAATCCTAGACAAGAAAGATTGATGAGGAAAAAAATTATTACTTCTGCTTTTAGTAATCTGTATACTGACCAACGGATAGAGAAGGTGTGCAAAACCCTTTTTGATAACGGATATTCCATAGACCTGATTGGTAACGACTGGGAAGGAAATGAAAAAATGGAACGTCCTTATCCCTTTTCCAGAATAGGATTGAAGTCTAAAAGCTTAAAGACCGCTTATTTTGAATTCAACTGGAAATTATACAAAGAACTGAAGAAAAAAGCGGACAAAGATACGATTCTCCATGCCAATGATATTGATGCACTTCTGCCAAATTATCTCATTGCCAGAAAACTGAACATTCCTTTGGTGTTTGACAGCCATGAAATTTTCACGGAAATGCCATCCGTTCAGAACAGATTTTCTCAGAAATTCTGGAGAGTACTGGAAAGAAAGCTGGTTCCCCATATGGAACTGATGATGACAGAAAGTGAAAGCTATGCTGAATGGTTCCATGAACAATATAATGTCAATCCGGTTGTGGTCAGAAATATTCCCAGAAAAATTCTTTCTGTACCGGAAATTCCTGAAAATCATCCTAAAATTATTTTGTATCAGGGAGCGATTAATCAGTCCAGGGGAATTGAAAAAATGATTGTGGCCATGCATCATATTAAAGATGCTGTTCTGAAAATTGCAGGGGATGGTCCCAAGAAAAAAGATTACGAGGAACTTGTTATTCAGGAAAAGCTTCAGGATAAAGTATTTTTCCTGGGTAAACTGAAACCTGAAAATCTCAGGGAAATCACCAAAACGGCTGATGCAGGATTCAGTCTTGAAGAAAATAACGGAGTAAGCTACTATTATTCACTTCCTAATAAAGTTTGCGATTATATCCAGTCGAGAGTGCCACTGGTCATGATTAATTTCCCGGAAATGCAAAGGATAAAAAATCAGTTTGATGTAGGAGAAATTATTCCGGATCACCAGCCTGAAACCATTGAAAAAGCAATTAATCTTGTTCTTCAGAATGGAAGACAGTATTATCAGAGCGAATTAAATAAGGCAGCAGACGTATTTTGCTGGGAGAATGAAGAGACGAAAATTCTTCAGCTTTTTGAAAAAGCGTCACGTAAATAAATTTTACAAAATTGGTTATCTTTGCAAAAGAAATTTGATTTAAAATGACCATTAAAGAAAAACAGCAGGAAATAATAGACGAATTCGCTTTTCTTGACGATTGGGAGCAAAAGTATGAGTACATCATTGATCTTGGAAAAGAACTGAAAGGCTTACCGGAAGATAAGAAAACAGAAGAAAATCTGATTAAAGGCTGTCAGAGCAAAGTTTGGATTGATGCTGAATTCAAAGATGGGAAACTTTTCTTTAATGCTGATTCTGATGGTATTTTACCCAAAGGGATCGTTTCTCTTTTAGTAAGTATTTACAGTGGGCATTCCACTCAGGAAATTCTGGATTCTGATTTTGATTTTATTGCAGAAATAGGATTACAGGAATTTCTTTCACCTTCCAGAGCCAACGGATTGATGGCGATGACCAAGCAGATCAAGTTTTATGCAGTTGCTTATCAACTGAAATCATAATCGTGAGCAGAATTTTAGCATATCGTTTTTCCGCATTCGGAGATGTTGCGATGACCGTACCTGTTTTCAGAGAATTTCTGGAACAGAATCCCGGCGTGGAAATTATTATGGTTTCCAGGAAAAATTTTGCGGCGCTGTTTGCAGGAATTCCTAATGTAACTTTTAAAGGGATCGATCTGGATGATTACAAAGGTCTTTTTGGATTGAGAAAACTGAGTAACGAACTGATCCGTGAATTTAATCCTGATTGTATTGCCAACCTCCATGATGTAATCCGAACCAAGGTTTTAGACAGAATATACAGAAGGAAAGGCCTCAAGGTCTTTAAAATTAATAAAGGCAAAGAAGAAAAAGAGCATCTTACGGATATCTGGAATCTGGAAAAGGTACAGCTGAAAAAAACAGTGGAACGTTATGCAGATGTTTTCCGTGAAATGGGCTTCAACGTTGAACTCTCTCATCAATTAAGACCGGTTTCTGCGCAAAAATCAGGGATTGGTTTTGCCCCTTTTGCCCAGCATAAAGGGAAAATGCTTCCTTTGGCAAAATCGTATGAGCTGGTAAGAATTCTTGCTCAGAAACATACGGTGTATTTCTTTGGAGGAGGTAAAAAAGAAACGGAAACTCTTGAAAAGTGGGAAGCAGAGATTCCTAATACAAAAAACCTTGCCGGAAAGTTAAATCTTACGGAAGAGCTCAATTATATTGCCGGACTGGAACTGATGATATCTATGGATTCGGCCAATATGCACCTTGCAAGTCTTGTGGGAACCCGATGTATTTCTATCTGGGGAGCTACCCATCCTTACGCCGGATTTCTGGGATTTGGACAAAGTGAGGAAGATGTTGTTCAGGTAAAAGACCTGAGCTGCAGACCATGTTCTGTCTTTGGAGATAAGGAATGTTACAGAGGTGACTGGGCCTGTCTTGAAGAATTTAATATCCAGAAAGTGGTGGAAAGGGTTAATTTTTAAAAATTAGCATTACTATTTCGTCTGCTTTAGCTTTATCGGAGTGACTTGCTTCTAAAATATTCTTTCTTTTTTCAGTGTCATGATAGTCCTTTCCAGCTGAGGTGATAATCTGCTGACGGATTTGGCTTATATCATCGCCATACAGGCATAAATTTGTTAAAACCGGATCATCTGTAATATTCCCGTTAATAATCACGAAACGGCTGTTGTAAAGCGTATTGAAAAGCTTCACTTTTGTTCCTGAATTCTGGTAAGAAATTAAAATATTGGCATGAGCACCTTCCAGAAGACGATAAAGGTTCTCCGTGGTTTGAATAGGAGTGAGGCTGATATTTTCCACTGCTGAGATTTTGTTTTTAATATCTTCACTGGCACGATCGGAGGCAACAACCAGTTGATATTGCGGTAGCGTTTTAAATAAACCGATAGTCTCATTTAATGCTCTTTTATTGTCAGCAGTGGTGAGATCTCCATGAAATAGAAAATACTTTCCTTTTTGATCCAGTTCCTTTACCGATTCATTACCGTGAAAGATATGAATCAGGTGTGCATTCTTTGAATAGGATTCGACTTCATGATATTCTTTTTCAGACAGACAGAATACAGCTTCAAATTTCTTTAAAAGTTTTTTCTGGTATCCTGTATATTTTAAAGATTCAATGGAGTAGATGATCTTTTTGAATAGGTTGTTCTCCGATCCGGAAAGACCTTTATAGTACTCCTTTTCGTTATTATGGTAGCGGAGATAGAGCTTATGGTCATTCTCTCTCAAAAACCGTATAATTTGGGTGGTTTGTAAACCCTCAAACAAGATGGGAGCTTTATTCCTTTCCAGATTTTTAATAAGTTCATCAGATTTTCTAATCGCAGCAGCGAAAGGCGTTGATGAAAAATAAAGCAGAGGATTCTTCTTCTTTTTGTAAAAAAATACATTTTCCGTAATCTCTTTAATTTCTCTGTCAATAGTTGAAGGGATCTGGTCTATGAAACAGTGAAGATGAATTTTTATTCCCAGATCAGATAAGGCCTTGATTTTATAATAAACATCAATGATTCCGCCATAAGAAGGAGGGTAGGGATAATTGAATGATATGATGTGAAGCTGCTTCAAGTTCGGCTATTCGATGTAGGCAAAGGTAGATAAATATCAGGAAAACTGCAGGACACATTTAAATGCTTAGGGATAAAAATAAAAAAATCTCCCAGAAATCTGAGAGATTTTTTGTGGGTCCTGAGGGATTCGAACCCCCGACCCTCTGGGTGTAAACCAGATGCTCTGAACCAACTGAGCTAAGAACCCGAATTTTTTTGAAAGGTTTCGTTTCCTTTTCTGTGGGTCCTGAGGGATTCGAACCCCCGACCCTCTGGGTGTAAACCAGATGCTCTGAACCAACTGAGCTAAGAACCCTCTAGACTTGTTCTCTTGTTTAGAGTGGTGCAAATATACGACTTATTCTTTAATCTCCAAATTTTTTTCCAAAAAATCTCCCACTACAAAGTTGCTTCCGCCGATAAAAATCATTTCTTCATTTGTACATCGTTCTTTTGCAGAGAGATACGCTTCCTGCACGGAATCAAAAATTTTATAAAAAATTTTCGCCTCCTGAAGCAGATTTTCATAATCTTCGGGGTGTCTTCCCCTGTTGATGGATGGTTTTGCAAAATAGAACTCAGAATTTTCGGGAAGTAATTTCATCACATCATCTATTTTTTTGTCGTTCACAAACCCCAAAATAATATGCTTGTGCCTGTCAATTGAATTTAATTGTGAAAAAACATACTCCATACCTGCCTGATTGTGTCCCGTATCACAAATGGTAAGCGGATGTTGTGAAAATTCAAACCAACGGCCAATAAATCCTGTATTCCGATGAACATGGAGCAGCCCGTTTTCAATATCTTCATTAGAAATAGGTACTCCAAGTTTTTTTAATTCTTCTACCGCAGCTAAGACAACTCTGATATTCTTTTTCTGGTAATTTCCTTTCAGATCAGATTCAAGGTGGGTATTTATAAGAGTTGCATCTATAAACGGAGCATTTTCTTTCGTTGCTTTCTCCTTTATGATATTTTTTACAACTTCATTTTCATCACCGGAAATAATAGGCGTATTGTGTTTAATAATTCCGGCCTTCTCTGATGCAATTTCTTCGATGGTATCTCCAAGAATATTCTGATGATCCAGCTGTACATTGGTAATAGCCGAAATCAAAGGATTAATAATATTGGTAGAATCAAGTCTTCCTCCCAATCCAACTTCAATAATGGCAAAATCTACCTGCTGCTGATAAAAATATTCAAAAGCCATAATGGTGGTAAACTCAAAAAATGAAGGACGGATATCTTCGGGAAGTTTCTTTAATTTTTGAATAAAATCAAAGACAAATTCTTTATTACAGTTTTTCCCATTCATCTTTATTCGCTCTGTGAAGTCGATAAGGTGTGGAGAATTATATAATCCGGTCTTATAGCCAGCCTCCTGAAGAACCGATGCCAGCATATTGCTTGAAGAACCTTTTCCATTCGTGCCGCCAATATGAATGCATTTTATTTTATCCTGAGGATTTCCAAAGAAAGCACAAAGTTTTGTTATATTATCAAGTCCAGGTTTATAAGCCTTCTGTCCATCTATCTGATAGTTGGGCATCTGTACGAAAAGCCAGTCGATAGCTTCCTGATATTGTTCATTTGTCATGGTGCAAAATTCCCAAAAGTTTTTTTAAAATAAAATATAATTTTTCAATCTGTAACTTTTTTATATTTAATTCGTCTAATATTGAAAAATCTTAATATGAAATCGCTGTGATTCACAGGTAACAGTACTGATGAAGATGACACGGTTCCATATGACCATTAAAAACAAATAAACATATACATATGAAAAAAGTTTGGATCATCGTTTTTGGATTAGGTTATCTGGGTTTAAGTGCTCAGAAGAAATGGTCCTTAAAAGAATGTGTAAGCTATGCAGTGGAGCATAATCTTCAGGTTATCCAAAATCAGTATAACAAACAAAACCAGGAATATAATCTTAAAGCAGCCCAAAAAGAATATTTACCATCTGTATCGGGGAGTATGACGAATGGGGTGAGTTTCGGGCAAGGGTCATTAGGAGCGGGAAGTTTTAGAAACGACAGATTCAATAACAGTGTTGGCCTGGGTGCCGATATTTTGCTCTATAATAATGGAAGATTAGAGAAAAATGTACGAAAAGCCCAGTTTGATGTAGAAGCAAGCCAATATGACATTGAAACCATTAAAAATGATATCTCTCTTCAGATTGCTCAACAATATCTGACAGCCTTGTTGAATAAGGAGATTGTTAAAATCTCTCAGAGTGCTGTGGATAATGCCCAGAAACAGTTTGACAGAGCTAAGATCACAACCCAGGTTGGAACAACTGCCCAGACGGTTTTAGCTGAGGCTGAAGCTGCGCTGGCAAGAGAGAAACAAAACCTTAAAACGGCAGAAGTAAATGTTGGACGTGCCTTGTTTGCCATCGCCCAGCTATTACAGCTTTCCGATTATAAGGGTTTCGACGTGGAAGATGTAAATGTTCCGGAAAAGCTTGATTTACAACTTAATACTGTAGATGAGGTGCTTACAACGGCCTATGAGATACAACCGCAGATCAAAGCAGCCGAAAGCAGGATAAGATCTGCCGAAGCACAAACTGAAGTAACCAAAACAGCATTCTGGCCAACGTTAACAGCAAGTGCGGGTCTTAACACTTTCTATAACAGACAGTTTGATCCTATGCCAGGTACTGTGCAGGGAACTTTTTTTGAACAATATAAAGATCAGTTCGGGCAAAATGTTGGGTTATCATTGAATATTCCTATCTTCAATAAAGGAAAAACAAAACTTCAGGTAGAACAGTCTAAGGTCAATGAGAGTATAGCCAGAAATACATTAGAACAACAGAAACAGACGGTAAGACAAAATGTTCAGAAAGCTCAGTTTGATGCTGATGCCAATTATGAAACCTATCTGGCTGCAGTGGAAGCTGAAAAAAGCTCAAAACTGGCTCTTGATTTTGCCGATAAAAGTTATGCTGCCGGAAGAACCACCATCTACGACGTCAATGTGGCGAGAAATAATTATGCAAATGCACAGGGATCAGTAGCGCAGGCAAAATATAATTATCTTTTTAGTCTTAAACTATTGAATTTCTATGCAGGAATTCCATTAAGTTTGTAAAATGCCAATTCAATCATTAGAAAAATACTTACCTCAAAATACACTTAAATATTTAAGAATCTGGTTTGCAGATTACTATATACATATAAAAGTTACAAGAAACAGAAATTCAAAACTGGGAGATTACAGAAAACTTCCGGACAATTCGCATGAAATTACGGTAAATTCAACCCTTACCCCACAACTTTTTTTCTTTGTGCTCACTCACGAGCTCGCACATCTGATTGCTTTCGAAAAATATGGACGGAGAATTTCGCCTCATGGCAACGAATGGAAACAAACTTTTAGAAATATGCTTCTGGAAAGCCTTGAGGTTTATGATGAAGAACTCAAACCTATCATTGTAAAATTTTCAAAATCGCCTAAAGCCAATTTCATGGCAAGCCCTGATCTGGTAAGATATTTTCATACTGAGAAACAGGATGATAGTCTTCATTTTATTGAGGAGCTTAAAAAGGGAGAATTTTTTATGTACCGCAACGAAAAGTATTTATTAGAAGGTCTGGTTAAAAAAAACTATCTTTGTAAGAACCTGGCTACTGGAAGGAAGTATTCTTTCAAGCCTTTAGCGAGGGTAGAAAAATGTAGCTAATAATGTTAAAATCAGATAGATATTGCGTTATAATGGCGGGAGGAATCGGGAGCCGGTTCTGGCCGATGAGTACGCAAAAATTTCCAAAACAGTTTCAGGATATTTTAGGAACCGGGCGCACTATGATTCAGCAAACCTATGACAGAATCAGCAAGGTAATTCCTAAAGAGCAGATATTCGTAATTACGAATAAAGAGTATGTTCCTGTTTCCCATCAGCAGCTTCCGGAAATTCCTGAAGAGAATATTGTGGGCGAGCCGTTGATGAAGAATACAGCCGCTTGCAATCTGTATATGGCCAATAAAATTGCTGAGATTAATCCGGATGCAACGATGATTGTATTGCCGGCAGATCATCTGATCCTTAAAGAAGATGTGTTTTTGGAGAAAGTGGAGCTGGCATTTGACCTGGCTTCAAAAAATGATTATCTGGTAACATTAGGGATTACCCCGACAAGGCCTGATACCGGATACGGATATATTCAGTTTGTAGAAAAAAAGGGATCGGAATATTTTAAAGTGAAAACATTCACAGAAAAGCCTATCCTTGAAATTGCCCAAAGCTTTTTGGAAAGTGGTGATTTCCTTTGGAATGCAGGAATTTTTGTATGGAATGTGAAAAGTATTCATCATGCCTTTGATCTTTATCTTCCAGAAATGATGCAGCATTTTATGGCTTGTGAGTACAACTCAGAAAAAGAAAACAGCTGTATTGAAACCATTTATCCGAAGGTTCAGAAGATTTCCATTGATAACGGAATTTTAGAAAAAGCAAAGAATGTTTATGTGATTCCATCAGATTTGGGATGGAGCGATCTTGGAACATGGACTTCCGTATATGAAAATACGGAAAAAGATAAAGACGGAAACGCGGTAAAACTGAAACATTTACTTTCTTATAATTCAAAAGGAAATATCATCCGTTTAAAGAATAATAACAAGGCCGTAATCATTGATGGTCTTGAAAACTATATTGTTGTAGATACAGATAAGGCACTTCTGATCTGTCCGCGTGATAATGACCAGCTCATCAAAGATTATGTTCTTGATTTGAAAAACTTTAAGAAAGGCGAGAAGTTCATGTAATATTTGGTATATTTCTGCTGATTTTTAAATTATGAGTAACACTGCAACCCGATTTACAATTCTTACATTTTTACTTTTGGGAATCTTAGGATATTCTCAGGAGAAGAAAAAGTTTTCAAGTATACCTTCTGTTTTGCAGCAGATCAACCCAGGAAGCAGGGTAGACTCGTGGGTGCTGATATACAACAGCTACGGGAAAGGTGAGGAAATAAAGACTTCGGGTAAGGTAAATTATACTCCTCAGTTCTCAGGATTCAATCTTTTCCCTAGTGAAGACAGCTTTTATTATATTGCTTACTCAGAAGGAGGTAAAGTAAATTATGTAACAGATGTAGAAGGATTAAAGAAGTTTGTTGACAGAATTGATAATGCTCAGGAGGCTGCGGTTGTATTAGCTGCTGAGGGATATATGGTGGATGAGGAATTCAAGGATCTTGCCGGCAATTACCATGAAGATCAATCGAATTACTATCTGGATCTTGGAAAACTGACCTCAAAGGAATGTCCATACCAGAAAACACATTATACAGTCACGGTAAATAAATCTACAGGTGCTGTAAGCAATGTAAAAGACAATGGAACGTATATTGAGCTTTACAATAAGAAATGTGCTAATAACCCGAGATTGTTGAAAATCGAAAAAAAAGAAGAACCAAAGAAAGATGAGTCTAAAAAAACACCCAAACGCAGATAATATCTATGAGACAGAGCGATTAATCCTTCGTCCCATGTCCCGTGAAGACAAAGATTTCGTTTTTGACCTTTATAACAGACCCAAATTCATTCAACATATCGGCAACCGCAATGTTAATTCTGTTGAAGATGCCGAAAATTATATTCTCAACAGATTTGCTCCCCAGATTGAAAGACTTGGATTTGGAAACTATCTTTTAATAACCAAAGATGGGAATGAAAAAGTAGGGGCAGTAGGAATCTTCGAAAGAGAAGGGCTTGATATCGTGGATATAGGATATTCTTTACTGGAAGAGTTCGAAGGTAAGGGATATGCTTTTGAAGCAGCCCAGAAAGTTAAATCGATCGGAATGGATGATTTCGGATTAACAAAAATATCAGCCATTATTTCAAAGGATAATATTTCTTCCCAAAAACTGATCGAAAAATTAGGGTTGAGGTTTAAAAAACACGTCATACTTCCAGGCGAAACAGAGGAATTAAATTACTACGAAACCGAATAATAAATCCCCAAAAAACATTTTCACAAATAACACAGTGATATAAATCGTGTTATTTGTGAAAGCATTTGTGATATTTGTGTTGCAAAAAGAATTAACCTTCCAGAATCTGCTCAGCAGCAGTCTTTGAAGTCACTTTCTCGATAACTCTTGTACAGACACCATTTTCATCGAAAATAAAAGTCGTTCTTACAATTCCCATATACGTTTTTCCAAACGTTTTTTTCTCCTGCCATACCCCGAACTTTTCAATGATATCACGGTTTTCATCCGCGATAAGATCATAAGGAAATGCAAATTTACTGTGGAAGTTCTTCTGTTTCTTTACACTGTCACCACTTACTCCCAGTAACTGATACCCTGCTTTTTCAAGCTTGGAATAATTATCACTCAGATTGCATGCTTCCACGGTACACGTTGGGGTATTCGCTTGCGGGTAGAAGAAAACCACCAGTTTTTTTCCTAGTAACTTTGATGAGGTTACCGTTTCTTTGTCTTGATTGAATCCTTCAAATTCAGGTAATTTATCTCCAACTTTCAGCATAATGATTTAATTTTGTTCAAATTTAAGGGTTACATGACAAAAAAACAAAGAGCTGAGCTCGTTCAGATAGAACTGGATAAATTATATCCGACTACACCTATTCCTTTAGATCACACCGATCCGTATACATTAATGGTGGCCGTAGCACTTTCCGCGCAGACCACAGATAAAAAAGTTAACCAGGTAACACCTGATCTTTTTGCCGTGGCAGGAACTCCACAAAGAATGGCCAAGCTGGAAGAATTTGAAATCAAAGAACTCATCAAAGAAATCGGACTTTCCAATACCAAAGCCAAAAACCTTAAAAGAATGGCAGAACTTCTGCTGGAACGTCATAACGGTATCGTTCCGCAAACTTATGAAGAATTGGAGGCCCTTCCGGGCGTAGGGCATAAAACTGCATCAGTGGTGATGAGCCAGGGTTTCGGATTTCCTGCTTTTCCGGTAGATACCCACATTCATCGTCTGATGACACAATGGAAACTTACCTCAGGAAAAAATGTAGTAGAAACAGAGCGTGACGCCAAAAAATTATTCCCTGAAGAAGTATGGAATAAACTTCACCTTCAGATTATTTTCTACGGAAGAGAATATTCTCCGGCAAGAGGAAAAGGAGAGAAAGATTTTATTACGAAAATGTTATTTGAGAAATAATATTCTAGATATCTTCGTAATTTCAACCATGTCAAGGTTCAAAACCTTGACATGGTTTTGTAAAAAGAATGATTAATTATCCAACAACCTTCTGTGATAATTAACCTGCCCCAGATGATAATCCAGATGAGCAAGCAGATGGATCAGGAAGTAATCGGTTGTCATGGCACTTTCAAAAACAACCAATGGATATTCTTTTTTCAGGTCTTCATCGGACAATTGGGAAAGTACTGAATCTATCATTGCCGCAGTGGCTTTCACCTTTTCAATAAGTTCCGCTTTGGGAATATCCTTTGACGAAAATTCCAGGTCACGCTGCCTTACATATCCTGTGTTTCCAAGGTGTGTTCCGATAAAATGATTAAGATTTCCCACCAGATGAAGGGCGAGGTTACCCGCAGAGTTGGCAATGTTTTTATCCGTTTTCCAAAGATTTTCTTCGCTTTGATAGGCTTCCACTTCCGTTTTTAACTTATTTAAATCTCTGTTGTAAAGAGATCTTAGACTTTCTGTGATCATATCAATATTGTTAATTTAATAGGACAAAATAAAAGGGCACCGATTAATGAAGTACCCTTAGTATTGTAAATTTATTTTTGTTTTTGGGCCCAAAGCTCCATTTTTCTGTTCAGAACGTCCAGCGGAAGACATCCCTGGCTTAAAACTTCATCATGGAAGCTTGCCAGATTGAATTTGTTTCCCAGTTCTTTCTGATATTTTTCTCTCAGCTCACGGATTCTTAAAGACCCTATTTTGTAGCCTAAGGCCTGACCCGGCATTGCCATATATCTTTCTACTTCTGCAGTGGCCGATGCTTCATCATAAGAAATGTTGCTTAAGAAATATCTGATGGCTTCTTCTCTTGACATTTTTCCGGTATGAAGTCCTGTATCTACTACAAGTCTTACTGCTCTCAGCATCTGATCGCTTAAATATCCCATCTTCTGGTAAGGATCAGTATATAAACCGAATTCAGGACCTAATGTTTCACAATAATGAGCCCATCCTTCACCATATGCTCCTAACCATCCGAATCTCATGAATTTAGGAAGCCTTGTATTTTCCTGCTGAAGAGAAACCTGATAGTGATGCCCCGGAATCGCCTCATGAAGGAAAAGAGATTCCATTCCCGAAGTAACGTTGAATTTGGTAGGATCAGGAAGCGGAACATAAAATATACCTGCTCTTTTTCCATCCGGAGTTCCCGGCATATATTCTGCGCTGGCACTTGCCTCTCTGAATTTCTCTGTCTGTCTGATCTCAAACTTTGTTTTTGGCGTTACATTAAACATTGTTTTCAGCTTCGGAGTGATTTTCGTTAAGATCCCGTTGAATGCATTTAAAACTTCCTTAGATGTTTTAAAAGTCATTGCCTTTGGATCCGTCTTAACAAAGGTGATAAATTCTTCCAACGTTCCGGTAAAACCTACCTGCTGTTTTACTTTCTCCATTTCTGCGCGAAGCATTGCGACCTGTTGAAGCCCGATCTTATTGATCTCTTCAGGTGATTTCTTTGTGGTCGTCCAGCTCTTTACATAATAGTTGTAGATTTCATTGCCGTTAGGAAGGCTGTTATATCCATCCGTATCTCTTGCCTTTGGCAGGTATTCTTTTTCTAAAAATGTTCCCATTTTAGTATAAGCCGGGATGATTTTTTTCGTAATAGCATCTTTGTAAAGTGCTGAGAATTTTTCTTTCTGAGCCTCTGTAAAGTTTTTAGGGAAATTTTTAATAGGGCCGTAGAAAATATTCTTTTCCATATCGGAAGTAGTGATTTCCTCAGCTCTCATCTGAGGAATCATTTTGATAACCAGTTTTTTGGGAAGCACTATTTTATTGTTGATTCCCTCACGGAAGTTGTCCGCAGCAGCATTCATCCACTCCGGAAATTTTTCCATTCTTTTCAGCCAGTCACTATAGTCCTTTTCGGTTTTAAAAGGCTGATTGCCCTGTCCGCTTCCATACAATGGGAAAGTAAGTGGCAGCCCTCCGAACTGAGTGAAAGGAATATATTCCGGATGGTAGGCATAGCCCTCAATTTTATCTTTTAAAGTATAATCCAACACATCATATACCACTTTATCCTCATCAGAAAGACTTTTGTAATCTACATGTTCCAGCTGTTTCTGTACAGAATTGTAGAACGCTACCTCTCCTGAGATAAAATCTTTATCAATATTAATCGGAAGCTGGTCGTTATATCTTGTATCTCCTTGTGCTGTAGCATCTAAAGGATATAACTTAAGATATTGCTCATAATAGTTCGAAGCGATAGAATCCAGGTTGCTGGGTGTCACTTTTGTAAGGGGAGAATCCGATTTTTTGCAGGAAGCAAGACCGATCAGCAACACTAAGGCCAGAATACTTTTTGATAAAATGTTTTTCATCTCACAATCTTTATGAAAACAAAAGTAAGTATTATTGGGATATTCATGCTTATTGAATGCATTGATTTTAAAAAATTATTTTCAAAATCCTTTTAACTTTGAATCAATTTTTTATCTTTGTCTAAAACGTTTAACAATCATATTATTACAGTTCTTTTTTAAGAAAAAATGAAAGGGATTTTAAAAATTTACCATCCGGACGAAACGCTAAAATACAATATCAGAAATACTTATTGTAAGGCCGTTTACAGCAACCAGCAACATTTTTTAGAGGTTGAAGTGATTACGGATGACAGTTTGGATCACGTGGACGATGATTCATTACAGTACAACTTTCCGCAGCTTTCACTTGAAGTTTTTGATTTTCCTATCGAATCGGCGGAAATAGAAGGGAAGACCATCACAATCAATGACTCTGATGAAGAAACCTATACAGAGGTAGACCTTTTTGATGACGAAGATGCCTATATCTATGATAATGAGCTTCTTTTTGAAAAAAATGAAGAAGGGGAGCTTCAGGTTATCTGGAAAGGAACTATTGATGATTTCTATACCGGATCAGATACACCGATCCCTTTTAGATTAAAATGCGAATTTAAACAAGATGATATTGAGGTAGAAGAAGACTAACCGAGCTTCTGCCTTTTTAACTGTACATTTCTTTTCAAATTATTTTTGGAAAGAAATTTGCTGTTTGTAAAATTGTAACAAATTTTAAGTTGTTTTTAAGCAATTTTTAAGAGTTCAATTCATAATATTCTCCTACATTTGTCGTTGAAATTTAATAAAATTTACATTTAATGCTGTTAACGGAACTTTCTCAGATTTTATTCGCACAAATCGCTACCCCTGCAGTTGCTGCAGACAACTTGGAGTTCTCATTCTGGAAAATTATGTTCCATGGAGGAGCCTTCGCTAAAATAGTGATGGTCACTGTATTACTATTGGGAGTGTTTTCTCTATACCTGTTTTTTGAAAGGTTTTTCTTTATCAAAAGGCTGACATCAAAAACAGATTCCAACTTCATGAACAATATCGAAGACTTCATCAAGGCCGGAAAAATAGAGGCAGCAGCAGATTACTGCAAAACACAGAACTCTCCGGAAGGAAGAATTTTAGAAAAAGGAATTTCCAGATTAGGACGTCCCGTTTCTGATATTGTAAGTGCTATGGAATCACAGGCACAGGTAGAGGTTGCCAATATGGAAAAAAACCTGAACCTTTTGGCTGTCGTACCGAGTATCGCACCAATGCTGGGACTTCTCGGAACAGTAATCGGGATGATTATTGCTTTCTTTAATCTATCTCACGCAACAGGATCATTCTCTCCGAAAACACTTTCAGAAGGTATTTATACCGCTTTAGGGCAGACCGCTGTAGGTTTGGCTGTAGCGATTCCTGCCAACTTCTGTTATAATATTCTACTGACAAGAATTGATAAATTTGTCCTGAAAGCCCAGAATATGTCAGGAGAATTTTTAGACCTTATCAACAAACCTTTATAAATCTTTCTTACGATGAAAATTCAAAGAAGAAATAAAGCGAATCCGGAATTCAGTTTAGCAGCGATGACAGACGTTATCCTGTTGATGCTGATTTTCTTTATGATTACCTCTTCGGCGGCCAATCAAAGCGCCATCGATGTGAATCTTCCGAAAGCCGGAGCAGTTGATGATAATATTCCCAATCCTTTAACGGTAAGCATCAAGCCGGACGGTTCATTTTTTGTAGATGATAATCCTGCCAATAAAGGAGAACTGGAGCAAATCATTGTAGATAAATTAGCCAGCCAGGCCAATAAATCATTTACGATCAGAGCAGATGAAAACACATTGCATAAAGATGTCGTTTTTGTGATGGAAATTGCTGAGAAACATAAATTTAATATTGCGATTGCAACCGTTAAAGACAAATAACATATCCGGATTTCCGGAAAGAATTACGTTTTAAGATGAAAAGCTATACAGCAAACAGAAACGAAGAAAATAAAGACAGAGTAAAGAGCGCACTGCTTTCTATTCTGATCTGGGCTGCTATTCTGCTTTTTGTTTTTTTATATAAATTAAAACCTGAACTGGATAAAGATCCTGAAGTGGTGACTACCATGCTGGTGAACTTTGGAGATAACAGAAACGGAAAGGGAATTGAAGAACCTGCCGAACAGCCGGGAAGCCTTGCCGCTGCAACTGAAGAAGTAACTCCTGAGCCTGCAGAAACTCCGGTTCCGGAAACAAAAACAGTTATAAAACCTGAGCCAGTACCAACTCCGGAGCCAAAGAAAACAGAGGTTAAAGAGAAGGTTATTACAGGAAACAATTCAAAAACAACCGTTCCTAAAAAAGAGGAATCCAAAAAAGCTGAGAAAAAAGAAGCAACCAGCACGAGTGCTTCAAAAAATACTAAAAAATCAGGAGCCGCTACCGCTAACTCAAAAACAGGAAATGGTGACGGAAAAGGAACCGCAGCCATAGGCAACCTGATTAAAGGAAGAGGAACTAAAGCCGGAAGCCAGGGAACCGGTGATGGTATCGGAAATGCGGGAGACCCTTTAGGCGGTGATGGAAATGGTGACAGTAAAGTAGGAATCGACAGAAAATTGGTTGGTTATATTCCGGGAACAATGGGAAGAGGCGGAGCGCAGCCCTCACACAGTTGTACAGCAAGCGGATCGATTACCATTGCTTACACCGTAGATAAAGCGGGAAATGTAGTGTCCGCAAGAAGAGCCGGCGGGATTTCGGATCCTTGTGTCTCATCCACATCTGTGGCCTGGGTTAAGAAATATGTAAAAGCAGAAAAAGCCAATACGTCTTCAACCGGAACTTACAAAATTACCTTCTAAAAATACAAAAGCACTTTATTCAAGTGCTTTTTTCAATTCATTTATTCTGTTGATGACCGGAAGGGCAAAAATACCACTGGTCTGAAGATAAAGCTCGTAGAATGTCTTTGCTTTATCCTGAAAATCTTTGTTCTGATCATGTCTGCTGTTGAAATAAAATAGATTTCCCAGCATTTCATAATAATCTTTGTGATCTCTTTCCTGTCTTTCATTCACAATCGCGATCATTTCTTCCTTGGTTTTAGAAGCAACCTCGGTGAAGTTCATTTTGAAAATATCTCTCATCAACGTATCAAAATCCAGTTCTTTCTGCATTAAACTTTCTTCAGGTTTGTCCAGAATCAATTTTTCCAATGCCTGAGTTAATTGGCGGATGAGTCTTAAGGTGAATTCTTTATCTGTGATCATAATGGATTTAAAGTTTTAAGTTTAATGTTTAAAGTTAATAGCATCTGCTCAACCTGCAGATTTCATTAAGCAAAGAATAAGTAAGCTAATGCAATGGCAGTGATAACGCCGACTAAATCGGCCAGAAGCATGGCAATTACCGTGTATCTTGTATTCTTAACGGCTACGGCACCAAAATATACTGCAATCACGTAGAACGTCGTATCTGAGCTTCCCTGAAGCACTGCGGCTAATTTCCCCTGGAAACTATCAGCTCCGAATGTTGTCATCGTATCTACCATCATTCCTCTGGCTCCTGAACCGGATAAAGGTTTGATCAATGCAGTTGGAAGTCCATCCACAAATCTCGGGTCCATATTGGCAATATTGGCTACCCACTTCATTCCGTCAATGATTACATCAAATACACCGGAAGTTCTTAATAACGAAATTGCAATTAACATCCCAACGAGATAAGGAATAATCTTAACACAGGTGGTGAACCCTTCTTTTGCCCCTTCTATAAAGGCATCAAAAACGTTGATCTTTTTATAAACGGCTCCTAATACAATCGCAAGGAAGATAAACAGAATTAAACCATTACTCAATACTTTACTGAAGTCATCCAGTTCATCTTTACTCAATTGCACAAGGTATAGAACCAATAAAGCAATAATAGCCGAAATTCCACCTACATAAGCAATTACTACCGGACGCAGAAGATTGATTTTCTGGTATAAAGAAACAATAATCATCGCAGCCAGTGTAGCGGCAAAAGTGGCAATCATACATGGTAGGAAAATATCTGTAGGGGTTTTAGATCCCATAGAAGCTCGGATAGCAATAATTGACACGGGAATTAAGGTCATACCTCCGGCATGAAGACACAGAAACATGATCTGTGAATTGCTGGCGGTATCTTTATTGGGATTTAAGGTCTGAAGGCTTTCCATGGCTTTTAAACCAAAAGGGGTTGCAGCATTATCCAATCCCAACAGGTTCGCACTGAAGTTCATCAGCATATGTCCGAATGCAGGATGGTTTTTTGGAATTTCCGGAAATAATTTGGAGAAAAAGGGCTGAATCAAACGGCTTAGAAGATTGATGCCGCCTGCTTTTTCAGCAATGCTCATGAATCCCATAAATAAAGTCATGATTCCGATAAGACCAAGACAGATCTTTACGGCTGTTTCTGAAGTTCCAATAACTCCATCGGCTTCCTGAACGCGATAAACATTTACATTTTGCTTTAAAGAATCTGTTGTATAGTGAATTCTGCTGTCTGCAAAATCATTTTTTTTCATCAGGCTGTCTCTGACAACAGGAGAGAGGCTGTTCATAGGCTGGGATGCAATCTTCACTGTATCACCACCTTTTCCTACCACCATATCATTGAAAATGGTTTTGTAGTTACCTGACGAAACATATTTTATACTGGCAATGGCAATGGCAATGATAATGAAAGCCGACCAAATTCTGCTGAGAACCATCTGATTGATTTAATTGTTTAAACTTATCAAAAATACTTTAAACCACAAAAATAACTAAAGTCTTTTGTTATTCTGGTGCCAAAGAGAACTAATGATGGCTTCTAATCTTAAAGTATATTGTTAACGCAATGCACGCAAAGGTTTTTAATGATGAAGTTTGATTTTTCGTAGCAGTCAGCAAAGAGAATTTAAATTAGAGAACATAGCTGAATGAAATGCCCTTGCGGACGAAAATATGCATAAATTTTTTAAATTTTCCTTGCGATCCTCAGCGTTTAAGATAAAATGATTTATTTACTCCTTCAGGTAAACAAGATGTCCTTCAAAATCATCATCCAGATTTTTCAGAACCTTAGCTTCATCCATTTTTTTGATTAATGCATCTACAAAGAAGCTTTTTTCAAAAAACTGGCGGTGAATTCCCGGTAAAATTTCCATGAAATAATCCATTCCGATTTTGTTGTTATGGAGATCCATTTTGGTTTCCAAAGGTTCATTCGGAAAAAGCTCTTCATGCATATCTGTTATTCTTTTGCAGAAATCAAGTGCTTTTTTCGGAGAAGAAATTTTACAGCAGTACATCATAATGAAGCAGCACCACAGCGCATGTCTGAAGGCGTTTCCAATTCCATTGTTGGAGGCTGTATCAGGAAATTTTTTCTGTGCAATGGTAAACGCTTTTACTGTTGCATAAAAACTCAGTAAAGCGAAAAGAGGATGGGGAAGAACAAGTGATAAAAGACGGATAATCTTTTTAAAACTCATGCTTCGGATGGTATTGAAAAATATCTTAAAAGTCCTCATAAATAAAAATCTCTCCCTAATTAGAGAGAGATTGTATTGTTTTTGTTACAAATACTATGCTTTTACAGTTAATAAATTAACTGTTTTGGCAACCGTATCCTGAATTTCAGTTCTTTTTACGATGAAATCTACAAATCCTTTTTCCTGTAAGAATTCTGATGTCTGGAATCCTTCCGGTAGATCTCTACCAATCGTTTCACGGATTACTCTTGGTCCTGCGAAACCAATCAGTGCTCCCGGTTCTGCCATGATGATATCAGCAGTCATTGCGAAAGAAGCAGTGATTCCTCCGAATGTAGGGTCGCAAAGGTAAGCGATGTATAAAAGTCCAGCTTCAGAAAGCTGAGCTAATTTAGCCTGAACTTTTGCCAGCTGCATCAAAGAGTAAGTGGCTTCCTGCATTCTTGCTCCTCCGGACTGACAGATAATCATATACGGAAGTTTGTGTGCAATACAGTAATCTACCGCTCTTCTGATCTTTTCTCCCATTACAGAACCCAAAGATCCACCGATGAAAGCAAAATCCATACATGAAACTACCATTTCAGTTCCTTTTACAGTTCCTACAGCGTTTCTGATAGAGTCTGTAAGCTTTGTTTTAGCTTTTACTTCCTTCAAACGGTCTTTATAAGGCTTTGTATCTTTGAAGTTTAAGATATCAATACTTTCAACATTGGCATCCAGTTCGGTAAATTTACCACCGTCAAAAAGGATGTCAAAAAATTCTGCACTTCCTATTCTTACATGAAATCCGTCTTCAGGAGAAACATAGTTATTTCTCTTTAGTTCATCATGTTCCACTACTTTTCCGGATGGAGTCTGATGCCAAAGGCCTTTGGGAACGTCTTTTTTCTCATCAGTAGAAGTGGTAATGTTTTTTGCTTTTCTTTTAAACCAGTCGAATGCCATTTTTGCTTGTATTAATGTATAAATGTAAAATGTACCAATGTAAATGCATTTCTATGAATACTTTTTACATTGGTACAAATGTACAGTTCTTATTTTAAAGTATCTACGTTATTTAAATCTTCAAATGCTTTCACCAATCTTGCAGAGAATGTGTCCTCACCTTTTCTTACCCAAACTCTTGGGTCATAGAATTTTTTGTTAGGTTTTTCTTCTCCTTCAGGGTTTCCGATCTGAGCTCTTAAATAATCAATATTGTTTACCATATAATCTCTGATACCTTCTGTGTATGCAAACTGAAGGTCAGTATCAATGTTCATTTTGATAACTCCGTAGTCGATAGCCTCTCTGATCTCCTCTAAAGTAGATCCTGAACCTCCATGGAATACAAAGTTGATAGGCTTGGCAGCTGTTCCGAATTTTTCCTGAACATATTTCTGAGAATTGTCAAGGATTTTCGGCGTAAGAACTACGTTACCTGGTTTGTAAACTCCGTGTACGTTACCGAAAGCAGCAGCGATTGTGAAGTTATCAGAAATAGCTTTTAATTTTTCATAAGTATACGCTACATCTTCAGGCTGAGTATATAATTTTGAGTTATCAACATCTGAGTTGTCAACACCATCTTCTTCACCTCCTGTTACCCCGATTTCTACTTCAAGAGTCATCTGAAGCTTAGCCATTCTTTCGAAATATTTAGCAGAAATTTCAAGGTTTTCTTCTAAAGACTCTTCAGAAAGGTCCAACATGTGAGAAGAGTAAAGAGATTTTCCTGTTTGCTTGAAGAATTCTTCGTTAGCATCCATCAATCCGTCGATCCAAGGAAGTAATTTCTTTGCACAGTGGTCTGTGTGTAGAATTACCGTTGCTCCGTAAGCTTCTGCAAGAGTGTGAATATGTTTTGCTCCAGCAATTGCTCCTAAGATTGCAGACTTTTGTCCGTCATTGCTTAATCCTTTCCCTGCATTGAAAGCAGCTCCTCCATTTGAAAACTGAATAATTACAGGAGCGTTTAATTTCGCTGCAGTTTCCATCGTAGCGTTTACGTTGCTTGATCCAATTACGTTTACTGCAGGTAATGCAAATTTGTTTTCTTTAGCATACTGAAAGATATCAGTAACTAACTGACCTGTGGCAACTCCTGCCGGAAAAATTCTGCTCATGTTTTACTTTTTATTATAAATTTATTAGGTGTTTTAATTTCGTGTAAAGGTAATCATTTTTAAGAAATTACTAGTTTCTTTTATCTCTGCCCCAAAGGAGCTTCTGACGGATGGTTTCATAGAAACTCAAACTGTTGGGCTGCACCAGAAGAAGCTGGAATTTTGCCTTTTTAATGATGATTTCCTTGTCGGTTTCTATATGTATCAGTCGGGAGTCTAAAGAAAGAGAGTATTGTGGTACACGGCTTTCCACCCTGAATTTTATTTCTACTTTATCATTCACAACCAACGGCCTCACATTCAGATTGTGAGGAGCAATAGGAGTAATGACAAAATTTTCGTTATTGGGAGAAATGATAGGGCCTCCGCAGCTCAGAGAGTAGGCGGTAGAACCTGTAGGTGTTGAAATGATCACGCCGTCACCCCAGAATACATTCAAAAACTCGTCATTGATATATGAGTCAACGGTGATCATGGATGTTGTTTCTTTTCGGGAAACGGTAACGTCGTTTAATGCGTAAGGAAAAACTCCCTCCAGTTTTGGAGAAACCACTTCGATGACAGAACGGCGGCTTGTTTTTACATTTCCTTTTAAGATGGAATCCAGTTCCTTAAAGGCTTCTTCTTTCGTGAAAAAAGCTAAAAAACCAAGTCTTCCTGTATTCACTCCTACCACCGGAATTTCAAGATCTTCAATAAATGTCAGTGAGTTTACAATGGTTCCGTCTCCACCAAAAGTGAAAAACAGATCCACTTCTTTATCCAGAAGATCCTGTTTGGAATTGAACGTTTCGAATATTTTTGAAAACTGAAGTGCTTCAGCCATTTCATCATAAAGAACAGA
The DNA here is from genome assembly GCF_059515165.1 of Chryseobacterium sp. CS3K3.1. Taxonomy (NCBI): domain Bacteria; kingdom Pseudomonadati; phylum Bacteroidota; class Flavobacteriia; order Flavobacteriales; family Weeksellaceae; genus Chryseobacterium; species Chryseobacterium sp. CS3K3.1. The sequence continues at coordinate 459,377 of NZ_JCAKRV010000001.1, read as the reverse complement.
TTTTACATCTCTTGCTTCAAGTTCAGAGATAAACTTACTTAAATATAGAAAAGTATCAAGATCCTTTTTCTGAGAATATATGGCTGCCTTCATGTTATATTTCTATGAATTTTTGTAAAAAACCATAACGGTCTTTAAACAGATCGGTTTTCTCATCAGAATAATATTTTTCAACGATTCTGTAGTCATACCGGTCAAAAGTAGCGTCTATCGAGGCCAGGTTTTCATTGCTGATTTTTATGGTGACCTGAACTACCTCTTCAGACATAAAGCTTATAAACCCTCCGTAAAACTTCGAATTGTTGCTTTCTACAATGTTGGTAATTTCCGTCATAGAATATTTTCTGGCCGGAGTTTCTACGGTAAGAATAGCTCCTGTTTCTGAAAATAAAGGATAACGGGAAAGGTCCTGAAAAACATCTTCGCAGGTAATGTACCCAAGATATTTCTCATTTTTATTAATCACCGGAATCACATTGCTGCTGAAGGTATAAAACAGACGGATACTGTCCATAATATTATTGTCCTCCAGAATGGCAAAACGTTCAATCTGGTGTTCCAGATCCTTCAGTGTTCCGCCATCTTCCTCATACAGGAAATCCATGGCAAGAGCTCCGTAGAAGTGATGGGATTTTTTGATGAAAACATGGGAATATCCAAAGTCTTCCAACATATTTCTGGCCGACTCTATAGAGTCAGACAGGCTAAAACACGGAAAGTCTTTTGAGATATAGTCCTTGATAAACATTGTGCTAATTTATAAAAAATTAAATGAAACTTTTTCTGAAAACACGACTTTTTTTAAGATGAAACAAAAAAAGTGCCGTCAAAATTTGTTTGTAAAAAAAAATAAAGTACCTTTGTCGCCTTTCATTTTTACTTTTTATTAGATTTATTTCAAACTGCACTGTCTACTAAGGACATATGCAGTTTTTTTATTTTAATGCTTTTGCAAATTCCCACATCACAATTCCGGCACACACACTTACATTAAGAGAATGCTTCGTCCCAAGCTGTGGAATTTCTAAAAATACATCAATATTCGGGAGAACCTCATCGCTGATTCCTTCCACTTCGTTTCCTAAAATTAGGGCATATTTTTTTGATCTGTCAATGGTGAAATCGGTAATAAGCCGGCTTCCTGTAGTCTGCTCAATCCCGATAATTTCGTATCCTTTGCTTTTCAGATCAGCAATCGCGTTATTGGTATCTGCGTCATGAGACCAGTCTACACTTTCCGTGGCTCCCAATGCCGCTTTATGAATCTCCCGATGGGGTGGCTGCGGTGTAATTCCGCAAAGGATTATTTTTTCAATTAAAAACGCATCTGCCGTTCTGAAAGCTGCACCTACGTTGTGCATACTTCTGATATTATCTAAAATGATGACCAACGGAATTTTTTCAACCTTCTTAAATGTTTCTACATCTATTCTGTTAAGTTCTTCCAGTTTTAGTTTCTGTACCAATTGTATTATTTTGTTGAGATTAATTTTCCGTCTTTATAGACCTCTGTTTTTTCTATGCTTCCGTCTTCACGGTAATGAACTCTGTTGCCGTTTCTTTTATCGTTGGCAAGTTCAGTTTCACGCTGTAATTTTCCTGATGGATAAAATACTTTCCACTTTCCGGTAGCCAGTCCGTTGTCATACTGGCCAATATCTTTTATTGATTTCCCATCTTCATGAAAGGTCTTGCTTTCACCCTGTAATTTATTGAATTTATAATTGGAAATTTCAGTTATTTTACCTGCAGGAGAATAAAAAGTAGCGGTAAGGCTGTTATCATAAATATTCTTCTCCCCATTTCTGAAAACTTCCTTGGACGTAAGAACTCCATTTTTGTCAAAATACGACCATTCTTTTACTTTATATCCTTTTTTATATTCTCCTTTCGACTGCACTTTTCCGTTATCATAATAAAAAACAGCATCGCCATCCAGTTTCCCTTTTTTCCATTCCACGGTATTTTTTACCTGGCCATTGTCATAAAATTCTTTACAGGCTCCTTCCTGTAATCCGTCTTTATATCCACAAGGTTTCTGTGCCATGATCAGGACAGAAGTGGAAAAAAACAATAGAAACATGTGCTTCATAGCTATTTTTAATTCAAAAATAGTAAAATACTTATATTTGACTCAAAAATATACTATGAAAAAATTATTCACATTATTCATATTAATATGGGGATTTATTTACCTGAGTGCACAAAATACTTATTATCCTCAAGCTTTTTTTGATAAAAAGCTCGCAAGAGACATGCTGGGATTTGGAAACTCTACCATTGAAGGAGTGGCTTCTACCAAACAAAAAAACAACTGGGGAATCAAACCATTACTTGGAGAAAAGCATTATGCTCCCAAAGGTACGGTTGTCATGCTTTTTCCTGTTACTCCTTATTTTGAGGAATTTTATAACATGAGAAAGAAATATGAAAATAAAAAAACCACCGTATATATGTCAGAAGAGGCTTTTAAATATAGAGTGGAAGCTTTAACCGATGACCATGGGAGATTTAAATTTGAAAAACTCAAACCCGGTAAATATTATCTTGAAACTATTGTCAACTTTACGGCAACGGCAAGTTACCAGCAGCAGACAGGAACCTCAGATGCTTATAACGGCTATGGAGCCTATCTGTATTCCACTCCTATATACAGCACATTTTTCTACGGATATTCTGCTGCCAACAGGGAAAGCAAATTTGTAGAGATAAAACAGGACGGCGAACTTAAAGAAATCAAGCTTTAAAAGCTTGATTTTTTATTTTCTGATCATAATCTGCTGTACATTTTTCTCAATGTTCTGAGCTAAGGTTTCCATAGGAATATCATTTTCATCATTATTGAACGGGTCTTCAATTTCTTCTGCAATAAGCTCCAGACTCATCAAAACATAATACACAAAAACAGTAAGCGGAATCATAAAAAGCCCGATCGTAATAACGTAAGCAATAGGCAGCGCAAAAACATACAGAATAATAAACTTCTTGATGAAAGAAGAATAGGAGTAAGGAATCGGAGTATTTTTGATTCTTTCACAACCTCCGCATACATCCAGAAATCCGGAAAGCTGGGTGTCTAAGTACAGCATTTCAACTTCAGAAACTTTTCCTTCTTTTTTTAATTGATTCAGTTTATGGCTTAATAGAATAACAATTTCACTTGGTCCATGGTTTTTCAACGAGCTTTCAATTTCAGAATAATCTTCATCCAAAGCCAGCCTTGTAGATTCCTTGGAAAGATGTTTGGCTAAAAAGTGCGGGAAATATTTTAAATATCTGGCAATCTGCTCAGCATCCTGGCGGTTGTCACCAAGAATAGTATTGATTTTTATCGCAAAGTTTCTCGTGTCATTCACTAGTTTTCCCCAAAGTTTTCGACCTTCCCACCATCTGTCATAGGCAGTATTCGTTCTGAAAACCAGCAAAAGTGAAAGCACAAAACCGAGCAAAGAATGGATCATACCTACATTGCTCACTCCTGATTTTGTGGTAAGGTGCAAATATTCAACTTCCAGATACTGAATTCCCCATGAATACAGCCCTACAAGAACCATACTCGGAAAAAGAATTTTTAAAGTATCACTTTTGTGTAAGCTGAAAAGGATTTTAATGAAATGTTTGGTATTGTAGACTCTCATAAATTCACTTATTACTACAAATATAAATTTTTCATATGAGCTCTGCCAATAAAGTAAGGAAGTGTGAAGCAGGAAGAGAGAAGTTATTGAAGCCGAAGAGAGGTCTAAGTCATTTCATAAAATCTTTTTATGAAATGATGTATAGGCGTTTACAGACAAATATTAACTTCCAGCATCCATCCTCCAGCTTCCCTCGCTTTTAATCTAAATTTTCTCAGGTTTCAAAAAAACACTATTTTTATTTCGCATTAAATACAAAGTACATGATCCTCGCAAACGTAGATATTGTAAATGATATCAGTAAAGAAGATTTTCAGAAAAATTATTTTAAAAAGCAGAAACCTCTTTTAATTAAGAATTTTGCCAGCCGATGGGAAGCTTTTGACAAATGGAATCTTGCCTATATCAAAGAAAAAGCAGGAGATCAGGAAGTTCCGCTGTATGATAACAAACCGGCTGATGCTGCAAAAAGTTCTGATGCTCCGGTGACCCGGATGAAAATGAAGGACTATATTGATACCATCAAAAGCAAACCTTCAGATCTGCGAATTTTTTTCTATATCATTACAGACAGGCTTCCCGAGTTACTGAAAAATTTCACCTATCCTGATCTTGGAATAAAGTTCTTTAAAAGACTGCCGACTTTATTTTTCGGTGGAAGTGAGGCGCATGTTTTAATGCATTATGATGTGGATTTAGGTGATTTTATGCATATCCATTTTGAAGGAAAGAAAAGAATCCTGCTTTTTGATCAGAAGCAGTCGCCCTTTTTATATAAAGTTCCTTTATCCGTTCATACCATTTATGAGGTTGACTATGAAAATCCTGATTATGAGAAGTTTCCGGCACTGAAATATGCCAAAGGATACGAAATCTTTATGGAGCATGGTGATGCCCTTTTTATTCCCGGGGCATTCTGGCATTTCAATAGATACCTTGAGCCTGGTTTTTCTCTTTCTTTAAGAGCGCTTCCAAATAAGCCAAACGTTTTTGCCAATATGCTCTATCATGTTTTCATTATGAGGTATACAGATAAACTGATGCGAAAACTTTTCAAAGCTAAATGGGTGAATTACAAGCAGAAATGGGCCTACAAGAAAAGTTCCGAGGCTTTGGAAAAGCATCTTTCTAAATGATAAGAATTAGAGTTTAGGTGATTTTAACGCATTGAACGCTAGTTTAATGCTTATCTGTTTATAAAGGTTCGCAAAGGCATTTCACTCAGCGAGTAAAGCACTTCAATTGCTAAATGAAATGCCTTTGCGAACGAAAATAAGAAGAATCAATATCAATTTTCTTTGCTTCTTAGCGTTAGATTTAAATCAATTTATTTATTGATAAGTCCAAAGATTGTTGCGTCTACAAATTTCCCTTTCTCAAAAAAATAATCTTTCAACGTTCCTTCTTTGCTGAAATTTAAAGAAGACAACAGTCTGTCAGAAGAAATATTGGAAGGATCAATGAATGCGTCCACACGGTGAAGTCTCATCGTTTCAAATCCATAGGTAAGAATGGGAAGAAGGGCTTCTTTCATATAGGACTGCTGCCAGAATTTTGGATTAAGCTCATATCCGACCTCTGCCCGGAAATGCTCCCTGTACCAGTTGTGATACCCGCAGGTTCCAATAACTTTTCCATTCGATTTCAGTTCCAGAGCCCATCTGAAACCTTTTCCTTTTTCGAATTCACTGTTAAAATGCTGGATAATGCGCCGGGAATCATCTTCGGTTTTGAAGGTTTCCAGGTCATAATATTCCATAACTTCATCCAGAGAAAAGTATTCAAAAAGGTCCTGGGTATCATTAAAAGTAAGCTGGCGCAAAGTAAGCCTTTCAGTCTCTAAGACAGGAAATTCCATAAATAATGTGATTTGACAGGCGAAAAGTACGATTAATTACTGATAAAGAAAAGTCGGGAAGATTAACCCTTAAACAATTCTATTACCCTGAATTTATTTTTTTAAATTTGGGGCTCATTTTTTACTATGGCAAAAACGAAGAAGGAAACTCCATTAATGACTCAGTATAATACCATCAAGGGTAAATACCCGGATGCGCTTTTACTTTTCAGAGTGGGAGACTTTTATGAAACTTTTGGGCAGGATGCCGTGAAAACATCCCAGATTCTGGGTATTGTTCTTACCAAAAGAAACAATGGAGAAGGCAGTGTAGAGCTTGCAGGTTTTCCGCATCACTCAATAGATTCTTATCTTCCCAAGCTGGTAAGAGCCGGGATGAGGGTTGCAATCTGCGATCAGCTGGAAGATCCTAAAATGGTGAAAGGAATTGTAAAACGTGGTGTTACTGAATTGGTTACGCCTGGTGTTACTTTCAATGACCAGGTTTTGAATTCCAAAAAGAACAACTTCCTTCTTTCATTACACAAGGAAAAAGAGAAGTACGGAATTGCTTTAGTGGATATCTCCACAGGAGAGTTTCTGGTAAGCGAAGGAAACCTGGAAAAGCTTTTACACATTATCAATACTTTTGATCCGAGCGAGATTATTTTCCAGAGAAGCACACAGATTCCGGAGCAGATCAAAAATAAAAATGCTTTTAAGCTTGAAGACTGGGCCTTCCAATATAATTTTGCCTATGAAAAATTAACAAATCACTTTAAAACCAATTCATTAAAAGGTTTTGGAGTGGAAGGTCTTCCGCTGGCGATTACAGCAGCAGGAGCTATTTTTGCGTATCTCGTAGAAGATACCCATCATAATCTGCTGGCCCATATTACGAAACTGCAGATCATTCCTCAGGAAGATTATCTGATGATGGATAACTTTACCCTGAGAAACCTTGAAATTGTTTATCCAAGCAATCCACAGGGGAAATCTCTGCTGGATATCATTGATAAAACATCTACTCCGATGGGAGGAAGATTGTTGAGAAGGAGAATTATCCTTCCTTTAAAATCGGTGGATGAGATTATGAGGAGACTTTCCCTGATTGATTTCTTGAACGAAAATGATCCTCTGAAATATGAAATCTGCCAGCTTTTGAAATCAATTTCAGATCTTGACAGATTAATGGGAAAACTGGCCGCAGAGAAAATTTCACCTAAAGAACTTGGGTATTTACGCCAAAGTTTAATTAATATCCATAAAATCAAAGCATTATTGCATCCTCATGCAGGTGTGCTGGCATGGTTAGAGCCTTTATTTGATCTGGAAGAATTGATTAAATTCCTGCAGGATCATCTTAATGAAGAACTTCCGGTAAGTATTGCCAAAGGAAATATCATCAAAGAAGGGGTTTCTGAAGAGCTGGACCGACTGAGAAATCTTCAGAGCAAAGGACGGGGTTTCTTAGATGAAATGTGCCAGAGAGAGATTGAAAGAACAGGAATCACCAGCCTTAAAATTGATTTTAATAATGTGTTCGGATACTATATTGAAGTTCGAAACACGCATAAAGATAAAGTTCCTGATGATTGGGTAAGAAAACAGACTCTTGTAAATGCAGAAAGATACATTACCGAAGAGCTGAAGGAATATGAAAATCAGATTCTTGGTGCCGAAGAAAAAATAGGCGTTCTGGAAACGTCACTGTACCGAAATGTATGTGGAGAAACAATGGTTTACATCGATCAGATTCAGGGGAATTCCAATATCATTGCCCAGCTTGATGTGGCTGCGGGGTTGTCTGAACTTGCTGTATCTGAGAGTTATACAAAGCCTGTTTTGAATGACGGTTATGCTATCGATTTAAAAGAAGCAAGACACCCTATCATTGAAAATGCACTTCCGTTAGGAGAGAAATACATCCCGAATGATATCTTCCTGGATAAAGACTCCCAGCAGATTATCATGGTAACAGGACCTAACATGGCCGGTAAATCGGCAATTCTGCGTCAGACAGCTATTGTATGTCTTCTGGCACAGATCGGAAGTTTTGTTCCTGCAAAACATGCGGAGATCGGGATGCTGGATAAAATTTTTACAAGGGTAGGAGCTACCGATAATATTTCTGCCGGAGAATCTACTTTCATGGTGGAGATGAACGAGGCAGCCAATATTCTGAACAATATTTCAGAACGAAGCCTGATCTTATTAGATGAAATCGGCCGTGGAACTTCTACTTATGACGGAGTTTCTATTGCATGGGCGATTGCAGAATATCTTCATCAGCATCCAACGCAGGCAAAAACATTATTTGCTACGCATTATCATGAGTTGAATGAGATGACCGTCAATTTCGAAAGGGTGAAAAATTTCCACGTTTCTATTCAGGAAAACAAAGGAAATATTATTTTCCTGAGAAAGCTTGTTCCGGGCGGAAGCGAACACAGTTTTGGTATCCACGTTGCAAAACTGGCCGGAATGCCTGCCAAAGTGGTAAACAGGGCCAATGAAATTCTTAAAACACTTGAAGCGAGCAGAACTCAAGGAAGTGGAAGTACTTCAGAAAGCATTAAAAGAGTGACAGAAGAAAATATGCAGCTTTCATTCTTTCAGCTCGATGATCCTGTTCTGGAGAATATTCGTGAAGAACTGACGAAAATAGATATCAATACGTTAACACCGATTGAAGCTTTAATGAAGCTGAATGCGATAAAAAAAATGATTGGAGGGTAATCCAATCATTTTTTATAAATGCTAAAAGTCTGATTAGCAGCAGTAGCCGTCATTGCCCCTCGGGCCGATAATAAGGAAGTGGCTGACTCCTCTTAGTTTGCATAAACCTTCAGCGCAGGCAGCTGCCCCTCCGTTGATTTTCTTGAGCTCAGCTTTGTTGAGTTTCCTCGTTTTCAGGTTTGAATTTTTCATATTCCTTGTTTAAATATTATAAACCTGGTTAACAACAAAATCCATCCTGCATACCGGGAACTCCGTATCGCTCTTCTCCGGTATTCGGATCTGTGCAGCTTATCACTCTTGGGCAGATCGGTCTGTTGGCTCCTCCGCTGATCTCTTTCAGCTCATTTTTGCTAAGTTTTCTTTTTTGATTCTTTGAATTTTTCATAATAATTTTAATTTGGTAAAAGCTAATTTACAAGTTATTTTAATAACTACAAAATATTGTGATTCAAATTGTTAGCTTTTTGCAAAAGATTTCTCCTTCGAAAAAAAAGATTGAGGTGCGGCCTCAATCTTTAGTATCTAACAAAGCTTTTGCTATTAACAGCAGTATCCGTTTCTTCCTACGGGCCCGATTACATATTCACCGTCCCCTCTGTCGCAAAGTCCTTCCGGGCATACAACAGGTCCGTTACCTCCGTTAATTTCTTTCAGTTCGCTTTTTGTTAATTTTCTTTTCTGAGCGTTTGATTTTTTCATGATGATTTGATTAGGGTTATTGTTTTATTTAATTTGTATGCATTAACAGCAGAAACCGTCTTTTCCTACAAGGCCCGGTACCGGTTCGACAGAGTCAGGCAGCATGCAGAATCCGCGCAGACACCTTGGAGAAAATGCTCCTCCGTTAATTCTTTTTAATTCACTTTTTGTAAGCTTTTTAGGCTGAATGTTTTGTTTTTTCATGGTAATTTAGTTTTTGATTCAACCCAAATATACAAAACCATTCATATAATTCCATCAATTGTGATAAAATTAACATATGTGTTAATGAAAACAAAAAGAGCGCCTTAAGCGCTCCCTTGTATTATAAATGATTGTATTCGTAAGTGTTCATTTCACTATTTGTTACCCCCGTTCCTGTCTTATTATAGTATGTTTTGACATTCTTTGTAGGATATCCGCTGCTATTATACTCATAAACGCATTTAAAGATTCCCCATTCCCCGCTTCCTGCTCCGTTGTTATAATTAAGAACATGATTATAACTTAGTATATTGTGTACGGATCCGTTTTCATCTTCCGTATCAATAATTTTTAAAAATCCTGTTATATTTTTAAAAGGTACATTTTTGGTATCATACACAATAGGTTGTAAAGCACCTGTTGCACTGTGAAAACCGCCTGTATTACTGGGTACTGATGCCGTTTCTGTCCAGCTGCTAAGAGAACCGTCGGCATTTAATGTGGCCGTTTTGCTGCCTGTTCTTACGGCTGAAGATCCGGTAAAGCTTGCTGTATAGGTGATCTTTACACTATTACCGGAAAGATAGTTATAATTGGTTTCTACCGTAGAAATAGTTCCGGACGTAAGGTAAGTCTCACTGTATGTTTTTTTGCTCAATCTGCTGCTTCCATCATAAACATATGTTGTTTTATAGCTGGTGCTTGAACCCGTTGTTACCTGCTGGGTAATCAGATTTCCAGAATAGCTGAAAGAGGTCACTTCACCATTGGTAATGTTTTTAATCTGGGAAATTTTTGAGCCATTGTAAGTATAAGTTGAGGTCTCGCCGTCAGCAACCATTTTTGTTACTAAAACCGGGCTGTTATCATTATTGTTTTGATTGTTGTTGGATGAATCTGTATCATCATTGCTGCTTGAGCAGGATGCCAAAAAGAATACTGGCAGCAGTAAATAAGCTTTTTTCATGGTTTTAATTTAAGCCGTAAAAATATCAAAAAAATGAATCAATGGACAAATAAATTATTCTTTTATAAGAAATTGATCCAATGGGTGAATTTTATTTTCGTATATTGATGATTTGTAGTTGTTTGTATTTTAAAAATGAAAAATATAGTAAAAATATTAGCCCTGTTTGTATGCTGCCCGGTTTTCAAGGCCCAGCAGACGGAAGTTTCTGTCGTACAATATGAAAACCTGGAGAAGCGTATTGAGCAGGAACATGATAAATTGCTTGTTGTGAACTTCTGGTCTACCACCTGCGGACCATGTGTAAAAGAGCTGCCTCATTTTATGGATGTAAATGCTGAATATGGTGATAATCAAAAATTTAAAATGATTTTGGTTTCATTGGACAGGCTGGCAGATAAAGAAAGGATATTGAAATTCATTAAAAATAAAAACCTTACTGCTGAAGTAGTTCTGTTGGATGATATCAAGAGAATGAATACCTGGATTCCAAGGTTTGAAAAAGACTGGGACGGGAATATTCCGGTAACGCTGTTCTATAAAAACGGATCAAAAATCTATTTCAATGACGGTGAAATGAGCAAAGAAGATCTCGAAAAAACAATTAAAGAAAACCTGTAATAAATAATCGATTATGAAAAACCTGAAAATTGTAATGACCGCATTTGTCGTTGGGCTGGGATTACTGAGCTTTACAACAAAAGATGATCATAAAACTACAGATAAGAACATGAATGTTTCGTCTGTAAAAGGCTACGAAGTAGGGGATGAAGCCACTGACTTTAGGCTTAAAAATATTGACGGGAAAATGGTTTCGTTAAGTGATTTTAAAAGCGCAAAGGGGTTCATTGTTATATTCACCTGCAATCATTGCCCGTACGCAAAGAAATATGAAGACAGGATTATTGAGCTGGATAAAAAATATAAAGCTCAGGGATATCCTGTAATTGCCATCAATCCTAATGATCCCAATGTACAGCCGGAAGACGGTTATCAGCAGATGATTGAAAGAGCAAAGCAGAAAGGATTCACTTTTCCTTATCTTGTAGATGAAGGACAGAAAGTTTATCCGCAGTACGGAGCAACAAAGACACCCCATGTTTTTGTACTGAAAAAAGAAAACGGAAAGAATATCGTAAAATACATTGGTGCTATCGACAATAATTATGATAACCCGGATGATGTATCGGAATATTTTGCACAGGATGCCGTAAATGCTCTGATCAAAGGGGAAACGGTGAAAACATCTAAAACTGTAGCCATCGGGTGTACAATTAAAGTAAAGAAATAATATATTTGTTCCTGTAAAAATAAATCGGTATTCCCTGAATACCGATTTTTTATGCCTAAACTCAATTTTAAAATGAAATTCCAGTTCAGCCTGAAGTATCTGCTTCTCACCATATTTATTTTTCTTGCAGAAGTATTGATTGCCACCAAACTAAGTGATATTTTCTTCGTAAGAGCTTATCTTGGGGATGTGATTGTGGTTATGCTTCTTTACACGTTTGTAAAGAGTTTTGTAAAAGTAAATGATCAGAAACTGATTCCGGGAATTCTTATTTTTTCTTTTGCGGTAGAATTTGCACAGTATTTCCATATTGCAGAAAAACTAGGCTTCCGTCCTGGAAGCCTGATGTATATTGTCATTGGAAACTCTTTTTCCTGGATTGATAACCTTTGCTATGCCATAGGCTGTCTGCTGCTCTATATTTTCGTAAAGATGACAAACAGTGATGGCTTAACCTCAACCCCTAATCCCTGATTCCTAAAACCTATTCTCTATCTGCCGAAACTATCATATTTATCCTCTGCATATTTGGTAAATCGGTTCAGTAAAGCCACATTTTCCTTTTCCAGAGGAGAAAGATCATTGTCCACATTATTAGAAACAGGGATATACCAATCTGTCTGCTCAAAGAAGTTTCTGTAGGTTTCTTTTTTGAAAGAGTAACCATGTCTTGCAAATACAGAATTTTTGATGATCTCGAGATCCAGTTTTCTTAAGTTTTTAAGGTCTTTTTCTGTGAGTTTCTGCTTGGATGCGTTCAGCTTGAAAATTGCTTCAGATGCTATACGGTTTTTAGAGGTTTTATAACTTTCCGTTTTTCCTGTTTCTTCATCGGTATATTTTTCGGTAAACTCTTTCGGGTTTGACCAGTCTACCAGATCAGAATCCTTATCCAGCATAAAATTCGGGTTATAGACAAATTCTTTTTTGGTCAGTTTAAGCGTTTTGGAAGGTGCTTTAACACTTGTTTTATCAAAAGCATTCCACTTTCCGGTTAAGCTGTCGCCTTTTAATTTTACCTCAAACCTTCCGTCTGTTTTGTCACTGCCGGGTTCATCCAGTACAAAAGATGCCGTGGATTCATTGAAAACACCTCTGAACGGGCGCTGATTCCCATTTACGATACTTTGTCCGTAAACACTGTCTTTGGTGATTCTGTTGATCTTCAAAGAAATTCTTTTGTAGTTGCTGACATCATATTCTGAGCCGTCTGTTGGGTCAACAACCTTTTCCATGCCGGCAAATTCACCGGTATAAATTCCGTAATATTCTTTGTGAACCTCGGGGATTATCATAGAGTCTTTCTTTGCAGTCAGAGAATCTTTTCCTGATTCAGTAGTCTTTCCCTCTTTTTTGCAGCTTAACAGAGAAACTGTAAGCAGGGAAATCAGTGTGTAATTTAGAATTTTCATATAAGTTTTTTTGTGATTAAATATTCAATAATAAGGATGTTGGGAATCCAGCCCAGCCATGCAATGATCTGATAGACCTCCATAGGATTGGGATGAAATAAATATACAATAATTACCTTCCACATTCTCAGGGTAATAGCAGATAAAGTAAAAGCGAAACTCCGCCACATCCACTGTTTGTGCTCTTTAAACCTTTTCTGTCTGGCTAATTGATACGCTTTTAATGTTGAAAACCACCATACAAAGCCCAAAATAACAAAAGAAATCTTCGACAAAAGACCTCCGTTGGCAAATATTCCCATATAAATTCCCGAAGGTGCTGCAAAGATCAGAATGAGAAAAATATATACTTTTCCCATATTCCTGTGGAAATTTTTGAATCCAAAATTCTTTCTGAGCAAAGCGAGAAAACCCGAAAGAAGTACAAAAATGCTCGTATAAACATGAGTATAGAAAAACGTAAGATATTCTGGTCTTTCAGCCACTTCCGTCTGTTTAATCATCAGAAAACTCACTTCAGGATTAAAAGGAATGTATTCTAAGGTAATCTTAAGCATCAACCAAAAGAAATACCCGAACCCTAGAACTAAAAGGGTTTTAAAAAAGATAGATGTATTTCTTTTAGCAGAAAGCATTCTGATTATTCAAAATTAATAACGAAAGGAAGATTAAACCAAATCATTACAGTATTCCCCTTATATTCTCCGGGTTTCCATTGAGTTTTCATAGATTTCATCACTCTTTCTACTTCATGATTAAGGGATTCATTGTCTCCGGTTACGATAATCGTTTCAATATAACCTTTAGCATTGACAGAAAACCTTGCTTGTGAACTTGTTCTTCCTTTGGCTCCTTTTATTCGGTTCGTATTTATTTTTTGAGATACCTCACGCATAAATGCTGAAAGCCCCCCGGGATATTCTGCCTGCTTACTTTGTTCAGGAATAAACTTATCTCTGGAATGATCTTCTGTGGGTGGTGTTTTGGTTTTCTGCGTTTGTGAGAAGACGAGGCCGGATCCCAGACATAGAACGAATGCAACTATTTTTTTCATGTATTTAGTTTTTATTAAAAGTAATAATTTTTTATAAGCTGTTGAGATCCTGTGCAATCAGCCATCCTTCACTCCAGCATGCCTGGAAATTGAATCCTCCGGTTACGGCATCTATATTCAAAACCTCTCCGGCGATATAGAAATTGGGAAGTAATTTTGAAGACATGTTTTTGAAGTTAATTTCCTTTAAATCAACGCCTCCGGCCGTTACGAACTCATCCTTAAATGTTGATTTTCCGGTTACCTGAAATTTCTTTTGGCAAAGATTTTCAAGTATTTTATGGATTTCTTTTCCGGAAATATTAGCCACCTGTTTGTTGAGATCAACCTTTGAGATCTCTAAAATTTTCTGCCAGAACCGGTTGGTAATATCAAAGATCTTAGCTTGTCCGATCGTTTTTTTAGGATGGGTTTGCTTGAAATTCTGAAACATTTCTTCCGCTTCATCTATTTCAACAGAAACGAAATTCACTTCAATTTCAAAGTTGTATTTCAACTTTGCCAGGCTTATCGCTTCCCATGCAGAAATTTTCAGAACAGCAGGCCCGGAAAGCCCCCAATGCGTAATAAGCAAAGGTCCGCTTTCATCGGTTTTCAGCTTAGGAATAGAAATTCCTGCATTTTCAAAGCTTGTTCCCGGAAGATCTTTCAGCAATTCATCTTTAATATTGAAGGTGAAAAGCGAAGGAACAAGATCCACAATCTTATGACCAAGATTTTCTACAATTTTCAATGATTTTGGAGAACTTCCGGTCGTGTAAACGATATAATCGGCTTCAAAATCTCCGGAATTGGTCTTTACAATATACTTTTCGTCCTGTTTTTCAATCTCTTTTACAGTACATTTTGTCTGCACTTTGACGTTTTTCTTTTGAGTTTCATTCAGGAAAGTATTGATGATGGTCTGGGAAGAGTTGCTTTCAGGAAAAGTTCTGTTATCATTTTCAATTTTTAAAGGAACGTTACGCTGGTCAAACCATTCCATCGTATCGCCAGGCTGAAATTTAGTAAAGACACTTAGCAATTCTTTATTTCCACGGGGATAAAACTGAACCAATTCTCTTGGATCAAAGCATGCGTGCGTCACATTACAGCGTCCGCCTCCGGAAATTTTAACTTTCTGAAGGACATCTGAGTTCTGTTCTAAAATCGTAATAGTATATTTCTTTTCGTCAAGATTAGATGCGCAGAAAAAGCCTGCAGCACCGCCTCCGATAATAATGATCTGTTTCATGTATGGGTAATCCTATGCGGAAGATTATTTTTTCAAAAGTACAATTTTTATAAACCATCTTATTTGAGTATTTTTGAAGATTATAATTTTAATTATATCAAAAACGATTTTCATATGATTTTCTACCATAAATTTGAAGTAAGATGGAGCGATCTTGATGCCAACAAGCACCTGGCCAATTCATCATATGTACAATATTGTGCACAGGCCAGAATGGCTTTTATGACTAAAGAGAAAATGGGGGTTACCCAGCTGAGCAGATGGGGAATCGGCCCGGTGATCCTGCATGAAAGATATTCTTTCTTCAAAGAGATCTATGCAGATCAGACGGTAATCGTAAGTGTGGAAATAGACGGATGTGCAGAAGATTCTTCCATCTACCGTTTCGTACACAAATTCTATACACCGGACGGAATGCACTGTGCTACGGCAGAAGCTACAGGCGTATGGATTGATATGATGCTTAGAAAAATGACCACTCCGCCGGATGATGTTGTGGAAGCAATGAATAAATATAAAACCCCGGACACTGTTGTACTATCAAAGGAAGACTTCAAAAAGTTTCCTTTCCACCCGCACAATATTGACCCGGCTGAAATTAATATATAAATGATGAATGATGGTTGATACAGAATGAAAATCTGTATTCAGGAATATCAATTATCATTTATCAACCATCACTTATAAAAAGAAATTTATGTTTGAAGATAAATCACAGGAGCTGACGCCCATTTCAAAATTAGGAGAATTTGGTCTTATTAAACATTTGACAGAGTATTTTCCGTTATCCAATGAATCTTCAGAACTTGGAGTAGGAGATGATGCGGCGGTCATTAATCCCGGCAACAAAAAAGTAGTTCTTACAACAGATGTACTGGCAGAAGGAGTTCATTTTAACCTGGGCTATGTTCCTTTAAAGCATTTAGGATATAAAGCAGTGGTCGTGAACCTAAGTGATATTGCTGCGATGAATGCGACACCTACACAGATATTGGTTTCCCTTGCGGTATCCAACCGTTTTCCGGTGGAAGCTTTAGAAGAAATCTATTCAGGAATTCAGGCTGCTTGCGGAAGGTACAAAGTTGATCTGGTTGGAGGTGATACAACAAGCTCCAATTCAGGGCTGGTGATGAGCATTACGGCTGTAGGAATTGAAAATGAAGAAAACATCGTAAAAAGAAGCAGTGCAAAACCAAATGATCTTCTTGTTGTAACAGGAGATTTAGGTGGAGCCTATATGGGGTTACAGATTCTGGAAAGAGAACATGCGGTTTACCTTGCTGACCCCAATATGCAGCCTGAAATGGAAGGCTATGATTATATCCTTGAAAGACAGCTTAAACCTGAAGCAAGAACAGACGTTAAAAAGATCCTGGAAGAACTGGATATTAAACCAACTTCTATGATTGATATTTCAGACGGTCTGGCTTCCGAAATCCTTCACCTTTCAGACCAATCCAAAGTAGGTTTCAGATTATATGAAGAAAAAATTCCGTTGGATAATCTTACCATTTCTACGGCAGATGAAATGAATTTAAACCCGGTAATGACTGCTTTAAGCGGTGGTGAAGACTATGAACTTCTGTTCACGATTTCACCAAATGATTTTGATAAAATTAAAAACCATCCGGACTTTACCATTATAGGACATGCCGTAGAAAAAGAAGATGGAAACTTTATGGTGGCAAGAGGATCCAACCAACTGGTAGCCCTTACTGCTCAGGGATGGGATGCTTTTTTAAACCAATAAAATGTATACTTTTACAGTACTACCATGTTTAGTAATTATAACGTTTGTAATAGTTACTTTATATAAACATTACATAAAAAAACGAAATCAGAACTTGAAAGAGTCTTTCGTTTTTGTCTTATTTTTTGTGAGCATCTGGAGCTTAATTTATTATTTTGTTTTCAGCTGAACGAAGGTAGGCTGGAAAAGCATATCAATAAAATTGAAAAATTATATTTAATTTTAAATATTGTAAGAGAACCGCAGCACTTTTTTTGCTGTGGTTTTTGTTTCCAGTTAATTATTTTACACCATAATAATGATTACGCCTGAAAAAGAAATTCCCATTCACCATCTGACCTCTGAAGAGTTTCAGATGAGTACACTGAGCGCAGCAGGCCCGGAGAATTTTCATGATGTTCACCGACATAACTTTTTTGAAATCATCTGGTTCAGGGAAGTGTATGAAAACAGCCGCTTAGAACTGGATTTTGAAAGCTATAAACTGGAAAATAATCAAATCTGTATCATTGCACCAGGGCAGGCTTTTAATATGAAGCTGGAAGGAGAGGAAGGGTATGCAATGGCAATAAGCAGGGAAATTTTCAACGAAGTATGTGATATAGAATCAGTACTTAACGGAGGTGAAATTCCCTTTTTTTTACATCCAAAAAATGAAAAAACCTGCAGTACAATCATATCTCTGATGGAGCAGGAGTATACAACAACATCAAGAACAGCGCTTTTAAAGGCTTATCTGAAAGCATTCTGTATCATCATCGGGGAGCAGATTATCCCTCAGGAGCCTTTATTGAATGACCGCCAGCGTATTCAGGAGCTGGTGGGACTTATTGACAAACATTATATCGTGCATAAAGAGACTGGTTTTTATGCCGATCAGTTAAAGATAAGTACCCATCATCTTAATGATATTGTGCGTCATCTGAGAGGAACGACTGTAAAAAAAATGATTTCTCAGCGTCTTGTCCTCGAGGCGAAAAGAGAGCTTAGCTTCGGAGCGCTCACGGTGAAGGAAATTGCTTTTAAACTAGGATTTAACGATGCTTCATATTTTTCAAGGTTTTTCAAGAAACATACGGGGCAAAATCCCGACAATTTTAAGAATAATGAAAAAGGGTAATCCTCAATATTTACCACAACAATAGAGTAAAACTAATATTTTTCATTTGTTGTTCTATTTAAATCTTCAGTTTGTCCTATACTTCCTTCAGTTCTTTTATTGAAAAACGATGCTTTTTACAGCAATTTTGCAGCTGAAAAAATCGCCTGCGAAGGCTTATTGTTATTTATGAAGAAGAATTTAAGTATTGTAGTGTTTATTCTTGCACTGCTCAACACACTGGAGTCGTTAAGTATAGATCTTTATCTTCCCGCTTTCCCAAGTATGGCCGAAATCTTTAAAACGGATATCGGGCATATTCAGATCTCTATTTCGGTATTCTTTGCCGGATTTGCCTTCGGGCAGCTTTTGTGGGGACCTTTATCTGATAAAAAAGGGCGTAAACCAATGCTGTATTGCGGGCTTTTGCTTTTTATTATCGGAGCTACAGCCATCTATTTTACATCGGATATTTATGTTTTGTGGGCCATGCGTTTTCTGCAGGCGTTCGGGGGAAGTGCAGGAATTGTGATCGGAAGGGCTATTATCATTGATCTCTATGATAAGCATAAAGCAGTCACCATCTTTTCACAGCAGTCGCAGATCAGTGGAATCGCACCCATTGTGGCACCGCTGTTGGGAAGTGTATTCCTTAAATTCTGGGGCTGGAACAGTTCTTTTGCTTTTTTATGCATCATGGGACTGATCACATTTTTCATGGTCTACAAGTATGTGCCTGAAACCAATACCAGAATCAAGCTTTCTGATGATGAGATACCGGATGAAAAAGGATTAAAAGATCAGTTGAAAATGATCATCTCCAACAGGGATTTTATCAACAGTACGATGGTAGGAAGCATTGCTTTTGCCTCTTTGATTATTTATATTTCCAATGCCCCGTTTTTATTCATGGAGATTCATGGATTTTCGAGCAGTACATTCAGCTTTATTTTTGCTTTTAATTCTTTAGCATTGATAACGGCAGCTTATATTACACCCAAACTGATCAAAAGAATAAGCAATTCCACCCTTTTGTTTGCTGCTACCATTGTTTTACTGGTAGTATGTACACTTCATATTCTGGTTGCAGCTGAAAACCTTTCTGTAGCCTTGGAAATTGCAATGTTGTACCTGTCATTGCTGGCTATTGGTATTTTATTTCCCATCACATCTGCCCATGCCCTGTCACCATTTAAAGAAGGAAGAGGTACAGCTGCTGCACTACTTGGTTTTACGCAGCTGATGGTTACCTTTTTAATGTCAGCATTGCTGGGCTTTTTAGAAGCAGATTCCATCATTCCAATGGTGGTAACGCGTTCTGCTATGGCGTTGATTGCTGTATGGTTCGGGTATCGTATTTTTAAGACTCAAAAAGTGACTGCAGCATTGGTTGCCCAGCCTGGAAATTAATCCTCGTATTTGATCCTGTTGTCATACAATCCGGGCACTTAATCAAGTAATTTTTGTAAAAAATGGTCAAAGGGTTCTCTTTGCATAAAATTTAAAATATGAAAAGAACCCTTTCGACAGCTTTATGCTGTATATTGCCATTAGGATACTGGGTAAGTGCACAGTCCGGACTCTCCGCAGAGCTTAAAACCGAATACATTCCTGCATCCAATTACATCCGTCCGGAAGACAGTACAAAGACCAATTCCAAAAGTGATTTTAAAAGAGTAGATCTGAATCTAAGCATTCCTTTATCTGTAAAAAAAGATACTGATGGAAAAGTAAGAGCATGGTCTATGCTGCTGAGCGGATCGTATGCAAAGATGAATCACAAAAATTATGAAACAGCATTATTTCCGGATCAGATGCTGAGCGCACAGGTCGGAATACAGCATATGAGGCCTTTAGGTAAAAAGTGGAGTATGATGATGACGGCATCCGTAGGAGTGTATACAGACCTTGAGAAAATAGATTTCGATGATGTACTGGGGCAGGGTGGAATTTTATTTATCAGGCATTTTAATCCTAACCTTTCGTTAGGGGCCGGGCCGGTGCTTACCACTGCTTTTGGGGTCCCTATGATTTTACCGTGGATTTATTTCGACTGGAAAACCAACGGAAAGATTAAATTCAAGATCAACTTCCCGGAAGGAATGGAAGCCGGATATCTTTTCTCGGATAAATTTGCTTTAAAAGCTGTTGTAGAACTGAACGGAATGACGGCAGAGAGAAGTATAAACGGAAAATCGATGTTGTTAGGGTATCAGCAGATCACCGCAGGGCTCAGACCGGAATTAAAAATCAATGACAGGCTCACCGTACGTCTTACGGGTGGAACAGCGATACTGAGAAGCTTTAGTGAAAATGACCGGAAAATCAGCAGCATTTTCAGAGACAAAAAAATAGCTGATCCCAGATTTTCAAGTACATTTTACGCTGCAGTATCATTACGCTGGAATCTTCCATAAAAAAACAGCCGGAAACCGGAAATTATTACATTCTCCGTTTCCGGCTTCTTTCAGTTACTTACTGATTAATTTCTTATAAACCACCTGATTAAGCAATTCTTCTTTGCGGGTCCGGGAGATGGGAAGCTCAATTTTATTAATAAAAAGACGTCCCCCGGAAATCATATCAATATGGGTAATATTGATGAGGTATGATTTATGAATCCGGAAAAAATGATCCGAAGGAAGTGACTCTTCAATCGCTTTCATCGTCTGATGGATAATCAGTGATTTATCTTTAAAATGAAGCCTGGTATAATTCTGCATACTTTCAATGTACAAAATATCAACCCAGGAAACTTTAATAAAAGTATCAGATTGTCTTACATACAGAAAAGGATCATCCAGCAAAGTGTTTTTTTTCAGCTTTTCACTGATGATAAATTGCTGCTGAGCCTTATTAACCGCCTGATAAAACCGGTTGAAGGCAATGGGTTTTAACAGATAATCTACCACCTGCAGCCGAAATCCTTCCAGTGCATATTCGGAATAAGCGGTAGTGAGAATACATAAAGGAGGATTCTCAAGCTGTTCCAGAAATTCAAGGCCTGTAAGGTAAGGCATATTGATATCAAGGAAAAGAAGGTCTATTTCACTCTCCTTTACCTTTGCGTCGGCTTCCAATGCTGTTGCGCATGTTCCTTCAACCGATAAAAAATCAATCTGACCGGCCAGTTCTTTAAGATGGAATCTCGCTAAAGGCTCATCATCAATAATAAGGCATTTCATTTTAGGAATATTAGAGCTCATAACTGTCAGATAATGTTAGTGTTAATGTTATTCTAAAGATGTGATTATCGGATTCGATGTTCAGATCATAAGAGTCCGGGTATTGTAATTTTAAACGTTTTTTTACATTTTGAAGACCGATTCCGCCCGTTCCGTCCTTCTTTTTATAGGTTGCCATATCCGAATAGGAATTTTCGACATAAAAATACAGACTGTTATTCTTTTCTTGACAGGAGATTTTCACATAACCTTTATGTCCCGGAAGCCTGCAAACGTATTTAAATGCATTTTCTATGAAAGGAACCAAAAGTAGCGGAGCAATAGAAGCTTTTCTGTTATTGATCTGCCATTGGGCTTTTACGTCCAGCTCATTTCCCCACCTCAGCTTTTCTACCTCAACAAGGTTTTGGAGATACTCCATCTCTTTATCCAAAGGAACCAGTGGCTGATTACAATGATACAGCTGGTACCGGAGAATATCCGAAAATTTCATCAGTAAAAAATCCGCAAGCTGGGTATCCGTTTTCATCAGGATATGAATATGATTCAGGATATTAAATACCACATGCGGGTTGATCTGATCCTGCAGAAGCTTGAGCTGGTTTTCCAGATGAGCCTGCTGAAGGAGAATATGATCACGCTCTATTCTTCCATGTTCATTATAAAATTTTACACCACACGCTGCTCCGTTGATCAGAAAAGAGGCAGGCAGGGACATATAAAAACCCTTCCACAAAAAAGGTAAATGATCTCTGAAGTTGTCCGGAAGCTCATCTTTGGGTTCCACTTCAAGGTAGGTAAATATAACGGAGAAAACCAGACTAAGCATGAAAATCACCATGACCAGCTGTACCAGGAACAGTTTCATTTTCTTTTCCCGAAGTGCTTTCGGGAGAAGTTTATTGGTTAAAAAATGAGTAAATGTAAACGAGAATGCCGCAATGATCACAGCCTGGGTCATCGCAAGATAACTTTCTGTTGTACTCTGGAAATTAAACCACAATACAATAGCTAATACAAGCCAGAAAATAAAAGTAAATATGTATTCTTTTACAATAAAAGATTTTGTCATGGAATGGGAAATAGGTTGATAAAAAAATTAGAAACTGCAGGGAAAACAGTTTCTAATGGTAAAGATAATTTAAGTTTTTTAGAACAGGAAATAGCCTATTCCCAGGGAAAAACTGTGAGGTTTCGACTTAAATTCTTTACTGATGCTTGTAAGGCCGGTTTCATATCTCAAATCTACTGTGAAGTTCTTATAATCTAATCCAAGACCTCCCGTAATGCCAATATTGGATTTGTCAAACTTTTTAAATCCCTCCTGAATGGCTTGAGACGCAGATACTTTATTGTTGAAAGCATAGCTGTAAACACCTCCGGCAAATACTCTCACATTAAAATCATCTGCTTTAATCAGTTTATATCCAACTACCACAGGAATATCAATAGCGTTCCATGAAAGTTTTGAAGAGCTTCCGTCTTGGGATTGGTATGATGTTTTTCTTTTGTTGAACAGAGCTTCTCCCTGCACATACAGTTTTCCGATATCCATTCTTGTCATTACACCTGCCTGATAACCAAATCCGTATTTCCCCTCTAAAGAAGATTCCGTGGAGGTTTTTGTAAAGTTTGCCCCTCCCTTTACTCCAATGTGAAAAGCCGGAGCCTGCTGTGCTTTAGTTTCCATACTGCAAAAAATGCATAATAGCAATGCACTTAAAGCGAAAAATTGCTGCTTCATAATTTTATTATTGTTAAAAATCTGATGCAAAACAACAACTATGACGGATGGAATTAAATTTTATTTGATGAATGGCAGAGATGCTTTGACAAGGATCTGTTTTTAGGTGAAAAATAAAACCGGAAGTTGTCATACTCCCGGTTTTTATTATTTAATAACGCAGCCTTTCTTACCAGGTGTTTACCTGTTTAAATACGTGATATCTGTGTTTGTTTCTGATTGGAAAGACTGAGCCTGCTTTCCATTTAATTTTTAATAAACTTTAAACTTTTTCTGATGGTAGTACCATCATATATATTGAGTATATAGATACCATCCAGCAATGCTGAGATTGATATTTCCTCCCCGTTTGTGTGTCCAGTTTTAATTATTTTACCCTGTACATTCATGATGCTGTATGAAGCCTGCTTAGCTTCCAGTCCTTTTACCTGAATGAAGCTATGAGCAGGATTCGGGAACAATCTGACAGGATCTGTATTTTCAGGAGCCGCTGCAGAACGCTGTTGTATGGTGCCGGTATTATTGCAGTACGGCAAAGCTGATAGATTAATGTTCGGAGCCTGAGCAGGTGCAGTAACGCTCAGCAACGTATTTACCGGAGTATATTCATTGGTAAATCCTCCGTTTCTTAAGAAAAATTTATTATTCACGGTTCCTCCGGACGCATCCACTCTCTGATTGGCGGTGTAAGTGGCATCAACGGTAAAATTCGCTTTTGAAACCGGCATCCATTGTCCCTGCGCTGTTCTTATCCATTGGTTTCCGAACTCAACCCTTCTGCCCAGATACCCATTTTCAGGCTCAAAATTTTCTACAAAACTGTAAAATCCTTTTAAGTAAGTATTGGTATAAGGTCTTTTCCAGCTTGCGATAAGTTTCCAGCTTCCGGCTGTAGGTTCAAAAAACCAGGCTGTGTAATCTGTACTGCCTGCTCCATCCGGATTTGCCTTCAGCAGAAATTTATAGGTAAGGCCCGCTTTCCAAGGGAATTTCAGATAGCTTTGCCCTCCTGAGCCTTCATTACCGAATTCCCCAATGGTAACATTATCCCCCTTACAGTTCAGTTTTATCTTTTTATCTTCAGGAATCGTATCAGGATTGTCTGTTTCGAAGGGACTCCATACTGAAAATAAGATACGTCTTTCCTGTGCACTATTTACCTGCATTCCAAAATATCCTTCTCCAAAACCGTTCACCATAAAATAGGATCCCACCTTATCCTGGCCGACAGGCACCGTTACTTCATTGTAGTAGTAAGAAACGTTTTCGGAAGTGGGAATAACGTATCCTAAGTGACATGAAGGACCTCTTCTTGCCCAATAGTAATAATCCGGATTGTTGCAGAAAATAGTATTCCCCGATGTTGCAGGTCCGTCAATCAGCAGATCAGATACGCGCCCGAAATAGAGCCCGTTTTTCCTGACACCCTGAAGATCTACTTTTACATATCCTGCAGGTACATAAAAGCTTCCAGCGGAATAGGTAGTAAAAGAGGTACCTTTCATAAAAATGTTGTGTGAAACTCCATTAACGGTAACCTTAATGGTGCTGCTTTTATCAAAGAATACCTTTGCGATTACTTTAATGTTTAAGAATCCACTGTTGCTTACCTTAAAATAGGTGCTCACTACCGCTTGAGAACTTGTCCAGTTGGTCAGTCCGTAATCGGTAATCTCCTCCGTTCCGTTACTTGCCGGGCGGGTTATAAAGGCATTTCCTGCAAGAGGAATTTTGTAAGTTTCTCCGTTACAGGTAATGCCTGATCCTGAAGCCGATACAAGATTGGCCGCGAAAAAGAATGTAATTAATGAGAAAATAGATTTTAATACTTTCATTTGTGTGGTTTTTTAATAAAAATACTAATGTAAAAGATTATAATCGAGAGAAAATTGAAGTAAATTCAAATTTGATATCAATTCACTTATATAGGATTTTTTTTGTTAAAAATATTTTGATTTTTAAACTGTTAGATTTAAAAACAAAAGGATAATTAGGGGATTATTTTGAGTATAAAGAGTATTTTTTGTGATTTTTAATGAGATAAATGACAAAATTTCATAATAAGATGCCTTTGGATACAAATACTTAGAATAAAAAAACCGGAAGCAGTAATGCTTCCGGTTTCTTATCGTTTAATAAGGCTGTTCTTCACAAATAGAAGGAGGAATGCATCCGCCAGTGCCTCCGCCACCAGGATTTCCGCCTCCGCCAACAGCGATGCACTGCCCCGGGGTTCCGTCTTCATACATTTCACAGGCTTTTCCCCATGCACACTCACAGTCACTCTGGCAGTTGTAGGAATCTCCTCCCATATGGCACTCATTTCCTCCGCTGCCCAGAATGGCAGATAAATCTTTTCTCAAAAGTTTTTTCATTGTTTTCATGATAATTGGTTTTAATGTTATTGTTTACAATTGTAACTGATTGTAAATATAATAAAATTGACTTAATGTGTTGTAAATGAATTTCATGTAGGACTTTAATAAAGAAAAGCCACTGTAAAAGTGGCTTTCTTATGTTGAATAGTAAAGATGTCTTAAAAACTGAATTCCTTCTGATAAAGCATACGTTCTTTTTTGAAAAGAGGAATAGTTCCTTCATATCGTAAAGGAGCAATTCCAAAACCATAGAACATATCAGCCTGAATTTTACCTTTCACAGAAATCACGCCTTTTCTTTGAGGAACAAGTGTTAATCCTAAAGATGAAAGGGCAGAAGCTCTTCCTTTTACTCCTGAATTAGCAATAGGAATGGTAAGGAACATGAGTCCTACAGCTCCTTTTGCTTCTAAACCTCCTTCGGCAGATAAATTCCCCTCTGCAAGAGTGATGGCTGGTTCTGATTTCTTCTGAAGATTAATGTTAATATCTGGATTTTTGCTTACTAAAAAGTTGGCATTCCCTTCAAGATCCAAAAGCTGGGCCTGGACTTTTCCTGTAGCCTGTACTCCCAGGAAAGGACCTGCAGAAAGAGTAGGGCTTAAAATCAATCCTGTAGGTCCTAAAACGATAGGAACAATAGGAATATTCAGGTAGTCTGTGGTACTTGCGGTGTAGCCCAGGCTTCCTGTGATACTTACAGAGCTTTTAAGTTTGATATCATCCATGATGAGGTTAACATAGAAGTTGGATAAATGTCCCCATGAGAAGGTGATATTATAATCAATTTTGGGTGTAAAACCTCCTTGTACGTTAACACTGGATGTTCCTGCTGAAGTTAAAGGAAACGAAAAGGTTTTATTAAAATTATAACGGTTGAATGTAATTAATTTCTGATTTTGAAGGTTTTTAGCTTCAATAGAAAGTATTCTTTGATTGATCTGCTCAGAAACCATACCTTCTACAGGAATATAATTAACCATTCTTCCATCAATATTAACGGGAGCTTTGCCTGACGTATCATATACACCGCTCAGGGTTCCGCTGTAGATAAATTCTTCAAGCTTTGCACTGGAAGTCTGTACGGTGAATTGGTTATTCAGTTTTGAAACAGAATTTACTTTTGAAAGAATGGTATTCACCTGATCACCTTCTATCTTTGTCCCGACAATAACAGTTCCTACGGAAATGCTATCTGTTTGTGGAGTTGGACGGCTAAATGTAATTTCTCCGTTATTATGAGCAGAAATTGCATTCACTGATTCATCATTCAGAATAATAACATTCTTCTGTAAAGTCAGATTTCCCAGCGTTTTCATTTGGGCAGTCTCTGCAGGTTTTTCAGCAGGCAGATCGGCAGGATCATCCTGAGAACAAGACGTTAAAAGAAACAAACAGAAAATAGATAAAAGTAAAGAAAAACAAAAATTTCTGTTGATTTTGAAAGGGTTGGATTTCATTTTCATATAAAGTGATTTTAAGTTTTAATCAAAATTAGGTGAATTATTTAAAACTTACAAAAGAATTGTGTTAAATTAATATCAACAACATAATGATCTTTAATTATGTTTTTATTATATGAAAAATAAAAAACCCGCTATGATGATAGCGGGTTCTGTATATTATTTTTTAAAGGACATTGTTAAAGGAACAGAAACATTTGAAGAGACGGGTTTCCCTTTGTCTTCTGCCGGTTTCCACTTGCCTTTATCTTTAATCCGGTAAAAAGCGGCTTCGATGAATGCATTTACATCTTCATTATTTCCTTTTACATTGGGATTGAGAGCGTTCCCTTTGGAATCTACAACAAAACTTATTGTTGCTTTGTAGGTTTCCGAAGAAAAGTTCAAAAAGTCAAGATCTACAACTTCATATAAAAGCTTTTGAAAAGCGGCCCTACCTTTATCATATTCTGCGTCCTTACTCACTTTTGTTTTTACAGGAGGGTCTGCCGAGATCATTTTCTGATCTTCAAGAGAAGCTTTATCCAAAGCGGTCTTGTAAGCTGTTATTTTATCCTCTGTCAAAAGCCATTCTTTCTTGGTTCTTAAATCATTAGGCTTAGGATATTTATTATACAGAGCCGTTTTCTTTCTTTCATAGCGTGAGTCTGCCCTCTGAAATTCAGAAATCTGGGCACTGCTGAAAATAAAAGTGAAAATGAATGCTGATGCTAAGACCTTTTTCATGATGTATTAAGCTTTTACAATGTTAATAATAACTTCAGTTGCTTTTTCCATGCTTTCCAAAGCGACATACTCGTATGGTCCGTGGAAGTTGATTCCTCCCGCGAAGATATTCGGGCAGGGAAGTCCCATATAGGAAAGCTGAGCGCCATCTGTACCTCCTCTGATTGCCTTGATTTTAGGCTCAATGCCTGCTTCAGTCATTGCTTTTGCAGCAAGGTCTACAATATGCATTTTACCTTCAAACTGCTGCTTCATGTTTCTGTACTGCTCTTTAATCTCTACTTCAGCAGTTCCTTCCCCATGTTTTTGGTTGAACTCAGCTACTTTTTCTTCCATGAATTTCTTTCTGGCTTCAAATTTATCTGCATCATGATCCCTGATGATATATTGAAGTTTAGCTTCAGAAATATCCGCTGTAATGTCCATCAAATGGTAGAATCCGTCAAAACCTTTTGTCGTTGCAGGTGTTTCGTTCGCAGGAAGCATTTGCGCAAATTCAGCAGCTAAAAGAGCAGCATTGATCATTTTTCCGTAAGCATAACCGGGGTGAACACTTAATCCGTGGATTTTTACCACAGCTCCGGCAGCGTTAAAGTTTTCATATTCAAGTTCTCCAACTTCTCCGCCATCCATTGTGTAAGCCCATTCTGCACCAAATTTAGCAACATCAAATTTATGCGCTCCTCTTCCAATCTCTTCATCCGGAGTAAATCCTATAGCAATTCTTCCATGTTTGATTTCAGGATGCGCGATAAGATATTCAGCTGCTGTTACGATCTCTGCACAGCCGGCTTTATCATCGGCACCAAGAAGTGTATTTCCGTCCGTAGTAATTAAGGTCTGACCAACATATTTTTTTAAGCTTTCAAATCTTGATGGAGATAAAGTGAATCCTGTTGTCTGGTTCAAAAGAAGATCATTTCCATCATAGTTTTCCCAAACCTGAGGTCTTACATTTTCTCCGCTGAAGTCCGGTGAAGTATCATAATGGGAAATAAACCCTATGGTAGGTCTGTCATCATTTTCCAGATTAGAAGGAACATATCCCATGATATAGCCGTTGCTGTCTATAGAAACATCTTCCAGGCCGATGGTCTTCAGTTCTTCAGTAATATAGTTGGCAATATCCCATTGACGTTCAGTAGAAGGTGTTGTTTCACTTTCTGCATCACTGGTAGAATATATTTTTACATAGCTAAGGAAACGGTTCAGTAATTTTTCTTTCCACAAAGGGTTGAATTCTATTGTACTCATCAGATATCATAAATTTTAACAAAGTTAGCAAATTTGGTGCTGAGAATACATTATTTGCGATTTAATATCAGTTATTGAAATTATGAATCAGATATAAATATTTGAAAATCAAAATAGTGTTAGCTTTGTATGTACAGTATACCAAGTAGTTTAGTTTTATTATATTTGAGAAAATCAAAAAGTAAAAATGTTTCTTACCGAATGTCCTAGAGATGCTATGCAGGGATGGGGAGAATTTATCCCTACCGATAAAAAAATAGATTATATCAACTCCTTGATGGATGTTGGTTTTGATGTATTGGATTGTCTGAGTTTTGTTTCTCCAAAAGCAATTCCGCAGATGGCTGACTCTGATGAGGTGGCAAAAAATATTGACAAATCACGCTCCAAGACTAAAGTTTCTGCCATTATAGGTAATTACAGAGGTGCCGAAAAAGCATTGAAACATGAGTCAGTAGATATTCTGGGTTTTCCGTTTTCTATTTCTGAAACGTTCCAGCACAGAAATACCAACAAAAGTCAGGAAGAAGCATTCGATGAAATCATTAAAATGCTTGAACTGGTAAAAAGTGAAGGGAAACAGCTTAATATCTATTTCTCTATGGCTTTTGGAAATCCGTATGGTGAAATGTGGAAATGGGAAGATGTTGACCAGTGGGCACAAAAGTTCTCAGATATCGGAGTGAAAGATATCTTGTTATCAGACACTACCGGCGTAGCCACTCCTGAGACCATTGCTCTTTTGTTTGAAAAAATACCTTCAAAATATCCGGATATCAACTTCGGAGGCCATTTTCATAACCGCTATGAAGATTCGTACTCGAAATTAAAAGCCGCTTACGACCAAGGCTGCCGAAGATTTGACAGTGCGATCAAAGGAATCGGAGGATGCCCAATGGCTAAGGATGATCTTGTAGGAAATATGCCTACAGAACAGGTGATCAACTTTATGAGTGTTGAAAAAGCAGAACATAAGCTGAACCTTCTGAACTTTGAAAGTTCTTATAACAAGGCGAAGGATATCTTTCATTTTTAAAATACAGACAATTATTTAATCAAATTTTATAGAATCGCTGTCTGACTGGGATGGTGATTCTTCTTCATAATGCGGGTTTTTCATGTCATCAAGCTCTTCTTTAGTATATTGATGGAATTCTTCAAAATTGGTAGTTTTTGAAACATAAAGGATAACGCTTTTACGGTATTTAAATTTGATAATAAGCCCATCTTCTGGAGACGGCTCTAAATATTCAGTATCCATAAAAATCTTACTTCCTCTTTTGAAAGAATTGATAACCGGCACTTCGCTATCAAATCTTTTCTTATAAAGAACATCTCCATTACTGGAAATAATGAATAAAATACTGCTGCTGGAGTCTTCATTTTCTACTAAAAATGCGAGATCATCTTTGTTTGTTTCATTTTTTCCAGTAAAATTACCAAATGTGAATACTTTGGGTGCACGGTCTTTGATATTGGTAAGATGAAACCTCTCGGAATGGTCTTCTGCATCGTAAAATTTATTGTTGATAAATATTTGAACGATTCCTTTTTTATATTCTTTGTTAATCTTATTATATTCTTGTATTTTAAACGTGATGCTTGCCAGATAATCAAAATTCTCAATAACGATGGCTGGAGTACCATACTCTACCTGCGGAGAATCTGTTGAGGTGAAATAACGTTGCCAGTTGTATAAAAATGAAAAAGCGATTAATAGAAGAGCTGCTATTACAGATGTTAAAATCCACTTTTTATTTGATTTTTTCGGAAGCTTTGGGTTAGAATTCATATTTGTCTTTTTTAATTGCTTAAATTTATACAAAATAATTCTCAGGAAAATAATTTTAACCTGAAGTATAATTTATCAATCCATTATGAAAACTTCTTCAATTACAAAGACTATTAACGTTTCACAGAATACAATTGTTTTAGATGCAAGAACTGGAAAAGAAGCAAAGCAAAGCTATCTTGACAAGCACATTAAAGGAGCCCGGTTCATAGATCTGGACAGAGATCTGGCTGAAATTGGAGAAAATGCAGCTTTTGGTGGAAGGCATCCTCTTCCTTCGGTAGACAAGTTTGCTGTAACTCTCTCAAATCTTGGAATATCAGAAGATGCTCATATTGTTGTCTATGATGACAAAAATGCTTCCAATGCAGCAGCAAGAGCATGGTGGATGCTGAGATCTTTCGGACTGGAAAATGTTCAGGTTCTTGATGGTGGAATGCAGGCAGCAGAAAAAGAAGGATTAGAATTTTCTTCCGGAGAAGAAACATTTGATAAAGCAGCTTTAATTAAAAAAGATCATTGGAGTCTTCCGGTTTCAAGTCTGGAAGTAGTTGAAAATGAATTAATAAACAATTCTTCTACAGTTGTTGATGTAAGAGATGCCTACCGCTACAAAGGTGAATCTGAGCCTATTGATCTGGTCGCGGGGCATATTCCGGGGGCGATCAATATTCCTTTTTCTGAAAACCTTGATGAAAACGGAAATTTTCTGAGCCCGGAAATCTTAAAAGAAAAATACAGCCAATTTTTAAAGGATAAACCTGAACACCTTATTATTCATTGTGGATCAGGTGTTACAGCTTGTCATACAATTTTAGCCCTGGATTATGCAGGATTTCCCATTCCGGATCTGTATGTAGGTTCATGGAGTGAATGGAGCAGGAGAGAAGGCAAGGAAATCGCAAAAGATATTTAAAAATAAAAACCCCGAAAATACTTCTTCGGGGTTTTATATTGTTAAGAGTAATTAAAGCATTCCCAGCTCAAACTTCGCCTCTTCGCTCATCATATCCTTATTCCAGCTCGGTTCGAAAGTAAGCTCTAAATCTACACTGTTTACATGCTCTACTTCAGCCACTTTATCTTTTACTTCCTGAGGAAGTGTTTCTGCCACAGGACAGTTGGGAGTAGTAAGTGTCATGATAATTTTTACGTCTGCATCATCGGAGATCTGGACATCGTAAATCAGCCCTAATTCGTAAATATCTACCGGAATTTCAGGGTCATATACGGTTTTTAATACACCAATGATTTCCTCACCAATGTCAGCAATTTGATCGTCTGTAAATTTCATTTTTTAATCTAGATTGATATTCCTTTTCAACAAATCTTCCTGACGCATGCGCCGGAAAATATTTGCCAAAGTTAAGACATCTTTTTCACAATAGTCAACAATTCTCTGCAAGTCTTTTTCTATGTAGTAAATTGATGAAACCATTGAGCCGTCAATATCATCCTTCGGAGTAGGAATACCAAAGACATGAGCCAGTAATTCCAGGGAGACAAAACTTTTATAATCCCCGAACTTCCAGAGTTCCATAGTATCTATATGAGGAATTTCCCAGGGCTTT
This sequence comes from Chryseobacterium sp. CS3K3.1, assembly GCF_059515165.1. NCBI lineage: Bacteria > Pseudomonadati > Bacteroidota > Flavobacteriia > Flavobacteriales > Weeksellaceae > Chryseobacterium > Chryseobacterium sp. CS3K3.1. The sequence continues at coordinate 427,337 of NZ_JCAKRV010000001.1, read as the reverse complement.
TTCCCAAACATCTGAAATGGTGCCGGCGGCTGCATTCCATTGATGAGATAACGCCTGGCAATCCACGGAAAATCAAATTCTTTTCCGTTGTGGGCACAGAGAATCACATTATAAAGTCTTGGGCTGTTGAAGATTTCTCCAAATTCCTGCAGCATTTTCTTTTCATCATGCCCGGAAAAACTCTTTATTTTTAACGTTTCATTCTTTTCAACCATTCCAATGGTAATACAGATGATTTTTCCAAACTCGGCCATAATACCGGCTCTGTCATAAAATTCTTCAGCAGTAACATCTTCTTTTCTCTGAAATTTTGTTTTTTTATCCCACAGATATTGTTCTGTTTCTGATAACTCGTTCCAGGAGCCGGATTGCGGAACCGTTTCAATATCAAGAAATAAAATTCTTTCTAAAGGAATGTTTTGGATCATTTTTTGTTTTTTATAACCGAAATATATGACATAATAAATCAATTATCCAAAACGTTTTTTATTATACATAAATTTAAAGCTTATGAAGAATTTATTCATTATAGGAAGCAGTATCTGCTTATTATTCTTGGCATCATGTAATGATTCCGATGAAAAAGGTTCTGCTACAGTGAATGTAAGGCTTACAGACGGCCCTGCTGCATATAATGCTGTTAATATTGATATTCAAAAAATTGAAATTAACAGCAATGGAGAATGGACAGCGTTAAACTTTCCAAATCCGGGAGTTTATAATCTTCTTAATTTTAAAAATGGAACAGATGTAGTTTTAGGACAGGCCACACTTCCTGAAGGAAATGTTTCTCAGATGAGAATGGTACTGGGTCCTAATAATAGTGTGGTTGTAAACGGAGTAACTTATCCGCTGCAAACCCCATCGGCTCAACAGAGCGGACTGAAATTCAACTGGAATCAGACATTATCAGCAAACGGAGCATATACCGTGTGGATTGATTTTGATGCCGGAAGATCTATTGTAACGACAGGGAATGGATCATATATTTTAAAACCGGTGATACGGGCATTCTCTGAGCTTACCAATGGACAGATTAAAGGATATGTACAGCCTCAGGCGGCGCAGGCAGTTATACACGCCATTATGGCTTCAGATACGCTTTCTACTGCAATCCCTAACCCTGACGGATTTTTCATGTTTTCAGGGCTTCCACAAGGAAGTTATACCGTTTCTTATGATGCCGGAAACAGCACTGGATATATGGATGAAAATACACCCAATGTATCAGTAAGCTTTGGTCAGGTTACCAATCTTGGGGTAAAAACCCTCCATCAATAAATAATAATATCAAATAAAAAAACCTTAGTGAAAGTCTTCCTAAGGTTTTTTATGTTTTATTGGCAGGTTATCCTACCTGCATTCCGTTTTTTGTGGGTAATGATGGCGTTAAAAGAGTGACATCTTTTTTGTCTTCACCATAAAGCCCTAACACCAGACATTCACTGAAGAAATTAGCAATCTGCTTTTTAGGAAAATTCACTACGGCTAAAATCTGTTTTCCAATAAGCTCTTCTTTTTCGTAGAGAGAAGTAATTTGTGCAGATGATTTTCTGATTCCTAGGTCTCCAAAATCTATTTCGAGCTGGTACGATGGATTTCTTGCTTTTTCAAAATCATTTACTGAGATTATAGTTCCGCATCTGATGTCTATTTTTTCAAAATCTGCCCAGGTGATGTCTGGTTTTACTGTCATGGTAATTCGTTAATTAGATGTTCTACTTCTGTTTTCTGTTCTGCATACTTTTGCTGCAATACTGAGCCTTCACCCATTCTTTTGTAGTATTCCAATGCTTTTCCTCCAAAGAATTTTTTATGAAAATCCGAAACTTCAGGAATCTGTGGGAAAACCTTGTGAAAAAGCATTTCATAATACGCCTGAAATTCCCTTTCATTTTTGTCTTCAATAACTTGTCCGGGTGCTTTTTGTCTTACATGAAGCATTTCGTGGGCAACCATATTCAGAACAAGGTTCAGGTCAAAGTCAAATAAATTTCGTGGGATCATTACGGTTTGAGGTCCTCCCAGATCTCCTTCTGCTGTAAGAAGCATCGACGTAGGAGATAGCTCTTCCCTGAAACCAAATCCCGCAAAGTTCTCATGTTCCAGATTAAAAGAATGGATCAGATACTTGGCAGCATCCAGAATCTGGTTGTGTTCTTTGTAAGCCTCAAGGTGTAAGTTGATCTGCTCGAAATTCATCTGAAGTATGTTTTAAACAAATGTATTAAAATATTGAGAATACCAATAGTTTTTGTTCCAAAGGTTTAGAGTAGAAAAATAACTTTTTTTATACGACGAGTTCTGTCGCTTCTGGGGGTGATCTTTGCTTTAAGAAAAAACACAGAATATGAAACTAGACTTAAAAATTCCAGGTGGACATCTTTTGCCGGAAACCACCTAAAAAAATAAGGCTAAAACCTGAAGACATTCTACTAAAAAGAGCTTCAGATCTCAACCTTTATAAAAATCAAAACAAAATTAAAAAATGGAAGCAATTAATCAAAATAATAGCTCACAAACTTTATTCAGATTTGCAACGATGCGCAACGCGGAATTGTCTGATCCAAAGAATAGGGAGAAAAGATTTATTTTCAGAAACTATCTAAGACAAAAGGGAGTAATTGACCCACGAGTAGAAGCTGGAGAATCTTTGAAAAGCGTCTGTGAAAAGATCACAGGTTTAACTATAGAAACAGAAGAGTCATTAAAAGCTAAAAGTGTACAATTTTATGAATTGTCAGTTTGGGTTGCAAAAAATAAAGTAAAAGCAACCAAAGAGGAGTTTGATGCTAAAATCAAAACTTATAAAGAGACTCCAAAACCTATCGTTGAAATTGACTCTAATATTTGGGATAATCTTATTTATCAGGTGGTCACTCAAAAAGATTTTTACGCAAAGGAAACTTTAATGCAATTTTTACATCTGGATCATATTCTTTCCAATTATGATGGAACTACTCAAACGCAGTATGAAGATGTTATTAAAGCCAAAGTTGTTCTTCCTAAGGAGCTTTTTAGTGCTAAGACTGCTTCTTCAAATACAGTTGCTTCAAGAGAGGGAAACAGTATTCAAAGTCATCCTTTGAGTGATAGTGCCTTGAAGTTTGCAGAAGCTACAGTAAACTTAAAAGGAAATGAGGAGCTTAAAAGAACTTTAGAACAGCTTGAGAAGAATTATCAAAAAGAATACGGAGCGGCTTATGATATTGCCTACAAACAATATCAAGAAGAGGTAAGGCCTGAGCAGTCCAGATATGATGCCCTAGTAAAAGAACAGGAATATCAGAAGGAAATTTTCCTGGCAGCAGATAATCGTGAAGGACTATCAAGTTTAAAATATATTCCGGTTCCGGAAGTAAAGACTTTTACATTTAACTTTCGTCCTGAAATTCAGGCAGATGATCTGCAAAGAAAATTAAGCCAAGAAAATAACGAATCTTTACAACGAATTTTTGGGACATCAAACTCACTAAATGATGTTTCAACCTTTACAGAGCTTTTTCAGACCATTGAACAAAACAGCCAGCAGCTGCAGCAAACGATATTAAATAATACAAATCTTACTCCACAGGTTTCTGCAACAGTAGGAGGTGTTGTTATTCCTGTAACGCAATCTGTAAATACTCAGGAGATTCCTTTTTTTGCAAGAACAATGAGTGGTAATATGGGATTGGGGGATCATACCATGATTCTAACGACTGATATCAATGCTCCTAAGCACATTGTAAGTGGAAATTACAATATAAAGTCATATGATGACCAACTTTTAGCAGGTGGAACCCTGGCTTATACATTTGATGCTCCCAATGTAACATCTTTATTCAATACTCCGGAAAAAATTCCCGCTGCTGTTATAGATAAAAATGAAGTTTTACTATTGGAAGGAGAAGTTATTCTTAATGATGGACTTGCCTATACGATGAAAGCGAAGTTATTGTGGACGGCAAACAGAATGTACAGATTTGAAGGACCAGGAACATTTACATTAAAAAATAAAGGTACCGGAGGTGATGGAGGAACCGGTAACTGCCTGCCTGTTTTATTAAGAACCAGATCTTTTCAGAACTATTCGGACAGATGGTTGCTAAGTATGACACCTAAAGAGACTACATCGTTATTTTCATCAGCTTCAGGAATAATCAAAATATTGGATAATAATGGGAATGTAGTTCAAACCTCAAATCAATTACAGGTTGCCGGTGGGGGAGATTACTTATCCTTGTTTAGCGATGGTGTTTTGCCTCAATTACAAATTACAGACGCTATAAAGAATGGCTGCCAGCTTGAAGCAGAGCTTACCCTTGATGACGGAAAAGTATATACCTGTAAAATTCCTATGACAATATATACTGCAGGAGGAATAGATTCAGTAACAAAAATCTATAATCTGACAGGTGAAGGAAGTGTTTGTCTGAAAAATAAAGATATCCCGACAACACCTGAGGATGATCAGACATTCATCCCATCAGGCTTTGGAATGAGAAATATTGGGATTGCAGATTATCGAAAGGTAGAGCAAAGCACTTACTGTTATGTAGAAGGAGATGTTTCACATATTGAAAACGTCATGGCAAGGGAGTATAGAGAAAAATCTTCGCGAAGATTAAAAAGAAGTGAATCCCAAACTACCAAATCTACGGAATCTGAAAAAGAGAAATTGACGGATACAACTTCCACGGAAAGAAATGAGATGCAAAGTGAAATTTCTAAAGTTCTTCAGGAATCTAAGGATTTTGCAGCCCAGGCAGGATTTAATGCATCATGGGGAGGAAGTGCTTCTCCAAGATACATGTTAAATACTGCTGCTAACTATGCTACTCATAGTTCCAAAGAAGAAAGTAACAGACAGGCCGTTACCGAGGCTAAAGATGTTACCGCCAGAGCCCTGGAAAGGATTGTTACCAAGGTGAAAGAAGAACGAATTGATAAAATCCTTGAGGAATATGAGGAAAACAATAAACATGGTTTTGATAACACCAAAGGCAGCAACCATGTCGTAGGGGTATATCGCTGGGTGGATAAAGTAGTCAAAAACCAGATCTTTAACTATGGAAAGAGAATGATGTTTGAGTTTATGATTCCGGAACCTGCCAAATTACATTCATTAGGAATGAAGGTAAGTAATGTTGTTGAAAATCAATTGGTAAAGCCTATTGATCCGAGAGAATCTGCCGGGATGCAGATCAAAGACTGGAGTGCTCTGGCAGATTCCACAAAACTAAAATATTGGCTGGGTTATTACAATGTTGAAGTTGATGAAAGACTGGAACCAGTTGTGTATGTAGGAAAATCCATTGATTACTCATCCACTGAATCAAAACAGGCCTCTTCAAAATCTGACCTTATTGCGATCCCGGAACATTATATCACTGAATCTTATGTTGTTAAAAGCAATAATTCATTCCCAGGCTACAATGGCTGGGCAAGTGGAGTAAGTTTATTGGTAGGAGGAGATAGTTCGTCTAATGCATTCTTAAAATTTGTAAGGGAGGTTCCTATTACTATTGCGACAACAAATGCCCATTATTTCCATGCAACGGTTAATATCAAATGTGTGCTGCAGGAAGAATATAAAAATGGCTGGCTGCAGAAAGCATTCAATAAAATTATTGAAGCCTATAAAGTGGAGTTGAGCAAGTATGAAGCTGCCTTGGCAGATGCAAAAGCTGTAGGAGCTCAGATCAAAGGATCTAATCCAGGATTCTACAGAAAAATTGAAAATACCATTTTAAGAAGAAACTGTATTTCCTATATGCTGAATCAGAATCCTGATGCATTACTCACTTTCGGTAAAAAAAGATATTATACCAATGATAATGCTTCTACAGAAACTTTTCAGAATACAGACATTAAGGTGGATGAAAAACTGGATCAATATGCTGCATTTATCAAATTTATGGAGCAGGCGTTTGAATGGGAAATCATGAGTTATTATTTCTACCCCTATTATTGGGGTGAAAGAAAATCATGGGCAGATTTATATCAGTTTGATGATAATGATCCTACGTTCAGAGTATTTATGCAGTCAGGTATGGCAAGAGTTATTGTTACGGTAAGACCAGGATTTGAAGAAGCAGTGAGACATTTCCTGGCTACAGGACAAATCTGGAACGGAGGTGAAGTTCCTGTCATTGATGATCCTTTATTCTTATCCATTGTGGATGAATTACGCTCACCAAAAGCGACAAAAGAAGGAGAGCCATGGAGAGAGAAAATTCCTACTTCCCTTACCATTCTTCAGGCAGGATCTATTGGGCTAATAGTTAAAAAAGCCCTGCCTTGCAACTGTGAACCAGGAGTGAAGTTTGATGATGAACTGGGAGAAATCTGCGGAACCAATTTTGAACCCAATGACAATCTTCTTGGAGTAGAATCGCTGGAAGGACAGAAAGTGATTTTGGGAGACTGGAAATAACATAATTATTAACCTTAAAAATTAAAAAAAATGCCAATTATAGGAAAAATTATACGTGTCAATGAATTGCCTCCCATTGGAGAAAGAGAAGTGAACGCCATCTATCAGGTAGCTGCAATAGGTTCTCCCACTTACACAGATTATGCTGTTGATGAAAACGGAGATTTAAAAATGCATGCCGTTGTTGATGGAACTATTCCCCTGGAATTAGCTGATAGTCATATCAGTATTTCAAATACGGATCTTGTAGCAGAAGGAATGGCAAGTCAGGCTCAATATAATATCAATACACAAGAGAAATTAGCTAAAAAATTAGAAATACCTCTGACAGATGGGAATGCGCAGGATTATCCTAAAATCATAGGAATGAATGATAACGGAAATGTTGCCAAACTTCCGGCAGGTGATCTGGGAAAAAATATAGCCAATTCATCACTTACATCTGTTGTGGGAGCAGGACTGAAATTAGGAGCCAACTGGACGTTAGATACTTCAGGACTTTATTATTCGATCACAGGCTTGAATGACGTTTCCAATGATGCTACCTTTAGTACTTTCTTATCTCAGAACTCTTCAGGACGTGTAGGTAAAACAAATGGAAAGCAGCCGTTCTTAAGCTTGCCGGCCACTCTTTCCGAAGCGGAGAAAACAGCATGGAAAACAGCAATGAACGGAGGCTGGACGACTAATACTATGAGTGTTGCTGTTATCACTCCTCCTGTTGTAGATAAGCAGAATAAAAACTACTGGATCAGCTTAAGAGGAGCCAACCTTAACCTCCCTCCCACATCTTTCTCCATAGATATCATGGATGAAAGCGGCTCTACGAAATTAGCGACTGTTCCTAATTCACAGGTACAATTATATACCAATGGATTAGACCTGACATTCTATTACAACTTTAAGGATTTACCCATAGGACAGTATAAGATAAGACTATGGAATGGAGTCGCTTATTATGTGACACCCCTTACAGTTTCAGTAGTGCAGAATCTACAGATTGCAGATGTATCAGCATTGACATGGACCAAAAAGATTTATAATGATGCATCCAATCCCGACACATTTGGTAGCGGAGGATCAGCTATTTATCAAAGCAACTCTGCTGTAAAAGCTTACAGTACGGATGATCCTACTATCGTAGCAGCACTTAAATCCTCAAAGCTTAATAGTGCCGGAGAAAACTTTTATCTGGAATTTTCTGTCAATTATCAGCATGCAGCTAATATGACCTCAAAAACACAATATGTAGGACTGATGAATAATGCATCGAATGTAGAATTATTGGATCAGACTATTACCCGCCTAAAAACAGTAGGAACACTGGGAAACAGTATAGGATACAGAGTTCATTACCTTAATAATGTAGTAGTGGGAGCCGTTAATGCAGGGACTACCGGAACCAATGAGACCATCAATGTTATTATTGTTAAAAACGGAACCTCTATGACTGTTTCTATGACTGCAAGGGGAGTTACATCACTGGCCATTATTTCTGTTCCTGACGTTGAATACAGCTTGAATATGGCCGTCAATAATATGGGAGGGAATGCAACAACATCGTTAAATATTATCAATTTATACAAATTTTAAAAACAAAAATTATGAACGAACATTTAATTATACCCGAAAACATTAAAGAAATCCTTAATAATGTAGAGAATATTTCATTAAGCCTTGCAGAACTTCCACTTCAGGAGCATCCGAAGCTTCCACAATTTCAAAGAAGTATTCGTGTATTGGATATTGATGCTAAATCTGAACAACAGTTCATCAGTTTCAGATATAAGCAGATTTTGAAAGACAAGGAAACAGGAGAAGAAATTAATATTTCACTTCCTTCTCCGGAATGGATAATCTATAAAGATACGTGGAGCTACCTTCGTGACGGAGACAATCATCTTATAGAACTTCCTGTTGCAGAACCTGAAGGTAATATGAATACCGATCTGGTAAAAGTACCAAGCTATCAGTACATGCTTTGGCTGTTGAAAAACAATAAAGCTGGTTTTACAGAACTTCTGGCTTCCTATCTGGATGAATTTGTGGAAAAACACAAAGAGAACCTAGATGCACTTTCTTAAGAATTATTAATTACTGGCAGGGCCTCAAAGCCCTGCCTTTTTCAAAAAAGAAAAATTATGGAAACACTTGAACTTAGGGAAATTATCAGTAAGGAATGGCGTACTGATGATTTTATAAAAAAGCAGCTGTTATGTAATAAATTGAAATACAGCAATCAGTTTAATCAGCGGTTTATTCTGGATTATAACATCAATGATTATGATGGAACTGCCGAAGAAAAATACATTAAGGATGATAAAGAGAACATTATATACTTAAAAACATATCTCAATAAGAATAAAGAGCTTGTGAATCTGGTCCAAACAGAGTGTGAAATCAAATTTGTAATTAATGCTGCCCAAGAGCAGATTTCCTGCCAGCTTATTTATTTTTATCACAGAGATGCAGATCGGGAAGAGCTCAGGAGAAAGAAAGCTATTATATTGGAAACCTTTTCCTATGAAGAATTTAGGAGATTGGTCAATTATGTTGGGTATGGTGATTTCGAAAATTATTCTAAATACAAAAACTACTTCACAGAAATCTTTAAATCAGGTTTTTTAAAAGCAAAGAGTGCAGAGGAGCTTAAATTTCTTTATAACAATACTCCTGAGTTTGTCCTTCGGGGAATGGCTCTTGAAAATGAAACGTTATTTGGGCATCTGCTTGCCTTGACAAAACTTGATGATACTGGGATTTTCAGCGGATGGAAGGATGGAAGTTCTGCTTTAGTCAATGTCTTAAAAGCATTTTCCGATCGTTTTTTTTTAGTGGACAAGTTCAAAAAAAGTCCTGAACTCTGCAACAGGATTTATTTCAACCTGGATGGGGTAAGTGAGTTTAATGGAGAAATGAAATCCAACCGTATCATTTTTGCTACTATCCTGATGGAGTATTGCCTGTTTTCTTATAGTCGTCCGAAGGCAGGAGCTTCTACTTTCAGGATAGGAAATGAGTATAAAGTTAATACTGAAGTTTTCGGGCTGGCGGGAGATCTATTGGGTTTTGGAAAATCAGATGAAAAAACTTTTTTTCTTCAGCAGCAGAAAGAAGTGACAAAAAGAGTTTTCATTGTACCTAAAGAAGGAGATCCTAATGCAACAGAACAGGTAACAGAAGATCTGGATGAAGGAGCAGAGTTTTATCCTCTTGAAATGGTTTATTTTATAAAACAACAGACATCAGAAACCAATGAAGGAGCGGAACAGGAAGGTACTATCATGATGGTTCCGGCTATTTATGTAAAAGCGCTGGCTGATGCAGAAAAGTGGGAAGATATTAATGAAACCATCCGGATTGTGGGCGATATGCTAGGAGTCGTTTTTGGAATCGGAACATTAGCATTATCCGGAAACCCGTATCTCTTATTAGCAGCGGCGGCAGATCTTAGTTTGGCATTACCGGATCTCACCATACGGGCGTTCCGGGCGGAAATTGCCAAACTTCCTGGAGGAGATGAATTTTTGAGGCAATGGGATCTTATTTATAATGTATTGGGATCTGCTGTAGCAGTACCGCAGCTTGCTGTTGGTTTAGCGCAGCTTACTGTCGCTTTTTACAGAAGTTGCTTAAGCTTATTGAAAGCATCTGTGAATGTTGCAGAAAATGTGAGACAGGGATTGCGTGCAAGTGCAATTTCCGTATTTTTGGATTTGAACAGCGGAGTTTATCAAAGGAAAGATCTCCGCATGTTTAATCCAACAGAATGGGTAATCCCAAGCGCAGGGTTCATTTCAAAAACATCGGAATGTGATGCTTTGATACAGAATGGAGCGTTCTTTCTGGAGATTGATGCAGCTGCTATTATGGAGAGTATTGGAAAAAAAGGAGGTATTAATCCTGATGCGATAGGCTCAATAAGTAGTAATAGGAGATTTGCTTTGGTGTATAAAGGTGAGATTATTGCTCAAGGAAGCCGTTATGATAAAGCGTATCAGAAAGTTTTGCAGGAGATAAGAAAAGTAAGTTATGATGCTGGAAAGGTTGGAAAGATTTTAGAAGAATATAGGATAATTGCTTTTTGTGAAAGAATACCGAAAATAGCAAATAAATATCCAATAGAAGAGTTGCCAAAAGATGGATTTGTTCTCGGATATAAAATGGATTCTCAGGGAGTTTTTAGACAATTGAATGATAATATTTTTCCTTCAGACGAATTTGATTTTGTAATTACAAAATCTGGTGAATTAAAAATAGGAGAGAAACATCATTTACTAGGGAATCGTGAGGATGTTTTAGCTGCTGGAGGTATTCGTTTTAAAAATGGTAGAATAGTGGAATTTGATAATATGTCTGGCCACTATACACCAACAGCAGAAGAAGCTGAAAGATTAGGAGAAATACTAAAGGGGCTTGAAATACCTATTAAAAGAGCACGTAATGAAATCACTCCTTTAGGTATAAATAGCAGAGGAGAGGTAGTGCGGACTGGGAAGGATAAAATAATATATATACAAAATATAAAATAATGGAACAGATTATACAAAAATTACATCATGGAATAAAACAAAGTGGTTGGGATTCTTATAAACCTTTAAAAAATGAATTACTAACCTATAATTCAAAAGATTTAATAATTAAGCTGCTTAATTCTGAGGATTTTAGATATAAAAATGTAAGAAGTCTTTTTGTTATTATTCCCGAATTATGGAAAGATTTTAATCTGGATGATTGGATGTATATTATTCGAAAAGTTGACCGTCCTACAAACTACCGATTATATATTGATGACGGACCCTATTTTGAAGACATTCGTTTTTTATATAACTGGATAGGTATAGATAGTATTAGTTTGTATAAAAATGATCCGGGAGTTTCTTCTAAAAATAAACAAAACTTGGATAAAGTATTTCCAATGTTTCTACATGATACATTAAGAAATGGAGATTATAAGGAAGAATTTTCAGATGGAACTTTTGGAGACATAAAATATTTCCGAGATATGAAAACACGATTAATAAATCAAGGGGCAAAGCCAAGTCCAATGCCAAATTTATAATGACTTGGAATAGTTTTAGAAACATTTTAAACTGAAATAACCCCGGCCGCCTTCAAAGGCGGCCGGGGTTATTAAACTAAAAAAATAAATTAAGGATGTTCATTTCTCGCTCTGATGACCAGATTGACTAAATCCGAGCCGCCACTTGCAAAATTATCGCTTGGATTATGTGCGCTTTGAGTAGCCACAGCATACGGAGAGCCATCCCAATATCCCCAGAAAGGACCTCCGCTTTGTCCAGGCCATATATCTGCTTTATGGCTCATGCTTTCGTTGTCATCAGCACTCCAGAAATCTCCATCCAGTGCGATACCTGTCTGGTAGGTAGGTCTTTGCGTTCCGGTAAGATCTCCCGGATAGCCTGCGTGAGTCCAGTAAGCACCTCCGTCCCATGAATCTGAATAGGATTTTGAACCTAACCAGCCTGTGCTGTTTCCGATAGGTCTGTCCAATACAATTACCACATAATCATATTGTATCTCTGTAGAATCAATAGAAGGTCCTGCAACTTTATACTTGTAATACGTTAATGTACCCCAGGCAGTTCCGTAAGGAGCGCTTCCGTTGTAATACATCGGAGTGAATTTCAGCCATCCCGTTGTATTATTAGGCTGCCAGTCTACAATGTGAGAGCAGGTAAGAAGGTGTCTTGGTCCGATCATTACGCCGCTTCCTGAACCCAGAGAGCTTTCTACTCTGCCGACACATCTCCACGGATAAGCTGTAGAATTGTATACTTTTCTCTGATCGACTCCAAAAATGGTTCTTGCATTTTCAGGAGTCAGGAAAGAATCTCTGTCAATAAATTTAGGTTTACGGTCTCTTTTCGGTTCAAGCTTTGGGCTGTATTCAAAATCAGCATGGGTAGGGTAGAAATGGTCAGTTTCCAGTGCACGGTTTTCTGCTGTTTTTTCGTCCATCGGCATTCCTATAGTTTTCATTCCTTTAGGAAAAGTTCTTCCGTTAATGGTTTCCATAGCGGGAGCCTGCTTAAATAGTTTTTCAACTGCTTCTGGTTTTTCAGTTGATTTCGCTTTAACAGTTCTAAGTCTTAGAACTTCTTCAGCGGTCATTGGGTTGTTGTTTTCGGTTTTTGACATGATTATTATTTTAATCTGGTATATTCCTACTCTTTTATGGCTTTTCGGATTCCGCCGGTAATGGTTATTAGTTAAGTGAATATTTTTTGTGAAAATTCTGCAGTGATGCTTTCTGTCTGGTTGATCTGGGCAGCTCCCATAGCCGCTAAGGCAATGGCAACCTGTTTATCAAGAGTTTTTCTTACAATATTACCATTGGTAGCACGTAGTATTTTACAGAAATGATACGTAAAATAGCCTCGTATCTGTCCGCTGATATTTCCTTCCATGGATACCTGATTGTCTTTTGCTGCAGCCCATAACGTATGATTCATTCCGGTAACAGGTACAAGTGCTTTAGTGAGAACGGTTGATTTTTTTGAATTTTTAGAGGTTTCCATTTCACTGGCATAAGTGAGATAAAATTCATCCTCAAGCATTGGAGGGATATAACGGGCCGTTTCGTTGAGAAGATCAGCTTCCAGCCCCAGATCCATTTTTCGGGTTCCCGTTCCCGAATAACAGCAGTCGAAGATAACTTCCATATTTACTCCGGCTTTCAGTTTGCTGAGAACGGTTTTAAAATCATCATCACGAATGACACCGTTATTGGCATAGTCGTGCGGACAAATGGCTTCATCCAGACCATCCAGTTCCAGATCTGATCCTATATTAGCCACTCTGGTTCCGTGTCCTGAATAATAAAAAACAAGAGAATCTCCTTTTACACTCGTGCTGATCATGGATTTCAGATAGTTCAATATATTCGCTCTTGTAGCATTTTGATTGGTCAGGATTTTAATCTTTGCCGGACTAAAACCACAGATCACCAATGTATTGGCCATATCTCTCGCGTCATTTACACAGCCGTTAAGATCCGGACCTCCGTATCCGATGGGTGCATAATCATTAATACCTACGATAAGTGCTTTTTTCATTGTATTAGTTTTAAAAATATTCCCTACTCTGTTCCGGCTTTTCGGGTGCTGCCTTTTTGTGTTTTTTTCTATGACAAAATTCCATCTTTCAGAAGAGCAAAAACAGAGGAGAAAACCGTATTTTGAAAAAGGAAAAACACCTTTTCGTTTGCAAATGAATGAGTTGTGAAATAAAAATCCGGCAGCTTGAAAAGCTGCCGGATACATAAAAAGAATGTAAAGATGTTTATTTTTTCAGGGAATAACTAAGATTAAAAATTAAGTCAGCACAAATCATGCTTCAAAGCAAAAAGTACCAGACCCGCTCTGTTTTTTATATCCAGTTTTACGAAAACCGAATCTCTGTAGCCATCAATGGTTTTAGGGCTCAGGCACATTTTGTCGGCAATCTCCTTATAAGTAAGTTCGCTGCAGGCCCATTTGATAAATTCTTTCTCCCGGTCTCTCAGCTCAGAAAGCAGGGAGGCATTTTTCGCTTCCTCTGTTTTTACTTTCAATAACTTTTGGGCTACAAAATCAGTATAAAAGCTGCCTTTCTCAAATACCGTTTCAATAGCCTGGAAAAGGATAGAAGGCTGCATGTCTTTTAGCAGATAGCCTTTAGCGCCTGCTTTCAGCATTTTAATCAATATTCTTTCATCATCGTCCATGGTAAGGGCAATGACTTTAATATCAGGATAATGCTCTGTAAGCCATTCTGTAGTTTCTATACCATTTTTATAAGGCATATTAACATCCATCAGGACTACGGCGGGTAATTCAGAAGCTTTTTCCACGCCTGCAATAAATTCTTCTCCGTTGGGATGATTCATAATGACCCGATATTGAGTGTTTTCTGTGATCATATTCTCCAGTGCTTTGGAGATTAAGGTATGATCATCAACGATCGCTATGGGAATAGTTTTCATAATAAATTTTTATGATAGGTTATCAAAGTTTGTGTTCCTTTATTCAGTTCTGAATGTATAGACAGTTCAGCATGAATCAGCTTGGCTCTCAGTTCCATATTTTTTAATCCTGAGCCGTCCTGATTACTATTGATATCAAAGCCTCTTCCGTTATCCGAGATACTGATATGTAATTTTTCACAGTCATCCTCCATGTGTATGGAAACATTTTTGGCTTTGGAATGTTTCAGAATATTATTGATACTTTCCTGGATAATTCTGAAAAGGATCAATCCATGTTTAGGCGAAATATCAATATCCTGCTTTTGCGTGATGAATTCTATTTTTAATAATTTCAGTTTTTTAATTCTCTTAACTTCTCTTTCAATGGATTCCGCCAGTCCGAAATGAATGATCTGTTCCGTGATTAATGTTTTAGAAAGATTTCTGATATCCTGTATACATTCTCCCAACAATTCATTGAGCTCGATGAGGTCTTCTTTTTCTGAATTCTGAAGTTTGGTAATCAGTTGGTTTTGGCGTAATCGGACCACAGATAATTTCTGTCCCAGATCATCATGCAATTCCTGCCCGATATAATTGAGCGTCTGTTCTTTCATTTCTACCTGTGAGGTGGCCAGCTCTTTTTCAAACCGTAAATCTTTTTCCTTCTGCTCAATCAGCAAGGTTGTTTTTTTCCTGATAAAAACCGCATAGATGAAGACCATTGTCAAAACAACGATGAATAAAGTAATCGTAAAGATGATAACCAGATTATTCTCTTCCATATCTGCAAAGCTTTTATCTTATTCTTTCCTGTTTGTTCCAGAGTAAACCTAATATAAGTATCCCGTTACTGATCAGATTCAGCATAAATAAAATGAAGAAATAAATACTTTCTGAAACAGTAGTTCTGAAAAAAAGTATCGGAATGCTTCCGATAAAAAATATCATTAGAGATACTGATATCCAGAAGGGTAAATAGTTTTTAATTTCTAATATTTTGTCAGAATTAAAGGTTTGATACAGGAACAAAATAATTGAAAACAACAACAGAAGAATATCTGCATAGAGCATATTAAAAGAAAAATGATGAAGCAGATCATCCTCTGTATAAAACATCACAGCAATATTAAGGACAAAAAGAACCAGGATGATGGCCTGTATCTTTTTGAGCAGCGGAACATACAGTAATTGGAAATAATATAATAAATACAAAAAAAATACAATCATTAAAAAACCAATTACATAGAAGATGTCCGTAGGCAGATTCGTCAGCTTGAAATAGAAATAACAGGAAATATCAATCAGGGAAAACAA
This sequence comes from Chryseobacterium sp. CS3K3.1, assembly GCF_059515165.1. NCBI lineage: Bacteria > Pseudomonadati > Bacteroidota > Flavobacteriia > Flavobacteriales > Weeksellaceae > Chryseobacterium > Chryseobacterium sp. CS3K3.1. The sequence goes on along the minus strand of NZ_JCAKRV010000001.1, from coordinate 411,633 downwards.
CAGATATCCTATGATAAAAAATAAATTCTCCTTTCCGGTTTTTCTATATTTTATGACCATTAGAATCATCACTACAATGGATATGGCCATCGATATCTGTTTCCCTGTTTCAATATTCCAGTTCATAATGCTGTGTTTTAAGGCATCGTTTCTGATAACGTTTTTGGTGGCGGTGCCAGATTGGTCATGTTCATAGATTCTATAGAAGTAACGTCTGTGTTTTCTTCGGTGGTGGCTGATCTGGCCATGGCCTTCTCTCTTTCTCTTTTTTGGGCAGTAGGTACTAAAAATATAGTTTGGTAACCTGCATATTCAGGTTTTGCCATTCTGTTTTTAGGATGATTCATTGGATATTTTCCCATGTAGATCCTGATTCCCGGATTTTTTAATTTTTGTTTTCTGGCATTTTCTTTTACATATTTAATATAGCCTTCCATATCTTCAAGCGAAAACCAGTACCATCGCGAATCGGGTTCACCGTTTCTGTACTTCATGAGAATTTCATGATTGGTTCTGGTATATTCATCAAAAAGAACGCGCCCTTCACGGTAGCTGATCAGTTTCTTTTTATAACTGTTGCTTACAGGTTCTTTAGGAGGTTCGGTGCAGCTAAGCAGACAAAATGCCAGAATAAGAGCTGCACATAAGAGACTTAAAATCTTAGTAAAAAAGGAAGTTTTCATTTTTATGGTTTTAATTTTATGGAACAAAATTAGCGAACGGCACAACTATAAAAAAGGGTGAAAACACTGTTTTTATCCTTTACTAAATTTACGACTTTTTGATATTCAGTTGAATATGAATTATGAGGTTTGTTTTTTTTAAGTAAAAATATCCAATGGTACTCCTTCAGTAATAAAATTAAAACCATGATGAACATTCATGGTTTGGAAGGAAACTATTTACCTTTTTATTCTCTCTTTTTCAATCTGCTTTTCACCCCAAAGCCGCAGATAATCAATAAAAGGAATGAGCTCGGCGCCGTTTTCCGTTAAAGAATATTCTACCTTAGGAGGAACTTCGTGATACACTTCTCTATGGATAAGCCCGTCATCTTCCAGCTCCCGGACAGTCTGGGTAAGCATTTTAGGGGTAATATCAGAAAGGGTTTTACGAAGTTCGCCATACCGCATAACTGTCTTCAGATGGAGATACCATAAAATACGGCCTTTGTACTTTCCTCCAATCCGTTTAAAGGCATAGTCAACAGGACAGGATGGCTCATTGGTAACTTTTTTTATTTTTAACATTTTTTCAATGGTTTGATAATCAGTATTAGTATATTTTTAGTATGTAGATTACAAAAAAGTACATACTTGCTGCAAAGATATGATGAGACTACATTTGCCCGATAATTAAAATCAAAAAAATGAAAGCTGTTATTGTAAACGAAGCAGGAGGCGTTGAAAATCTTCAATTTGCGGAAATAGATAAGCCTGTCGTAGGAAATGATGAAGTATTGGTAAAAGTAGTATCGGTAAGCATTAATCCTGTAGATGTAAAGTCCAGAGCATATGAAGGAGTTCTGAACTGGATTTTTGAAGAAAAAAGACCCGTTATTTTAGGATGGGATATCTCGGGAGAAGTAGTGGAAACCGGGAGAAATGTAACTGATTTTAAACCGGGAGATGAAGTCTTCGGAATGGTCAATTTTTTTGGAAAAGGAAATGCCTATGCAGAATATGTGGCCGCTCCGGCGGCTCATCTGGCATTAAAGCCTAAGAATATTACCCATCAGCAGGCTGCCGCGGCCTCAATGGCTGCTTCAACGGCATATCAGGCCTTAGTGGATGTTGCCGGAATTAAAAAAGGAAGCAAGGTTCTGGTCCATGCCGCTTCAGGTGGTGTCGGTCATTTTGCTATTCAGATTGCGAAGTATTTTGGTGCATATGTTATCGGCATATCATCCGGTAAAAATAAAGAATTTGTTTTGTCGCTTGGGGCTGATGAACATATTGATTATACAACGGAAAACTTTTATGAAAAGGTACAGGATGTAGATATCGTCATTGATACCCTTCAGGGAAAAGCTTTGTCAGATTCGGTAGATATTGTAAAAGAGAATGGTATTATTATAACACTTTCGACACCTGAGATTCCTGAAGATATTGAATTGAGAGCCAGGCAGAAAAAGGTGAATATTGAATTTATGATGGTACAGTCTAAAAAAGAAACTGCAGAAGCAATTGCGGGCTTATTGAAGCAGGAAGCCTTGAAACCATTTGTTTATAAAACTTTCCCGTTTGAAGACATAGCACTGGCACACTTGGAGGTTGAGACCAGCCGCGTTGCAGGAAAAGTAATAGTAAACCTGTGAAATAAAAACAGGACCGGAAATCTATTCCCGGTCCTGTTAAACAAGATTAAGTGTAAAATTTAGCCTTTACAGGCAAAAAGGATAATTCAAATGTGAACAGATTTTTATTGATTCTTAATCTATGTTTAAGGGAATTGATAGTAATGGTAATTTATTCTTGTAGGCCATTATGGCTGTTTTGCTTCGATGGAAAAGAGATTCTACAAGATTGTATTTATAAGGAATCATGGTTAAAAGATCCGGACTGGTCAGTTTTATTTCCTCCTCAATCGCCTTGATGACTTCAATGGACTGAATCATTTTAAAGCTGTATTTAATATCATCCAGATCGTACCCGGAATTCAGGTCAATATCATGAATAACCTCAGCAAAATCTTCTAATCTTTCACTTACATTGAAGACCTCAATCTCAGCATTGAATTCATTAATAAAGTGGTAAATATCATTCATGGCAGACCAGGTCATGCTTTTGTGCGTATCATAAGCAAAAAGAATTTTTCTGATTCCTGTATATTCTATATGAGCGGGAACAATGAGTATCGGTTTTTTAATTCTGTGGATAGCTCTTGTTACACTGTTTCCCAAAAGCTTTTGTTCCAGAGTTTTTTCAGCCATTCCCATCACAATAAAATCACAATCGTGAATCTGCATACAGTTTTCAAGCTCTTCAATAAAATTGCCGGAAGCCAGATGATGCTGGGTTTCGACAGTATATAATCTTTTTAGTTCCGCCGCCTTATCCTTCATTTTTTTCTGATTTTTAAGCGTTTGAGTGTAGAAAAAATCAGCTGAAACCTGTGCATTCAGGGCATGGATGGAAACGGATTGAAGATTGAAAAGCACAATTCTGTATTTGTTTTCTTTAGCCATAGATGCTGCATAATGAGTAGCGTTTTCAGCTTCGTGGGAAAAATCTGTGCAGACAATTATTGTTTTCATTGTACCGGATTTAATACCACAAAACTATGATAGACAGCTATTCCCTGATTATAAAAATATTGTGATGTTGCATAAAATGATGATGAAATGTCTTTTTCAGGTGATGAACCGTCACATTCATTTTAACTCTGCTATTTTACGTTTCAGGTATTGTTTTGGCGGCCTCGTCCAAAATAGAAGATATTCATATAAAATCTATTTCTATATTTACATTCATAAAGTCCCGGATATGAACAGGATTTCTGCCATCAGGAAAAAAATAGTACGGAATAAGAAGATTCTTTCCACCATGAAAAGAAGGCTGGTGATCTGGGCATTAGCAGTGGGCACTTTCTGTGTTTTTTCCTACCTTATTGATCCCTTTGATCCCGTTTGGAAAGGCTACCTTGATGCTCCTTTAAAAATGATTATGGAAGACGCCACATGGATTGTCTTTTTTTCCATCATCATTTCTGAGGTAAGTATTTTTATAGACAGGACGCTCAATAAGTGGCTTCCCTGGAGAAACAGGACTGTAAAGCGATTATTTATTCAGTGTTTGCTTCAGATCGTGGGAAGTGTTTTGATTGTGATTATTATTAATGCAATCGTAGATGGCACTTCAGTCACATTACCTGAAATGGATTCCCGCAAAGAATATACACTTCTGGGACAATGGATCGCTACTAATATTGTCATATCATTGATTATCAGTGCTTTTAATACCGTTGATTATTTATTGGAAAACTGGAAAAAAACAGCAGTAGAAGCTGCCCAGCACAAACTGAGGGCATCAAAACACAAGCAGGCTGCAATGGCGGCAGAACTTCAGGCACTTAAGCTTCAGATAGACCCTCATTTTATTTTCAATAACTTAAGTGTGTTGTCAGAACTCATCCTTGAAGATCAACAGTTGGGATATGATTATTCCGAGAAATTTGCGAGAGTATACAGATACTTATTGGTAAATTCCAAAAAAGACATTATTGCCGTAGAAGAGGAACTTAAATTTTTAGAATCCTATATCTTTCTGATTGAAAAAAGAATTGGGGAAGGCGTTATATTCAAAATAGATATTCAGGAAGAATACAGATCCAGATTCACCCTTCCGCTGTCTTTACAATTGTTGGTTGAAAATGCCATTAAACATAACCAGACTTCAAAGGTAAATCCTCTGGAGATTCATGTTTATACAAGCCCTGAAGGAGAATTGGTAGTTTCTAATACATTTCTGCCTTTAATCAATAAGCCGGATTCCTCAGGAGTAGGGCTTACCAATATCATTGCACGATACGAAATCTTAGGATATCCTAAACCTGTGATTGAAAAAACAGAAGATAAATTTATAGTAAAACTCCCATTGATATGAAGATTAATAAAGTTTTAATCGTTGAAGACGAAAGACCCAATGCAGACAGGTTAAAAAGACTGTTGTTGAAGTTAAGACCCCATATCGAAATTCTGTCTGTGGAAGACTCGATTACCTCAACAGTACACTGGCTGGAAAATAATGTGGTTCCCGATGTTATCATGATGGATGTAAGACTTGCAGATGGCCTCAGCTTTGAAATATTTAACAAACATGAAGTTAAAAGTGCTGTCATATTTACAACAGCATACGATGAATATGCTGTACAGGCATTCAAATACAATAGTGTAGATTACCTCCTGAAACCTATTGAAGAAGAAGAGCTGGATGCTGCATTAAAACGCTATGAAACTTTTATGGAAGCCGTCCCGGTAGTAGGAACAGCTATTGAAGGATTATTAAATTATATCCAGCCGAAAGACTACAGAAAACGTTTTCTGATCGCTCATAGAGATGGATATAAGACCGTGCTGGCAGAAGATATCCTTTACTTTTATACCGAATTGGGAATCAGCAAAGCCATGCTGAATACCGGAGTGGTAGAAAATGTTCCCCAAACCCTGGAAGAACTTGAAAAACAATTGGATCCCAAATTCTTTTTCCGTGCCAACAGACAATTTATCATCCATATCAATTCCGTTAAGCAGATTTTAAATCATTTTAATGGGAAACTGAAGCTGGAACTAAGGAAACAACCTGATATGGAAGTGATTGTAAGCCGGGAAAAAGCTTCCATTTTCAAATCCTGGATGGATTATTAATCCTAAAAAAAATACAGAGGAGATTGCTTTTACAAGAGCAATCTCTTTTTCGTTTTACTTGTGAAATACCTTAGTTTATCCTTACTGATTTCACTCTTATTTCCACATGAAAATCTCTTTTTTACCATAATTACAAAGAAAAATAACTGTTTTCCTTTCATTTTTCCGATCGTACGTTTCACCTGCGATTAATGACACTTCACCCAACTTCTGAATGAATATCACTGTAAGATGAAGTTATTTTGCTCCTGTAAAATTTAAAAACCAATGTTATGAATTACAGAAAAGGATATCTGGTACTTTCACTTACAGCTGCAGCGATATTGTACTCGTGTGGTTCCGGGAGCGGTCAGGAGAATGCCCATCAGATGCAGCAGGCATTGCCTACAGATTTTATTCAGGTAAAATCCGGAGATGCAGATGTGTCTACAGGATATCCGGGAAGCATAGAAGGACAGGACAATGTGGATATCAAAGCACAGGTAACAGGATATCTGGAAGCAGTATATATCAAAGAAGGACAGTATGTAAATAAAGGGCAGACCCTTTTCAGAATAAATCCATCTGTTTACAACGAGCAGGTCAATACCAATGAAGCAGCCTTGAAATCAGCGCTGGCGGCACAGGAAACCGCAAGACTTGAAGTAGAAAAGCTGAAACCTCTTGTAGAAGGAAAAGTAGTTTCCGATATGCAGCTGAAAACCGCTCAGGCAAGTTATAAAGCGGCTTCAGCACAGGTTGCACAGGCACAGTCATCATTGGGATCCTCAAAGATTAACGCCAATTTTACGTATATCAAAGCACCAGTGAGCGGATACATAGGCAGAATTCCGAACAGAGTAGGAAACCTTATCAGTCCCTCTGATCCATCACCACTAACAACGCTTTCAAGCATCAACAGCGTGAATGTGTACTTCTCAATGAATGAAGCTGATTTTATTGCACACAGCAGAGCTGCGGCATCAGGAAATACAGCAGAAGATGTAGAACTTATCCTGGCAGACGGTTCCACTTATTCTCTTAAAGGAAAACTGGAAAATGCCAGCGGGAACTTCGACAGAAATACCGGAAGTATTCAGATGAAAGCTGTTTTCCAGAATCCGGATAAATTATTAAGAGCCGGAGGAACAGCCAGAGTGATGATTCATAATGCCCTGAATGGTGTGATTAAACTTCCGAAAACCTCTGTAAAAGATATTCAGGACAAATTCTTTGTTTATAAACTGAATGGTAAGGATAAAGTGAAAATGACCCAGATTACCGTTTCAGGAAGTACCTCCCAGGATTACTTCATCAAAGAAGGCGTGAATGCAGGAGATAAGATTGCCATTAACAGAATTGATGCTCTTACAGACGGAGCACAGGTGGTGGCACACACTGTTCCTTTGAAATAGTTGTATAACCTTTCTTAGAAAATTCAAAAATGTTAAAAAAGATAATAGACCGTCCTGTACTGGCGACGGTAATATCCCTTATCATTGTTATTTTAGGGATTATAGGATTAAACCAGCTGGCGGTGACCAGATTTCCGGATATTTCTCCGCCCACGATTACCGTTTCAGGATCATATCCCGGAGGAAACAGTGAAACCGTGATCCGTTCTGTGGTAACACCTCTGGAAGAGCAGATCAATGGGGTGGAAGATATGGAATACATGAAATCTACGGCAAGTAATGACGGTACGTTCTCGATCTCCATTATATTCAAGCAGGGAGTGAATGCTGATCAGGCAGCCGTAAACGTGCAAAACAGAGTACAGCAGGCCACCCCGATACTACCGCAGGAAGTAGTGAGAATGGGATTGACCACCTCCAAGCAGCAGAACAGTATGGTATTGATTTTCAATATTTATACGGAAGATAATAAACAATATGATGAAACTTTCCTTCAAAATTATGCGAATATCAACCTTATTCCACAGGTTAAAAGAGTAAAAGGGGTTGGGCAGGCCATGGTTTTCGGGCTTAAAGATTATTCCATGAGAATATGGCTTAATCCTCAGAAAATGTCCTCTTACGGACTCGAGCCGGCAGATGTTTCCAGAGCGATCGCAGACCACAGTTTGGAGTCTGCTCCGGGTAAACTGGGAGAAGAATCGGATGCCGCTTTAGAATATGTCATCAGATACAAAGGAAAAAAGAACAAGCCGGAACAATATGAAAATATCATTGTTAAAAATACAGGAAACCAGGTTATTAGGTTAAAAGATGTTGCCCGTGTAGAATTCGGAGCGATTTCAAATACCGGAGATAACCTTTCCAATGGAAAAAATGCGGTTACTGTAGCGATTATGCAAACTACAGGATCTAACGCCAACCAGATTGAAATTGGGGTGAACAAAGCCCTTGACCAATTATCAAAATCATTCCCTCCTGGTATCAAATACACGAAGGTAATGAGTACCAAAGAAAGATTGGATGAAGCTACAGGACAGGTGAAATCTACCCTGATAGAAGCATTTATCCTTGTATTTATCGTGGTATTTATATTCCTGCAGGATTTCAGATCTACGATTATTCCGGCAGTGGCAGTTCCGGTGGCGATTATCGGTACCTTCTTCTTCCTTCTGGTTTTAGGATTTACGATCAACGTACTGACCCTTTTTGCCCTCGTACTGGCCATCGGGATTGTAGTAGATGATGCCATTGTAGTGGTGGAAGCCGTTCACAGTAATATGGAAGGAACGGACCTTTCCGGAAGAGAAGCTACTCATAAGGCAATGAGCGAGATTACAGGAGCGGTTATTTCCATTACACTGGTGATGTCGGCGGTATTTATCCCAATTGGATTTATGTCCGGTTCAGCAGGATTATTCTATAAGCAGTTTGCGTATACATTGGCCATAGCCATTATTATTTCAGCGGTTAACGCGTTGACATTAACTCCGGCTTTGTGTGCCGTGTTTCTGAAAAACAATCACTCGGGAGAAGGTAAAAAACCACAAGGATTCGGGCAAAGATTTGCAGTGGCATTTAATGCAGGATTTAATAATATGACCAATCGTTATGCGAAAGGCGTTAGATTTTTAATAGGAAGAAAATGGATTGCAGGAGGATTAATCATAGCCGTTATCGGGGTTGCAGGATGGCTGATGTCAAGTACGCCAAAAAGTTTTGTACCAATGGAAGACGACGGATTCTTTATGTACACTTTAAGTATGCCTCCGGGGACAGCATTGACCAAAACGACAGAGGTTTCCAACAAGATCAATGATATCTTAAAAGGAGTAGAGGCTGTGCAGGAAAATACTTCCATTACAGGATACAACTTACTCAGCAATAGTGCGGGACCTGCTTATGCGATGGGATTTGTTAAACTGAAACCTAAGAAAGAAAGAGGTGATGTTCAGGATATCCAGGAAGTGGTAGACATGGCAAGTGCAAAATTGGGAGTGATCAAAGAAGGAAGTGTAATGACCTTCAGAATGCCTCCGGTAGAAGGATACGGAATGACGAATGATGCCGAAATCGTACTTCAGGACCGTATGGGACGAGATCCTCAGGTTCTTAAAGCGAAAGCAGATGAACTGATCGGCCAGCTGATGCAGGTTCCGGAAGTAGCATTTGCCTACACGATGTTCAGGGCAGATTATCCTCAGATGGAGCTGGAAGTGAACGAAGATAAAGCAAAACAGCTGGGAGTAAGCATTTCCAATCTGTTGGGAACTGTTCAGACCTATTTCTCGGGAGATCAATCTCAGAATTTTTCAAGATTCGGGAAGTTCTATAGAGTGAATATTAAAGCTGACGGTGTTTTCAGAATGGATGAACAGGCCTTCAATGATATTTTTGTAAAAAATGAAAAAGGGGATATGGTACCAGTGAATACGCTGATTACTTTGAAAAAAGTCTACGGTCCGGAATCCGTTCAGCGATACAACCTTTACAATTCATTAAATATCAACGTATCTCCAAAACCAGGCGTAAGTAATGGAGAATTGATGGGTAAACTGGAACAGACTTTAAGTAAACTGCCATCTGACTACAGCTACGAATGGACAGGGCTGAGTTTGGAAGAAAAATCAGCAGGAAATCAAACCATTGCCATTTTTGGATTGTGCTTGCTTTTCGTGTATCTGCTCTTGGCCGCTCAATATGAAAGTTATATCCTTCCTCTGGCAGTAATGCTTTCCATTCCAACAGGGATTGTAGGTGCATTTTTAGGAATAAAAGCCATAGGACTGGATAACAACATCTACGTACAGGTAGGACTCATCATGCTTATCGGTTTATTGGCCAAAAATGCGATCCTTATTGTAGAATTTGCCATACAAAGGCGTAAGGCAGGACTTTCTATTCTGGATTCAGCACTGGAAGGGGCAAAGGCAAGGTTACGTCCTATTATCATGACATCATTAGCTTTTATTGTGGGAATGGTTCCACTGATGATTTCTTCAGGAGGAATGGCTTCCGGAAACAAATCCATCAGTACAAGTGCTGCCATGGGAATGTTGAGCGGAGTGGTTTTAGGAGTTTTCGTCATTCCTGTACTCTACATGTTCTTTCAGTATCTGGATGAGAAATTTTCTGCCAAAAAGAAGTACAATACGATAGAAAATCAATTGACAAATGACACTATTTAATATAAAGAATTTCCTTATTTCAGGCGCAATGGCATCACTGCTGATGTCTTGTGCCGTAGGGGAGAAATATACAAGAACAGACCTTCAGATTCCTGAAACCTACAAAGAATCTGTGCAGGTGACAGGCGATACTGTAGTGTTGCCATGGAAGACTTTCTTCAAAGATCCAAAATTGATTGGTTTAATAGATAAAGCCCTTTCAAGAAACAATGAAGTAAATGTAGCCCTGAAAAATATAGAACAGCTGGATCTGATCTACAGGCAAGCTAAGCTTAGTTTGATGCCAACACTGGATTTCACTGCAGGCGCAAACAGAAGCTGGGCTTCCAAAAATACCCTTAACGGCTCTCTGAACGAACAGTTTGTCGGTACAAAATACATGGATGATTTCAGTGCTGCACTGAGGCTTTCCTGGGAAGTAGACATTTGGGGAAAAGCTAAAATGCAGAAAGAATCTGCTGCTGCAGAATATTTTGGACAAAAGGAAAATTTAAATGCCATCAAAAGCAGGATTGTCGTTCAGGTTGCGCAGGCATATTACAACCTTATCAGCCTTGACGAACAGTTGAAAATTGCTGAACAGAATATTGAACTGAGCGACAACACGCTCAAGATGATGAATCTTCAGTTTAAAGCGGGACAGATCAATTCATTGGCGGTTCAGCAATCGGAAGCTCAGAAGAAAACCGCTGAGCTGCTGATTCCTTTGGCAAAACAGAATATTTCGATTCAGGAAAATGCTTTGAGCATCCTTTGCGGAGAATATCCGGCGAAGATAGAAAGAGAAGGAACCCTTAAAACAATGATTCCCGAAAACAAACTGTCTGAAGGATTACCGGCACAACTTCTGAGCCGTAGACCGGATCTGAAGATGGCAGAGTTCAACGTAATTAGCCTCAATTCAAAAACCGGACTGGCAAAAGCAGCCATGTATCCGAGTATCAGTTTAAGCCCGCAAATAGGAGTCAATTCCAATAAATTCAGTTCATGGTTTGATATTCCCGGATCTATTACCAAAGCGATTGCTGCTAATTTAGCGGCTCCGATATTTCAGAAAAAACAGTTGAAAACAGCGTATGAAACAGCTTTGATTGAACAGGAAAAAGCAGCCATCAATTTTAAACAATCTGTAATGACTGCTGTGGGAGAGGTTTCCGATGCTATGGCAAAGTCTAAAGGTTCTTCAGAAAGACTGCAGCTTTTAGAACAGAGAACAGCCATTCTGGACAAGGGAATCAATGATGCGCTGAAGCTGTATAAAAGTGGTATGGCAACCTATCTGGAAGTCATCACTGCCCAGAACAATAAACTTCAGAATGATCTGGAAGCTATCAATGTTACCCTTGAAAAACTAAATGCTGAGGTTGATCTTTACAGAGCACTTGGAGGGGGAATACAATAAAATACAACGGGTAAATAATGAAAAGGAAGCTATGTCATGTAGTTTCCTTTTTGCTGTTTTGAAGCATCAATACAACTCTATTATATAACAGGTACGGAATTTGCAATGAAGAGATGAAATTTTACGTGCACTAAATCAATTGGTTATAATTTTTTTATTCTTTTTTCTAAAAAAGGATGCAAGATTTTCAGAAAACAGGATTTATATAGATGAGTACTCGAAAATAATTAATGTTTAACGAAAATGTAATGCAATGAAAAAATTGACAGTACCCCGATTTTTTATGACAGTTTTAATGGTTTTGGCAGGATTGACCCTATTCTCATGTAATGATAATGAAGGACCGGACATTCCGCCTGTAAAAATGGAAGAATTACCAGGAAACTATAAAGGAAAAATGATTATTGTACAAGGAACTACCAAAAGAGAAGGAATAAAAGAATTCAAAGTAAAGAAAGATACGATCTCTTTTGCTGAATTTCCAATAGGTGAAATCGTAAAAACTGTGGTAAAGGATCCTGCAAAAGCTGAAACTGCCATAAAATCACTTGGAAAAGTGAACTATGATATTAAATATGCAGCAGTGATCAATACCGCAAATAATGTGATAGAGCTTACTCTTACTCCAAAAATAATGGAGCTTCAGATTCCGGTAGACGGAGTCAACAAAAAAACGGTTGTGGAATTCGTTTCTAAGCAAAAAGGATATTATGTAGGGATGGATAGAACGCTTAGATATGCGCTCACAGCAGAAAAAATTACAGTAGACGGAACAGTGGTTACTCCTTATGAAGTGATCGATTATAATTTCCCGTTCTGTATAAAAAATTAATAAATAGTATCATCAATGGATTGCACTTTATTAAAAAGATGCAATCTATTTTTGCCTGACAGTTTTATAACATCCCGGTGGATACGGAGGCAGTTGCATCATATGGAAGAAAGTAAAGAACAGATTTTGGTAAAGCACCTTCTGAAAAAGGAAGAGGCTGCCTGGAAAGAGCTTTTTGGAGCTTATTCCGGAAATCTGTCCTATGTATGCTCCCGTTATCTGGCAGAAAAAGAAGATGTTCATGATGTGCTTCAAAACAGTTTTATAAAAATGTTCCGTTCGATAGAATCTTTTGAGTACAGAGGTAGTGGTTCTTTAAAAGCCTGGATGACCCGTATCACAGTTAATGAATCTTTAAAGCATATCAAACAGAAAGGGGATTTTAAATCTGCTGTAGAGGTAGACGATCTTGCGGACATCCCTAATGAAGAAGAACCGGATTTTGAAGAAATCCCCCGTGATGATATTATGATGATGATCAGAGCTCTTCCTGATGGCTACCGGACTGTTTTTAACCTGTTTGTATTTGAGAAAAAAAGCCATAAAGAAATTGCCGGGCTGCTGGGAATTGCAGAGAATTCTTCTGCATCCCAGTTTCACCGGGCAAAAGGATTGCTTGTTCAGAAAATAAAAGAATTTAAAATGTCAAAAAAAGCACAATATGAATAACGAGTGGCTAAATAATCTGCGAAGCAGAATGGATGACCATGAAGAGGACGTTCCGGAAGGGTTGTGGGATGGCATCAGAGATGAATTATTTTCAGGAGAAGAAAATAGCAGCATTCCCGCATTTGTTCCTGAAATGCATGAAGGAGAAACGGGAAAGGCAGAAAAGATAGCTGGCAGAGGTCAAAAATCCCTGTTTTATCGTATCGGAGGAATTGCTGCCGCTATTGCATTGCTGTTTTTGCTGACAAAATTATGGCCACAGAATGATACAGAGAAAATGCTGTCTCAGATACAGACAAACGTGCAGAAAGAGAAAAATTCTTTAAAACCTGTACGAGCCGAACATGCTTCATCAGAAGAAATGACATCGGTGTCAGAAGCTCCGTTAGCTGAAAATATAGTGAATTCCGGACCTTGGTTGAAAGAACAGACCCGAAAATATTTTGAACCCGTAAGGAAAAATGAGCTAAAGGATATAATTAAACTGCCAACGGCTTCAGAATCTTTTCAGCAGGAAAGTAGTAAGATCGCTCAGAAATTATCTCCTGTTGATGATACAGCGAAAGAGCAGGTTGTGGAAAATAAAAATGATGAGGTTCTTTTTAAGCAGGAAAAAATAAAAGAAGTATATGCAGGAAATGCAACCCATCATACCAGAAAATCCAGAGACAAAAAATCATGGATGCTGGGTATGCTTACTGGCAATATGGCTTCCAATTCTGCAGAACAGCAGTTTCCCGGCTATGCTTCAATCACAGGAAAAGCGATGAACGTTGAGCAGGTATGGACGACTTCCGAATATCATGATGATCCTCTTACGGCTATACTACTGGCCAATCAAAGTCAGCCGGTAGAAGCAAGAATCAGACATAAAGTGCCGGTTACATTTGGTCTTTCTGTATACTATAATTTGGGGAAAAGATGGGGAATAGGAACAGGACTGAATTATACCAAGCTGTCTTCTGAACTGCATTCCGGAAGTGACAACAATTATATTAAAGGAGATCAGACGGTTCATTATCTGGGAATTCCGGTACAGGTTAATTATAATGTCATTCAAAAAGGAAGATTCACAGGATATGTTACAGGCGGGGCCCTGGTAGAAAAGCCGATAGCAGGAAATATTACCACAACGTATGTTGTGAATGATGAAATAAAGGAATCCTCAAAGGAACGCCTGGAGCCGAAACCTTTTCAGTTTTCTGTTAATACGGCAGTAGGCCTGCAGGTGAAGCTCATTGACAAGGTTGGAATTTATGCAGAACCGGGAATAGGATATCATTTTAAAGAAGAGAATGCTCCGAATACCATTTATAAAGAAAAGCCCCTTCATTTTAATATGAAATTCGGAATCAGAGTGCTGCTGGACTAATGCAGCCGATTTAAAAACACCAAACTTAATAATTGATATATGAAAACAAAACTAATCTTTTTAGTGGTTTTATTATTCTCTATTTTGGATATAAAAGCACAGTGCACGCCAACAATTACCAGTGCCAGACTCGGACAAAAATACCCGGGAACGATCTTATTCTGTGATACGGAAGATGAAGTTCTTTCCACAACACAGACTTACGCAAGTTATCAATGGTATAAACAGGAATGGACCTGGCAGACCCCTAATAATAACCCTTGGGTAGCCATTCCGGGAGCGACCTCACAACAGTTAACCATTAGTGGTAATGATCAGCTGAATTATTTTAAGGTAGTTGTTTCCCAAGGCGACTGTACAGCCGAAAGTCCTACAGCATTTGCAGATGGTTTTGTATATGGACTGCCGGCAATGATGACTACTTATACTCCAGGCACCTATGAAGAAAATATGGGAACAGTGAAGGTCTGCAACGGAGCTTCTGTACAGTTTGACAATATATTTCCATTAGTATATGGCAAACATACCTGGTTCAAATGTGTGCCGGGGAGCAATCCACCGGTAGCAGGAGATCCTTGTATTATTGCAGGTGTAGTAGGAGACACCTATGTTGCAACAAGCTCGGGGAAATACGGATTTTATGCCTGTACGGAATATTGTCCGGATCAGTGCCAGATGTTAGATCCGTTTGCTTTTGTTGAGGTGACTTTCGGAGATTGGGAATTCTGCAGCAATCTGGGAACAGGAGAAACAAAAATAAAAGATAATAATCTGAAAATTTATCCTAACCCTACGGCACAGCACCTTTATATCGGTAAAGAATCTGATAAAATCTATAAAGAGGTTATCATTATAGATATGTCCGGAAAACTTGTTCTGAAGAAAAATGATCACAGATATAATCAGCCGATTGATGTAAGCGGTCTGGTACCCGGAAATTATATCATTGTTTCCAGGAGCACAGACGGAACAGAATATAAAAACAGATTTATAAAAAAATAATAGGATTATAAAATCTGAAGATGCTAAAATATTGATTGTGGGAAGGAAGATTGGATGTCTGAGGAGGGATGTTCCTTGTATTGAAGAAGAACTGAAGTGATTTATTTTAATACTTTACGCTCATAGATACATTTTCATCCTTGTTAATCTAATGACGATCATAATTACCCCAAAAAGGAATTTCCTCTTTCCGGCATCCGCTTCCTGACTTACACTTAATGTTCAGTAATTCAGATGGCATAATCTTTTTCGTTAGTTTTTAATAATGGTTGAGTCGGTACAAAGAAATTTGTACCGGTTTTTTTTATTATCATCATCGTACTTCTACAAAAATATCTGATGATCTGTTTTCTTAAAATCTTTTTTAAAATCTTTGTCTGGCTAGAATACTGTTAATATAAAACCCGGATTTTCAAAATAGTATATTCATTACTTTTACTTCAAAAACACACCATGCTGATCAAAATTTATGGAAGTGCCATTCATGGAGTGGCCGCACAGACCATTACCATTGAAGTGAATGTAGATACCGGAGGAGTAGGATACCATCTTGTGGGGCTTCCTGATAATGCTATTAAAGAAAGCAGTTACAGAATTTCTGCAGCATTGAAAAATGTAGGATTTAAAATTCCCGGAAAGAAAATTACGATTAATATGGCTCCTGCAGATCTTAGAAAAGAAGGTTCTGCTTATGATCTCAGTATTGCTATTGGTATCTTAACCGCCTCAGATCAGATATCGGCAGAGAATGTTAAAGACTTTATTATTATGGGTGAGCTTTCTCTGGACGGAAGTTTACAGCCGATTAAAGGTGTTTTGCCCATTGCGATACAGGCCAGGGAAGAAGGATTTAAAGGAATCATTCTTCCAAAACAAAATGCCAGAGAAGCAGCCATTGTAAATGACCTTGATGTCTACGGAGTAGAAAATATCAGAGAAGTTATCGATTTTTTCAACGAAGGAAAAGCGCTTGAAAAAGTGACACTGGATACCCGAAAAGAATTTCATGAAAAGATCAATGATTTTCCTTTCGATTTCTCTGAAGTTAAAGGTCAGGAAACAGCCAAAAGAGCGATGGAAGTAGCTGCAGCAGGCGGACATAATATTATTCTGATCGGCCCGCCGGGAAGTGGGAAAACAATGCTGGCCAAAAGAGTTCCCAGTATTTTACCTCCTCTGACATTGAAAGAAGCGCTGGAAACAACAAAAATTCACTCTGTAGCCGGGAAAATAGGAACAGAAACATCATTGATGACTGTTCGTCCCTTCAGATCTCCGCATCATACTATTTCTGATGTTGCTCTGGTGGGAGGAGGAAGTTACCCTCAGCCCGGAGAAATTTCCCTTGCTCATAACGGAGTTTTATTTCTCGATGAAATGCCGGAATTTAAAAGAACGGTGCTGGAAGTAATGAGGCAGCCTCTGGAAGATCGTGAAGTAACGATTTCAAGAGCCCGGTTTACAGTCAATTATCCTGCAAGTTTTATGCTGGTAGCTTCTATGAATCCCAGCCCAAGCGGTTTTTTTCCCGATGATCCTAATAATACCTCATCTGTTTACGAAATGCAGCGGTACATGAACAAACTCTCAGGGCCTCTTTTAGATAGAATAGACATTCATATTGAAGTTCAGAAAGTAGAATTTGAACAGCTTTCCGAAAAAAGAAAAGGTGAAAAGAGTAAAGATATCAGAGACCGTGTACTGAAAGCAAGAGATATTCAGAATAAAAGATATCAAAACCTCAATATCAGCAGTAATGCGCAAATAGGACCTAAGGAAATTGAGGCCTATTGTGAACTGGATGAAACTTCTTTCGGTCTTATCAAATTAGCTATGGAAAAACTCAATCTTTCGGCAAGGGCTTATGACAGAATTCTTAAAGTTGCCAGAACAATAGCCGACCTTGAAGGATCTGAAAATATCCTGTCACATCATATTTCTGAAGCCATACAATACAGAAGCCTCGATAGGGAATTCTGGAATGGATAATGGTGTGCTATTTGGTTGGTTTTTAAATAGATAAATACTTTGTTTTTTCATAAGTTTAATACTTTGTGGTAGGATAAATGTAGCAATTATGTAACGCATAGGTTAAAATATTATGTTAAGTTTGATTGTCAAATTTTTAAAAATCCTTTATTATGAAAATTAAATTCTTAAATTTTGAAGTCCTGAATAGGAAATAATATCAATTTCTGAAGAATATGTGCCATTTATTCTTTCTTCTTTCCGACTGCCATAAACATCGTTTGAACACTGTTTACCGTTCTGCTCACTGAGAGAATAGTGTAAAACTCTGTATCACTCGGTTTTTAAAACTATTATGAAAACACATTGAGTAAAATAAGCTGTGGTTATGTTTTACGTCCGTTTTTCTCATTTCACAGAGTTTAAAATATACTTATCGAAGCATTAAGCTGCTATTTACAAATTTTTTAATCCAAATCAAATCATCATGTTAAACACAATTCCCTCATCAGGAACCTTATCGATAGGTTCAGCGGTATTACTGTCCTCTGAAGACAGAGAAAAATTGCTCAACGGATTTAATAAAACGGGTTGGGATTACCATCATGAAGAAACCCTGGAATCTCTTTTCCGGAAACAGGCAATCCTTCATCCTGATAAGACTGCTGCGGTTTATCAGAATCAGAAGATTACGTATGAAGAGTTGGATCAGAGAAGCAATCAGGTAGCCAATTTCTTATTAGGGCGAGGTATTGAAGAAGGAAAATATGTTCCCATCTGGTTGGACCGTTCTTTGGAATGGGTCATTGCTGTACTTGGAGTTATCAAAACAGGTGCGGCGTACGTTCCAATAGACCCTGCCTATCCTTCCAGGAGGATAGAGTATATTCTTTCCGATACTTCTTCTGATATTATCATTACCAATCAAAACCTCAAAATATTGCTGTCTGAAACTGAAAATGACAAAATATTCGATCTGAGCAACATGGAAAATCTTAATGATTTACCTTCAGAATATCCAGGGATTAACATCCATCAGAACGCTCTGGCATATACCATTTATACTTCAGGCTCAACCGGAAAGCCAAAAGGTGTAATGGTAAGCCATCAGGCTATACAACATCTGGTAACATGGCATAATCATCATTTTCATGTGGATTATAGTTCAAAACTGACTCTTGTGGCGGGATTGGCATTTGACATTTCTGTGTGGGAAATATGGTCGGCCCTTACTTCAGGTGCAACGGTTTTTATTGCAGACAATGAGGATAGAACAGAAGCTCAGGCGTTGGCAGATTACTACAGAAAAAATCATATTACCCATGGCTTTGTGCCTACTGTTCTCGCTCCTTCTGTAGTGGATATTACCCGCAATTATAATGACCTGAAGCTAAAATATCTCTTTACAGCAGGTGAGAAGCTAAAACCGGTACTTACTTCAGAATTAAGCTATGAGCTGGTGGATTATTATGGTCCCACAGAATGTACCGTATACGCTACTTATAAAAAAGTGAAAGATATTAACGGGAAATATGTTTCATCTATTGGCAGACCCATTGCCAATGCAAAAGCCTATATTTTAGATGAAAACAGGGAATTGCTGCCCGTAGGAGCTGTTGGGGAACTCTGTATTGGAGGAAATCTCTTAGCAAAAGGGTATCTTAATAATAAAGAACTTACGGATGCCAAATTTATTACGAATCCATTCAATGAAGCAGAGAAAATCTACCGTACCGGAGACCTGACCAGATGGAAACCGGATGGTGAGATTGAATTCTTAGGAAGAATTGATAATCAGGTAAAAATCCGGGGATTCAGGGTTGAACTTGGGGAGATAGAACGTTCACTGATTCAGCAGGAAAATATTAAAGAAGCTGTGGTGATTGGTAAAGATAGCGAAGGAAGCAGCAAATATCTTATTGCCTTTGTTGTTTTAGATCCCGGAGCCGTAACAAATATTTCGTCAATCCGGAATGCATTGAAAGATGAACTTCCAGGGTATATGATTCCTGCGCAAATTATTTTTATAGATAAAATCCCGTTAACGGCAAATGGTAAAACAGATACTCAGGTATTAAAAGATCTGGCCGATCAAGAAGCAAAAAAATTGGTTTCATCTGAACCTCCAACCAACGAAACCGAAAGAATAATTACAGAAGTCTGGTCTTCTGCATTGGAGCGGCCTGTTATTAATATTACAGATAATTTTTTTGATATCGGAGGAAACTCGCTGTTGGTTGCAACGGTGGCGGTTGCTTTACAAAGAAAGCTGGATGTGAAGGTGTATCTGCGGGATATCTATCAGTATCCGGTACTGCAGCAACTGTCGGAAGTTCTTATTGAGAGATCCGGAGAAACCAGAGAAGCTATCCCCGCGGAAGATGTAGAGCCCTATGTAGAACTTCAGAAAGATGTGTATCTCGCTCCGGGAACTGTTTTCGCAGGTGGTTTTGATCCTAAACAGGTAGAAAATCCAACAACAATATTTTTAACGGGAGCTACAGGATTTGTAGGAATTCACCTGTTGCAGGAACTTCTGGATACTACAAATGCTGATATTTACTGCCTTGTAAGAGCTCAGGATGAATTTTATGCGATGGAAAAGATTGACGAATGCTTTAAACAATACCATATTCCCCGGCATCCGGAACAGAAAGCACGTATTATTCCTGTTATCGGAGATCTGGCTCTGCCATCCCTGGGATTGTCTCAGGAAACATTTACAAAGCTTGCCAGGCAAACCGATCTGATTTATCATTCCGGAAGTTCCGTGAACTTCATAGAACCGTATTCCTATATGAAAGCTCCCAATGTAGAAGGACTAAGGGAAGTCATAAAACTGGCAGGAGCAGAAAGAACAAAATGTCTCGCCTTGCTGTCAACCATTTCCGTATACAGCTGGGGGCATATATTTACAGGAAAAACGGTAATGCTTGAATCGGATGATATTGAGCAGAACCTGATGTCTGTAAGCAAAGATATCGGATACGTAAGAAGTAAATGGGTGATGGAAGCGGTTGCCGATTTAGCAGCAAAAGAAGGACTGCCATTGATTACTTACCGTCTCGGATATGCCATGTGCCACAGCGAAACAGGAGCAAGTGCATCCTACCAATGGTGGTCCGGATTGGTGAAAAACTGTATAGAGTTCAAATCTTACCCTGTACTTACAGAGCTTAGAGAAGGTCTTATCACCGTAGATTATATGACCAAAGCCATGGCTCATATCACAAAAAATAAAGATGCGCTAGGTAAAAAATTCAATCTGATTGCACGTTCTGAAACCAATCTTACTCTAGAAGATTTCTTTGGACTAATGAAAAAATATTATCCTTTCACCCTCAAAGACCTTCCTTATAAAGAATGGAGAAAACAGTGGGAGGATGACAGTAAAAACCGATTGTATCCATTGACAAGTCTTTTCAGGGACAATATGCATGAAGGCTTATCTACTGTAGAACTTTACCAGAATACTTATATATGGGATTGTTCCAATGTTATTCAGTATCTGGAGGGATCAGGCATTCAGGAACCGGTATTTGATAAAAAAATGCTGGATTCCTACTTAAAATATCTCGGAATTCCGGTTGAATAGTATTGAATCATTGAAAAAGCCCAGACAGTATATGTTTGGGTTTTTAATTTTTATTCAGCAAATACGTCAGGTTTTGTCGCAGTGAACCAGGATATTTGTATCAGGGTAATGAGAAATCTTATTTCATTTCCTTAATTAACTGAAAACCAAACAGGATAGATGAATAACGTTATTGTATTGTCAAAAGATTTCGCTGCCAATGAAAGTGCAGTGGTGGATATTAAATCCCGGGGATTTGTAAATCCATTGGGAGTTCTTACCTTTCAAAACAAAACAGGACAGTCTGCACAATTTCTATGGCAGGGAGATACATTCTATAACAGAGAAAATGCCGGATATTTTAAAGAAATAAATAACGACCTGGGAGTGAAGGTAAGCCATTATGAAGGCTTTATAACCGTTATCAATGGAGGAGGGAAACAATATCTGGAAGGAGCACTGAAACAATAATAAAACGGATACACTTTTATTTTCCGAACAGCATAATAAAAAAGGTCAAACAGTATTGTCTGACCTTTCTTATCTGAAGATTATTTGATGGTTACTTTAATCACATTTTGTACAGCAGGAACAGGATAATGGGTTCCTACTTTGGAAATACTTATGTTTTCACTTTGTGGAGTTCCGCCAAACAGAGCCTGATGATTTCCGGCTCCCGGATATTGGTCAATGCCCGTTCCGGAATCAAATAATGAAGTTTTTGAACTAAGGTCTCCTTTAGTATTCGCATCAATATTTTGTTCATTGGCATAGAACCAGTCATTGGAAAATCCGAACATTGTTACGTAGGCAATTTTATCGCCCGGCTCAGCATTAAAACTTGTTGTTACTTTGCTTCCCGGTGCTACGGGAGCACTCCCTGCAACATATACACCTTTTACATCAGATAGAGATTTCAGACTATTTTGAAGCTTGGCTGCATTTCCGAACTGTGCAATGTCTTTCAGGCCCATTCCGCTGTCTGATTTTCCTAATTCATAAATTGGATTTTTATCGCCGCGGTACACAACCACCAGGGCAGGAGAAAGCCCGGTCATAATTCCTGTGCTGGCGTTCAGTTTCGTCATCATTTTATTTATATTTCCCATTTGAGCAATATCTGTAATCTCAGGATTCGATAAAGCGTTAGGAGTAAAAAACGGAGCACTGTTCAACAGCTGAGAGCCATTATAGTTGGAGACCGCCCATACACCTGGAGAAAAAGGAGTTTCGTTGGCCGTTCCGCCGGAGGTATTGGTAATAGTGAGCGTAAACTCCGAACTTACATCATTGTAAGAGAGATTGAGTTTCATAAGCTGAGAAGCATTGACGTTAGGAACCTGCATGACAGGCTTGCTTTCAGCTTGCCCGGTGGTATCATTTTTGGTTCCGTTATCCCATAACCGGACACTTGAAGAAACATCTCCGGTAATAGCATTTCCATTAGCGTCAAACAATTTGATACCCGGCTGTTGGGATGCGAAAAACCAGTCTTTTGAATCTCCGTACATCGTAGCAAACATTAAAGCCTGAGTTTTTCCTGCACTGAATGTAACAGAAACCGATTGTCCGGGCATAATCACAGGAGGAGTTCCCGTTCCCTGAAAACTTCCGCTTTGCACAAAATCTTTGGGAGTTACAACGTTTTCAAAAGTAATAGTTCTTTGAAAAGCCATATCCGTTATCATGCCATTACCCGAATCACGGCATGAAGAAAGAGTGAATGCAGCTAGAGTAGCTGCTGCTAAAACTGATGTTCTGAAAATAAACCTGTTCATAAAAGTAAATTTTTATAGTTATAATTGATATCTGTAACTATAGTCGGCTACTTTTTGAGATCCTGACAAAAAATATTTTCTAAATTCAGTTTTTTCAGGTATAGTTTTTTAGAATGAAAAATAAAATCAATTATATTCCCTTTTTCCCCTCCAGAATCATCTGGATCATTTTTATCTTTCGGTTTTCTCTGGTTTCAGGTTTCTTGGCTTCCTCAATCCAGCGGATGTATTCCTTTCTGTGGGTGTAGCTCATGGCATCAAATAAGGCTTTTGCTCCCGGATTTTCTTTAAAAACAAGGGCAATATCATCTGCAATTTCAACCACTCTTTCCTCCTTGTCTTCAATAAGGGATACGGAAACCTCATCTCCGAAGGTTTTACCAAGTTGCTTTCTGATCTCCTGTGTCAAACCTAAAATATGACAGTCGGATTTCATTTTGGCAAGACTTCCGCGGTATTCAACTTTATCATCAAACAGGGCTTTTATCTTTACCTGTCCTTTTTTGTGAAACAATTCCTCTGTAGAGAATGGAAATTCTACAAACGCAGCATTCATTGCGCCGTTCTGCTGAATAATGGCTGTAAATTCGATACGTTCAGGATTCATGATAAATAAATATTTTAATAATCAAAAATAAAAAAACCGTGAAAAGTAAATTTCACGGTTTCAAAAATATATCAGATAAGATGATTATTTTTTAACTTTCTTAGGCATTGTTGTAGTACCTGAGTTTTTAGTTTTTGTATCAGCAGGAGTGTTTGCGTCTCTTACAAGCTTCAATTCATCAACTATTCTTCTTGCCCCCGCAAACTTATCGATTGTCCAAAGAACAAAACGAACGTCTACGTTGATGGTTTTCTGCCATTCTGGCTCGAATACGATATCACCGCTTAATGCTTCGCTGTTTCCGTCAAAAGCGATACCGATAAGGTTACCGTCTCCGTCAATTACCGGAGAACCTGAGTTACCACCTGTAATATCGTTGTTTGAAAGGAAGTTTACAGGCATATAACCTGCAGCATCAGCATACTGACCGAAATCTTTAAGGTTGTAAAGATCAATCACTCTTTGAGGAAGATCAAATTCTTCATCCCCTTTCTTGTATTTTCCAACAAGACCAGTCATATCTGTATAGTAGTTATCAGTAATTCCGAAATAGTTTCTGTCATTTCTGATAGGTAATTTATCTACAGTTCCGTAAGTTAATCTCATTGTAGAGTTAGCATCCGGGTAGAATTTCTTCTCAGGCATAGCCTTCATTAATCCAGCTAAGAACAGACGGTTGTTTTTTGCAAAGTTGTCATCTATTTTTACAAATCTGTCTGTGCTTATCTTTTGATCAGCAACAATTCCGTTAGCTGCTTTCCAAAGCGGGTCAGCATCAAGCTTCAATGCATCAGGATTCAATAAGAAGTTCGTTGCAGAAGTCTTATTAGCAAAGATTGAAGAATACGCCAAATTAGAAACCGTCTTAGCATCCAGTCCTAAAATAGTAGCGGAAGCAACTTCCGGGTTTTTAACTCTTGCCTGGTAAAGGCTGGTCATAGCAGCAAGCATTTCTCCTTCCAAAGCTGGATTGAAGTTTTCATAAGCAGCTTTGATAGCAGCTTCTGTTTTAGCTTTCATCGCTAATCTTCCCTGCATATCCTGAGCAGCATATGCTTTAAGAGCAGATCCTACCTGAGCAGCAAGGGTAATATATTTTGCATTTCTTGTAAATTGAGTTGCATAGTTTCTTTCAACATTTCTATCAGAAACTTGCTTGTAGTAGATACCAATATCTTCTAAAACGCCATTGTATTGATCATTTCCTGGCATTGCAGCCCACTTATTGTAAGTTTCCTCAATCTTTTGTTTGTCAGAAATAGTTCCGTTTTTCTCTACAGCATCGATAGTTCCCTGTCTGTTTTTCCAGTAGTTAGCTACAGAAGCATATTGAGAAGCATAGTTAAGCTGAGTCGCCTTATCCTTGTCCATGTATTTTTTCATAACATCCATAGCCAGTTTAGAAGCTTCAACCCATGCCGGGTAATCTTTAGTTACCATTTGCTGAATTCCGTAAGAAGTCAGGTAACGGTTTGTTCTTCCAGGGTATCCTAAGATCATTGAGAAGTCACCAGGCTTAATTCCTTTAAGAGAAACCGGAAGGAAATGCTTAGGCTTCAGCGGAGTATTGCTTGGAGAATATTCAGCAGGATTTCCTGCAGCATCAGCATACACTCTGAAAACGGTGAAGTCTGCAGTGTGTCTTGGCCATTCCCAGTTATCTGTATCTCCTCCGAATTTTCCTAATGATGAAGGCGGAGCACCTACCAATCTGATATCTTTATAATCCTGGTATACGAAATAGTAGAATTCATTTCCGTTGAAGAAATCTTTTACGACTACCGTATATTTTCCGTTTTCAGAGTTTTCTGTCTGGATAGCCTTAGTTTCAGCATCGATAACAGCTTTTCTCTCTGCTCCGGTCATATTGTTGTTTAGCTTAGAATTGATTCTTTGCGTAGCATCATCCATTCTTACTAAAAATCTTACATAAAGATCCTTTGCATTGAATTCGTCTTTCTGTTTCATTGCCCAGAAACCGTTCTTCAAATAATCTTTTTCTGGTGTAGAAGCCGCAGCAACAGCACCGTAACCACAGTGGTGGTTGGTAAATATAAGTCCTTTATCAGAAACAATCTCCCCCGTACAGAAACCACCGAAACTTACGATAGCATCTTTTAAGCTTGAATTGTTCACTGAATAAATTTCTTCAGGCGTAAGATGCAGACCTTCTTTTTGCATATCAACACCGTTAAGTCTTTTGATGAGCATTAGCAGCCACATCCCCTCATCCGCCCTCATCTGAGCAAAGCCCAGTAAGAAAGTGAATAGTAGAAATAGTCTTTTCATTTTATAAAATAATTTTTGTGTCGCTAATTTACTAATTTTTACGAGATTCTGTCCCGGAATGGTATGAAAATGGGATGATAATTCACATGAAAAAGATACTATTACCACTTTTTACAGTTTTACTTTTAGGAGTTGTTTTGAGCTGTTCTTCAGTACCTGCCAAAGATCCCTTTCTTCAAAGGCAATGGATGCTGGTTTCTTTTGATGGTTTTTCAAAAGACCAATTAATGGCTAATAAAGCCAAATTCAATCTGACAGCCAATAAGGTAAAGGGTAAAATTCAGGCAAGCTCTTATATGGGATGCAACCGGATGTCTTTTATGACTGAATTTAAAACAGGAGGAAATGTGAAAATCTCAAAAGGAGCGAGTACCATGAAAGCCTGTCAGGATATGAATCTTGAAATGTCTTTTCAGAAGAAAATAGAAACGATGACTCATTATTCTATTGAAGGGCATTTTCTGACTTTATCCGATGATCGTGGAAATTCAATGAAATTTGTAGCTGCTGATTGGGATTAATGATGCTCCCTTACCATACAAAAGTCCGCCTTGCAGCGGACTTCTTTGTTTGAAAAATCTAGTTTGGTTATCAGCTTTTTGAGGTTATTAGCCTTTGAGAGTTATTAGTTTTTGGGAATCGTTTTTTTTATTTCTTCCAGAGTTGCTGTGTTAGGCAGCCCGGTAACATTCATTTTTGTGTTCCTAGAATTTGTAGTATTGTGATATGCCTGTCTGTTGGGAATTGTTTTTTTGAGGTCTTCAAGACTAGCTGTGTTGGGGAGAAGCTTGCCTGAATTGTCTGCAGCTGCTTTGGTTTTAGATTCCTGTTTTTTTACTTCAAGGCTTTGATCAGAAGCAAGACCTGAGTTTACGGTTTTCTTTTCATTATTTTCCTTGGCTTCCTGCATGAGTTTAGCCTGCTGTTCCTGTGCCTGTTTTACAACCAGTGTCTGATCTTCCTCTGTCGGAGCTGCCTTTTTATTTTCCTGCGCATAGATAATAGTGCTTAAAAATAATAACGGGATAATGTATGCTATTTTCATGACGGTTTATTTTATGTTGACTAATACTTGAATTTTTCCAATCTCTTTTTGGTCATAATCCTGAAGTGCTTTTCCGATTACCTGACCAATTTTTACCTTTTTAATATTGGCTTTCATGGCAACACCTGCTTTAGATGAAGTTACCAGGAGATCCCCTCTTTTTATTTTTCCGTTTTCAAGGCATACTTTGGTTGGAATAACACCAATAACACCCATTGGCGCTTTATTGGAAATATCAATGTCGATGTGCTCTTCCGTAAGCAGTACCCCCGGTTTGGTAGCATACACTCCTGCAACAAGAGTAGAATAGGGCGTTGATGATTTTTCAACCGTTCTGTCTGCTTTTGTTGAAATAACAAGAATATCACCAGGTTCATATTCGGAAATGTTTCCTTTAACATCAAAAGCTTCTGCAACGTCAGCACCACTGTTTTGTGTACCACCATTGAAAAATCCTTTTCCGGTATTATCGATACGGGCAACATTTACGGTTCCCGGGTTTCCGGATTTAAACAGAGCCAAAGATCCTGCGCTGTGGGTTTCTACAGTAAGTGCAGGGTTCGTATTTGATGTATTAAAATTAACAAATCTGGCTGCCCGGCCATTACTAAAATTAGGTACCCAGGCATAAATAGCATTTCCTGTTCCGTCTGCAGTGGTTTCTACACCATCTCCAGTGTTGGATGCATTAGCGGTGATACCATTACCATTACCATCTGCAATGGCAATCAAGGCAGGGCCGTTCCCTGCAGGATTGGATGCGTGGAAAAGGCCTGCATATCCTCCGGTTCCGGAAGATACTCCATAAATTCCTGCTGTGCCGAAGTTGGCAAACTGTGAATTGACTTCTCCTCTTACTGCAGGAGAGGTTCCGGTCACTTTATCTACCTTGAAATTACCTGCAATACCGTTTCCAACAGTGGTTACAGTGATGACATCGCTGGTGTTTGATTCATTGAAAATATTAAATCGTCCGGCACGTCCGGTAGCAAAAGAAGGAACCCATGCATAAAGCGCATTTCCGGCACCATCAATATTGGTCTCAACCCCATTTCCGTCTTTACCTGCATTGGCTGTAATGGCGTTACCGTTACCGTCTGTCAAGGCGATCAATGATGCTCCGTTTCCGGCAGGATTGGAAGCGTAGAATAGCCCGGCTCGTCCTCCGGTTCCGGATGAAACACCAAAAATAGCGGCAGCACCAAAATTTCCAAAAATAGTATTGACTTCCCCTCTTACGGCAGCTCCTACACTATTGGTATTATTGAGTACAAAAGAAGCAGCATTACCTTTGGTATTATCAGGGATGTTTCCATTTCCGTTAGATGCCACTTCAAAAGTATTAGCATCAGTATTTGTATTGTTGAAATTTTCAAATCTTCCCGCACGTCCGGTACTGTTATTTAAACCTACCTGACCGTAAACACCAATACCCGTTCCGGCTGTATTGGTAGCTACAAATCCTCTTACTCCATATCCGCCTCCGTCATTACGGCCTACGACTGCTCCGGCAATATCACTGGTGGTTCTGCCCACTACAGCTTCACCACCACCGTTGTTATCGCCTACAACACCGGCGGAAGTCTGTGAGGAAGTTATTCCATGCAGCCCAAATCCGGCTCCTGTAGAACTTCTGACTCCGGCTCCGTTTCCTGAAGTGGTAACATTGATAACTGTACCGTTTCCTACACTGGATGCACTGAGGGCAACATTATTATTCGCATTATTAAAGATTGAAATACTTGCGGGAATCCCGTTATTACTGGTAGCGGTAAGACCTGTTCCTGTATTACTGTTGGCGTAAACCCCGGTTCCGTTGGCGCTGGCATTACCATATACACCCAGTCCGTTCGGAGTAACACCATATACTCCCCAGCCGCTTCCGGCCTGGCTTCCGTAAACCCCGACTCCAAGTCCTCCTGTACCATTGTTAATACCACGTACAGCACTGGAAAATCCACCGGGAGAAGCACTGTTTACAATTCCTCTTACTGCAGAAATATTGGATGTGGTAGTGTTATTTACTCCCTCCAGGGAAGTACCATCTCCATCGTTGATCAATGAAAACAGAGTCGAAGCATTATTAACAGTTGTGCTGTAAGGAATGGCAAAGCTTCCGCCACCGCCACCCGCAGATTTGGCATACATTGCATAAGGAACACTTAACAGCTGGCTGGTTCCTACTATGGTATAGCTGGTTCCTCCGGCAGGATCTGTTTCTGTTTTTAAATAATAGCTTCCTGCAGGCCAGTTGATGGTAGCGAATGTTCCTGTAAGTACAGTTCCGGTTCCTATTTCAAGGCTGATAAGTCCGTTGGCATTTGTGTTTCCGGTGAGTCTTTCAGAGTAGACTGCGGCTCCGGCAGGAGATCCCTGTAATATGCTTACTTTTACAGCAATGGCTTGATTGACTAATAGTTGTCCGGATCCGTTTCTCATGACAGCCTGGTAGCTCATTTTTTCCGGAGCCTGAGAAAGTCCCATAAAGAAACCTATCAGAATCCAAAACAGTGATAATATTTTTTTCATGGCATTTTATTTTTTAATGATTTTAAAAGTTTTGATATTTTCCCCATTTTGGGTAATTCTGATAATGTACATAGCAGACGGAAGTGAGGAGAAATTAAGCTCAGATTTTGATTGTGAAATCTTATCTTTTTTTACCAGCTTGCCTTGAGCATCAAATAGCTGATATTCTGACCCTTTAAAATTATTTGAAGTAAAATCCAAATACAGATAATCTTTAAAAGGATTAGGATATAACAAAATGTCTTTGAGTTCAGAGGAATTTTCCAGAGTGGTAAGTGTGATGATTTCGTAAGGCTGTTGAACACCTTCGAGAACTTGTCCTGTTCCTTTTTCGAGGTAGGTTGTCTGGCCTACACTGTAAGAAACAAAACCATTAGCTGCTGATACATCCAGTCCGGTTGCCAAAACTGCAGATTGTGCGTGCAGTATGGGGATGGAAAAGACAGACAGAATAATACAGTAAATAGATATTCTTTCCATGGATAACAGTTTTGGTGATTAATAGATGTGTTTTCTTGGGGAATTTGGGAAGACTAAATTACCACCTATCTCCATTGATTGGCAGGAAAATAGACCAACGGCAGAAATAATCGACCAATGGCATTGGTGAATTATTATGATGTGTTTTTAAGGATTAAAAAAGGAAAGATTGTCCTTGTAAGTTCGGCCGATAGGAAGTTTTATACGATGCGGAAGTTCTATTTCGTGACAGCTTTTTCCGCGGATAAGATGACGTGGAACGGCATAGCTTCTGTGTATTCTGACAAAAGAATGAAAAAAACTTTTTTGCAGAAGATTTCCCAGCGAATGTAAAATACAATGATTTTTTTCAAGTGTGATGATTCTGGTGTAATCTTTCAGAGCTTCCAGGTAAAGAATATCTTTCATTTTAATCTGAAAAACATGACCACCTTCTTTTATTTTGATGCAGTTTTCTCCAACCATGGCATCATAGCATTCACATTTTTCTTTTACTTCAAAAAAATCAAAAAGCTTTTCCATGGAATAATGAAAGCGTTCTGCGGTAAGTGGTTTAGTAATAAAATCTAAAGTATTAATCTCAAAAGCTCCGGCGGCCAGTTCGGGATGAGAGCTTACGAAAATACAGGCAGGGATCTTATGGGCCAGCTTTCTGAACTCAAGACCGTTCATCCCCTTTAAATTGGTTTCGGTAATCAGGAGATCAACAGGAATGTCAAGATAGGGAACTGCCTTTTCAGCAGAGTCGAAAGTGGCAACAATTTCAATGTTTTGATATTGCCTGATATAATGCTGAAGAACCAGCCTGTCCAGTTCATCATCATCAATAATCATACATTTGATATGGGTAACCATGATATGCCGGAGATTAGTTTTTGATTTAAATAATTAAAAATCAGAAATTTATTATATAAAGTTATTGATTTTTTATAAATCATTCATCAGTAAACTTAAATTTATATTAAAATATGTTATTAAATAAAAATTGATTTTGTTTTTTTTCTGAAAAATATTAACTTGTAAAAATCATAAACATAGACAGAACTTAATGTTAGAAAAGAAAGAACATAACTATGAGAAAGCTGTCCTGGTGGGTGTTATTACCCAGAATCAGGATGAAGAAAAACTGACGGAGTATTTGGATGAACTTGAGTTTTTAGCTTTCACAGCAGGAGCAACCGTACAAAAGCGCTTTACCCAAAAATTAACTCAGCCTGATTCCAAAACCTTTATCGGTAGCGGAAAAGCCATCGAGATAAAAGAATATGTAAAAGAAAACGAGATCGGAACCGTAATTTTCGATGATGAACTCTCTCCTTCACAGCTTAAAAACCTGGAAAGGGAAATGGAGGTTAAAATCCTGGACCGTACCAATCTTATTCTTGATATTTTTGCCCAAAGAGCACAAACTTCTTATGCAAGAACTCAGGTGGAGCTGGCACAATACCAGTATCTTTTACCACGACTGACAAGAATGTGGACCCACCTTGAGCGTCAGAAAGGGGGAATCGGGATGAGAGGTCCCGGAGAAACGGAGATTGAAACTGACCGTCGTATTATCCGTGACAGAATTACATTGCTGAAAGAGAAACTGAAGACGATAGACAAGCAGATGGCTACCCAGCGTAACAACCGTGGGAAAGTGGTTCGTGCTGCTTTGGTAGGATATACCAACGTAGGGAAATCTACCCTGATGAATTCCATTTCAAAATCTGAAGTTTTTGCCGAAAATAAATTATTCGCTACACTGGATACCACGGTAAGAAAAGTAGTAATTGGAAATTTACCGTTTCTGTTGACCGATACCGTAGGGTTTATCAGAAAACTTCCTACTCAGCTGGTAGAATCTTTTAAATCTACATTGGATGAGGTTCGTGAAGCTGATCTTTTGATTCATGTGGTGGATATTTCTCACGAAAGCTTTGAAGATCATATAGAATCTGTAAATCATATCCTGATGGAAATCAACGCTCATCAGAAGCCAATGATTATGGTTTTCAATAAAATTGACGATTTCAGCTACGAGAAAAAGGATGAAGATGATCTTACGCCTTCAACCCGTAAAAATATTTCTCTTGAGGAATGGAAAAAGACGTGGATGGCAAAGTCAAAGTATCCGACAGTTTTCATCTCTGCATTAACGAAAGAAAACTTCCCGGAAATGAAGAAAATGATCTATGATGAGGTCATGAAGATTCATATTTCCAGATTTCCATACAACGATTTTCTTTTCGAATATTTCGACAACGACGAAGAAGAAAGCAACAATTAATGAAGTATCACTTTTTCCTTTTATTCATCATGTTTTCGGTTTTTGGGTTCAGCCAGAAATCAAAAATTGATTTAAAAGCTATTGAGAAAAGTCTCAGGACTTCCGATTCGCCGTACAATTATGAGAAGCTTATTTTCAAATTTAAAGGATACCCAAAGTCTCTGGATAGTATAGAAGCTCAATATCTGTATTACGGAAGAAATTTTAGGAGCGATAAAATAAGCACATCGGGAGACAGCTTTAAAAGTCTTGTAGAAGCCTTTAAGCAAAATAATTTTGCAGACTGTATCAAGCAGGGAAAAGCTTTGTATGGTAAAGATCCTACCAACCTGGATATTCTGTTGATCCTTCTTAGGGCCTATGATTCAGTAAAAGATGGAAATAACTTTGTACACCATCTGAACCAGTTCCGTACCCTTACCGAAGGAATAAGAAGTTCCGGAGACGGAAAATCCGAGAAAACAGCCTATATCGTCAATTCGGTAGGAGATGAATATATTCTGCTCAACATTCTGAATATTGGACAGGATTATACCAGGAGTTCAAAAGCTTCTAAAGATGCGATGTTTGATATATGGGAAAAGGACGGGAAGCAGATTTATATCAAAATACTCTATTTGGAACTCACCAATTAATCTTAAAATAAAAACACTTAGTGGAATTATATTATTCATTTTCAGCATTAATCGTATTAGCATCAATATTTGCCTATCTTAATTATAGGTTTTTAAAACTTCCGAGTACCATCGGAATTATGGTCATTGCCATTGTGGTTTCTATTTTTCTGGTCCTGTTCGGAGAAACGGTTCTTCCCAGAACTTTCGGACATCTTCATAACCTTATGAACGGAATAGATTTTACAGAAGTTCTGATGGGTGCCATGCTTAATTTTCTGCTCTTTGCAGGAGGAATTCATATTAATATTAATGACCTGAAAGAACAGTTCAGACCTGTAGTGATATTTTCCACAGTAGGGGTTGTTATTTCTACCTTTGTTGTAGGATTCGGAATGTTTTATCTTCTTCCTTATGTGGGGGTTAAACTTCCTTTTATCTACTGTCTTGTTTTCGGCGCCTTGATTTCTCCTACCGATCCGGTAGCGGTTCTGAGTGTCCTGAAGCAAGCCAATGTATCCAAATCACTGGAAACAAAAGTAGCCGGAGAGTCTCTTTTCAATGACGGTATGGCAGTTGTCGTTTTTACAGTGATTTTACAGCTGGCCATCGGAAAAGAAGTGGATCTGAGTGTTGAAACGATAGGATTGCTTCTCCTTAAGGAAGCTGGTGGAGGTCTTTTACTCGGGGTTCTGTTAGGATGGGTTACTTCAAGATTGATGCGTGAAGTGGATGATTATATTATCTCCGTATTAGTAACGCTTTCAGTGGTAATGGGAGGTTATCTTATTGCCCGTCAGATGCATATCTCAGGACCATTGACTATGGTGGCGGCAGGATTATTTATGGGAAATTTCAACAGAAGTTTCAAAATGAAGTCTGTTACCCAGGATTATCTGATCAAATTCTGGGAATTGATAGATGAGATTCTGAATGCGGTATTATTCCTGTTCATTGGCTTTGAACTTTTGATGATTAAAGATCTGAGACATTTTATGATTCCGGGCTTAGTGGCCATTGTGGTGGTTTTGCTGGCAAGATTTATTTCGATCTGGGGACCTACAAAATTTACTTCCCTGAGAAGAAGTTTCAGCCCACAGACGGTGAAAGTGCTGGTTTGGGGAGGAATCCGGGGAGGAGTTTCCATTGCATTGGCGATGTCTATCCCTAAAAGTGAATACAGTGAAATTATTTTAAGTATTACCTACTGTGTTGTCGTATTCTCAATCATTGTTCAGGGACTTACCATTGCTAAAGTGGCCAATCCGAATAAGATTGCCAAAGAAGAAGAGGAGCAGGAAAATATTGCTGTAGAAGAAAACGCTTAAAATCATATGAGCATTGTTAAAGAAATACAGGAAGCCCTTGCTGTTTTGTCCATTCCTGAAAAGGCGGAGTTTTTTCCGAGATTTTTCAAAACAGGAAAAGGAGAATATGGCGAAGGTGACTTGTTTCTGGGCGTAAAAGTTCCGGATCAGCGCTCTGTGGCCAAAGAATATTACTCAAAAATAAGCTTAAAAGAACTCAGCTCATTACTTTCTTCAACATATCACGAGCATAGGCTGACAGCTCTTTTTATGCTGATTTTAAAATTTGAAAAAACAAAAGATAAGGCGGTAAAAGAAGAGGTGGTCGCTTTTTATCTGGATCATCTTCCTTATATCAATAACTGGGATCTGGTAGATTCTACCTGCTATAAAATTTTAGGCAGATATGCTTATGAAAATCAGAAAGAAAGCCTTCTTAAGCAACTCTCGGAATCTGATGAGATGTGGCATAAAAGAATTGCTGTAGTGGGTACAATGCATTATATAAAAAAAGGATCATTTGATCTGACCAAAGAATTTGTCACCAGAAATCTTAAACACTCCCATGACCTGATGCACAAAGCAAATGGATGGCTGCTAAGAGAAATGGGAAATAAAAATGAAGGAGAACTGATCAGCTATCTGAATCTGCACTACAAAGAAATGCCCAGAACCTGTCTTCGGTATGCTATTGAAAAACTGGATGAAGATCTTCGCCAGGATTATCTTAAAGGGCGTGTTTAAAAATAAAATACGGAAGCAATACCGTATTTTCCCCTGAAAAAGTACCGGGAAACAGCTATTTATGCCCAAAAAATCAAAGATTATAAGGATGTAAGGCCAGAATTAAGTAATTTTGTGCTTTTAACCTGATCATGAAAAAAATATTAAAACTATTTCTACTTCTGCTTCCCCTGCTTTTTTTAACAAGCTGCTTCGATATCCTGGATAAGGTGAACGTAAAAGCTGATGGTACAGGAGAGTATACTATTATTCTTAACGCCAGTAAGAGCAAGACAAGACTGGCTTCCATCTCAAAAATGGAAACCATCAACGGAAAAAAAGTTCCTAAAAAGTCAGAAATTGAAAATAAAATCAATGAAGCTGCCAGAATTTTTAAAGGAACTCCCGGAATCAGCAATGTGAAAACCTCCATGGATTTTGATAATTACATCATCAAACTGAGCTGTAATTTCAAAAAAATTGAAAATATCAATGCCGGTCTGGAAAAACTGAAAGTCCAGAAAATATTGGGTAAAATGGTTCCAACCCAGGTGTACAGCCAGAATCTTGAAAAAAAGACCCTGACAAGGAATAAAGTCAATACTTTCAAAGCTGACTACGACAAGATGAGTAAGGCAGACAAAGAAGTTTTTAATGATGCGAAATATACTTCCATCATGCAGTTTGAAACTCCAGTGAAATCACAATCGAATACTACTTACGTGCTTTCTCCCAACAAGAAAGCTCTTAAACTGGAAGCTGATATTCTGGACCTCATCCTTCAAAAAAAGCAAATTCAAAATACCATTCTTTTTCAATAAATTTCT
The DNA here is from genome assembly GCF_059515165.1 of Chryseobacterium sp. CS3K3.1. Taxonomy (NCBI): domain Bacteria; kingdom Pseudomonadati; phylum Bacteroidota; class Flavobacteriia; order Flavobacteriales; family Weeksellaceae; genus Chryseobacterium; species Chryseobacterium sp. CS3K3.1. Next base: position 376,396 of record NZ_JCAKRV010000001.1, on the reverse strand, counting down.
AAACTATAGTCATGAAATCTATCTTATTAAAAACGCAAACCATTATTTTCGTTCTCTTTGGCTTTACATTGGTTTTGGGCCAAAACAGTATGAAAATCCCTTCCGATGCCGTATTTTATATGGAAGTCAACGGAAAGCAGCTTAATAATAAAATCAACTGGGATAAACTGAATCCTTTGCTGCATGAGCTCAGCAAAAAGAGTAAAGAAAAGCTTTCGTGGACAGATTATTCCAAAACAGGAATTAAATATGACGCTGTTCAATACCATTACGCAAGTTTTAATGATTCTATTAAGACCTACAATACTCATTTTATCATTGATAATAAAGAAAAGTTTCAGGAGTTCATTAACTCTGTGAAGAAAAAAGGACAGGAAGTTTCCAGCAGAAAGAATTATTCCTATGTAGATATCAATGATGATGTTTTTGTAGCGTGGAACGGGAGCCGTGCTGTTCTCAGTATGATCAGCTATACCAAACCTTATAAGGATCTTTGGGCAGAGGAAGCAGTTGCAGACAGTACTGCTGTTGCAGTGGTAGACTCCGCTTACGCAGAGCCGGGTGATACAGTGTATACCGAAGAACCGGAAAAACCTTTCAATTATAAAGAAGAAATTAAAAGTCTGAAAGAAGATATCAAATACCTGAAAGAAAGTATTAAAGAAAACAACAACGAGATTGCAAGAATCCAGAAAGACATCAAATACCTGGAAAAACATCATAAATATCCTGCAGAGAAAGAAAATGCTGAGAATTCTGAAAATGGAGAGGAAATGCCTGATGCGGAATATGATGAGGAAGAAGATAAAGCCTATCAAAAAGAGCAGGACTCTATCAGGAGAGAAAATTTTAAGGTGGTTAAAAAGAACGCTGAAGATCGTTTCGACCAATATTTCAGTTCAAATTTAGAGATTGAAGTTCCTAAGGAAATGCTTTCATTCAGAGATGCCAATTCCGATGTTTTTGTGTACACAGACTATGGAAGAATTGTAAATGAAGGGATCTATGGAAAAATGACGAAGTATTATGGCTACGGACAGTTTTTCAAAAACATGTACAATTCCAATTATGTATACAATCTGTATTTCGATAAAGATAAAGTAAGACTTGTCAATAATTATCAGCACAAAAATGCTGACATTCAAAAGAATATTTCTGCCATTTATAAAGGGAAGAAAAACAAAAAACTGCTGGAGCTGATCAATGAAAAAAGTGTCGGTTACTATGCTATGAATGTGAATGGGGCAAAATGTTTCGACATGATGTACAGCCTTCTTCAGAATTCCGGAGAAAATGAGTACAAAAAAGAAATGGAACTGATCATGGAAACTATGAAGATAGTGCTGGATGAAGAAGCCATTGCTAAAATTGCACCCGGAAACGGAATCTTTGTTTTGAATGAATTGAAATCCAAAACCGTAGAATATACCGATTATGAATATGATGCAGATTTCAATGAAAAAGAAGTAAAGAAAACCAAAGAAATTGCTGTTCCTAACTTCACTTTCGCTTTTGCAACAGAGAATGAAGGCTATTGGAATCGTATTTTTGATATGCTGACCACCAATAAAAAGTTGTCTGAAAGATTCTCTAAAAAAGGAAATGTATACACCTTTAAGGAAGAAAAAAACGGCGGCTATGTTGATCAGTTATTCTTTACTGTGAAAGATGGGGTGGTGTACTTAATGAGTGCTGCAGATAATAATTTACCGGTAAACCAATCTGATATTTCCAGAAAATGGGCAAAAGACTCCGCTAAATATCCATTGTCCGGCAGACTGGATATCCAGAAGCTTTTAACAGGATTAGACAAAGAATTCAAAACTCCGAAAGAAAGAAAAACATTAGAGGCGATCAAAAAAAATGTTGGAGAACTGTATTATAAAACTGAAGTAAAAGGGGAAAGCATCCAGACTGAGATGAATTATAACATCAAAGATTCTTCAGAAAACAGCCTAATGTATTTCTTTGATATATTCGATCAGGTTTTTAAAGCTAAAGAAACAGAAAAGAAGCCTCAAATTTTATAGATGAACAAAAAGAAGATTATTGTCCCGTTATTTTTATTGCTTGCTGTTGCAGTCTATTTTGTGGCTTTTCACAAAGATAAAAGCCTTCAGTATATTCCTGATAACGCAGATGCAGTCGTCTTAATCGACACGAAGAAATTAACGGGACAATACCTCTTCAGTTTAGTAACCCATCCTTCAAAATGGTCCGGAAGCAAAGTAAAGAGTAAAACCTCCGGTTCACTGAAAGATTCAGGAATCAGAATTCCGGATTTTCTACAGATATTTCATATTAAAGACACTAAATTTTCAGAATGGTACAGTGTTTTAGAGCTTAAAGATTCGCAAAAATTCATTACCTATTTAAAGAAACAAAACTTTGTGGCCAAAGGAAATAACCTTTTTCAGAAAGATCAGTTTTTCTTTATGATCAACGGGAACCATTGTATTGCAGGAACTTCTGACCTCGCTTTTGGAACCATTCAGAAAAAACTTCTCCACCAATCCGGACATCCTGTTTGGGAGGCAGGCCGTTTTATTCAAAATACAGTGGGAAGCATTTCATTCATTTCAGGGCAGAAAATCCAAAACTTTTCCATTGAGCTAAATGAGGATGAAATTGAAATCAATAATAATTCAAACCCAGAGATTTTTAATACGATTGCTTCAAAAGCTGAGACAGGAAATTATTTTCTGGAACTTGAATTAGACAAAGAAAACATCAGGAATTTTACCCGTTTTTTCAAAAAAAGCATAGCAGATTCTTCACAGATAACATCTTTAAAGGCTGCTGCAGAGCTTAGACAGATCAATGATACCATCGTCACTTATGAATATGATGATAATTTTAATGAAGTTGAAAAAAAGACGGTTCAAAAGATCACCCAGCCCAGCTATATGATCGATATTCTGAGTAATGATCCTGAGAAAACCTGGCAATATTTCCAGTCTGAAAAATGGATCAACAATGAAAATCAATTTACTGCAATTCCCTTTCAACCTAATAAAATCACGCAAAATAATAAAGGTGTTGCGATAAAATCAACCCGAAATCCGATATCATTACCCGGCAGGTTAAAGCAAAACTATATTATAATCAGAAATAATGCATTGCTGTATTCATCTTTGAAAATGCTGAGTGACAGTGAAAAAAAGATCATTTCTGACATCGATTATGTGTTGTATGGGAACAAGGCTCAGAATTATTGGGTAAAAATAAAAGCGAAGAAAGGAGAATTACCCTTACTTTTACGGTGGTAAGCACAGAACCCGAATAAAACTTTCTTAAATGGCTCCATCAGATATCGCACTGCTCAAAACTTTTACCCATTATTTTTTGCATCTTGTTTTTCCGGTCTTTATTGCATTGATTTTTTATCGTAAAAACTGGAAAAGGGCTTATTTTATTCTTCTTGCTACGATGCTGGTAGATCTTGATCATCTTTTCGCCAATCCAATTTTTGATCCTTCAAGAGGAAGCATAGGTTTTCATTTCTTACATTCTTATTATGCCATTGCGGTGTATTTTTTGCTGTTGTTCTTTAAAGGAAATATCAGGATAATAGGAATCGGGCTTTTGTTTCATATGTTCACAGATTATCAGGATTTTAACTTCTGGCCTCATTAAAATATTATTAATATTTTCTTTTAATATTGAAATTATTATAGATTTTTTGTATTTTGTAGTCACGATATGAGACTAAAAGAACTTTTACATTATACCTATATTTTTCCTATTCTGGCAGTAGGATACTACTTTTCCGGTTTGATGGGAAGTGGTGTTCTTTATGATATTCTTGCCGGTATTTTATTAATCGGAAGTGTTTTATCTGCAGTACATCATGCTGAAGTGGTAGCTCATAAAGTAGGAGAACCTTTCGGAACGATTATCCTGGCTCTTTGTATCACCATTATTGAAGTGGCGCTTATCATCTCGCTGATGGTTGCCGGCGGAGATCAGGCGATCACGCTGGCCAGAGATACCGTTTTTGCTGCCGTAATGCTTATTCTTAATGGAATTCTGGGGATATGTATTCTGGTAGGCGGCGTTAAATATCACGAGCAGTTCTTTGCAAGGACTTCAGCAACTACTTATCTGGTGAGTATTGTTTCCATCCTGGTGCTTACCCTTGTTCTTCCCAATTTTACTTCAAGTGTCAACGGACCTTTCTATAACGAAGCACAGCTTATTTTTATATCCATTGCGTGTCTTGCCATTTACGGGGTTTTCCTGATGGTGCAGACCGTGCGCCACAGAAGCTACTTTATTGTTCCTGATGAGCATCCTGAGGAACATTATATTCCTTCGTTATCAAAAACCCTTATCAGCTTTATTTTTCTGGTAATTTGTCTTGTTATTGTCGTGCTGATGGCGAAAGGATTATCCGATACTATAGAAGGAATGGTACAAAGCCTTGGAGCTCCGAAATCTCTGGTGGGAGTCATTATTGCTGCCGTGGTTCTTCTCCCGGAAGGGGTTGCAGCGATCCGTGCGGCAAGAGCCAATCAAATCCAGTCCAGCTTAAATCTGGCATTGGGTTCTGCACTGGCAAGTATTGGTCTTACTATTCCTGCGGTTTCAGTAGTCTGCATCATGTACGATATTCCGCTTGTATTAGGGCTGGATAAAAAAGACATTATTCTGCTTTCTTTATCTGTATTTATCGTAATGCTTTCATTGAGCCGGGGTAAGACAAACATCCTTTACGGAACCGTTCTTTTGGTGAATCTGGCAGCCTATATCTTTACAGTGATTGTTCCTTAAGAAAAAAGACAGGAAGATTGGAAAAATAACCGCAAATCTGTTGATCATCAAAATCCCAGAACTTAACGACGGGATTTTGTAACTCTTATGCCATAACCCGGATCCCGAATCCCGTTATAACCTTCTCGCCAGCTCCATTTTAAAGGCCATTAGTTTGGCTATATTCTCTGACTTGTAAATCGCCATATCTGCATTTTCGCCTACGAAATTTTCTTCAATAGTAGTACGCCAAAGCAGCAGCCATCGGTCAAAATGTTTCTGTTCCATAGCCTGTATCTCGTTAATCGGGAAGTGTACGCCCATTGGGTTTCCTTTATAAGTCATCTGCCCGAAAAGGATAGACTCCCAGAAAGAATACATTTTAGGGAGATGCTGATCCCAGTCTACCTTAGCGATATCATTAAAAAAGAAACCGATGGTTTCATCTTTAACGACCTTGTTGTAAAATGAATTCACAAGGTGCTCAATGTCTTCTCTTGATTCAAGCTTTTTCATAGTTCAAAGTTAGTATAATTCGTATTAAAAACTCCATTCCCGAAATTGATAAATTTCATATTAACAGTGTTTTAGAGTAAAACAAGATAGGATAAGAAGAAAAATTGGGAAAGATTAAAATTTGATTAATTCGCAAAAAAACGCCTAAAAAGAATTCATTTTTTGTAAATTTAATTATTAAACACTAAAAAATTATTAAAATGATCAAAAAAATCAATTCTATTTGTATTCTCTTATTGATGTTTTCGGTATCATGTTCAAGGGATGAAGTGAGTGCTATTAATGATGATTCGGAAAAAGTAAATTATTCTGAACTAAACAAATCACAGATGACGGAGGCAGAGATGCTTCAGCAGGGCTGGAAAATTGTAGATGAGTTTAAATTACCAGGGAATAATAGTTTGGGTGCCAGCTATAGTTCGCCAAATGAAGAGCGTGAAATCCCTTTCAAGGCAAATCACCTGAAAGATATGGGATATGATGTCAGTTATTCCGGAGAAAGAACACGGTTGAAAAACGTTTTTGCTTATTCCGGCCAGGTTCCGGATGGAATTATATTTAATCCTGACCTTTCTGTAGACGGAGATGCCCGGAATACAGCTCCAAACCCTAATGTTTCCATTGTTTTGGGAACTCCTGAGGTGACTATAAAAACAGACGGTGCAGATCTGCCGGACAATGCCTATACTACGGAGGCAATTAACAATGGCGACAGAGAAAGTGAAATTACCGTAACGTATTCTTATAAAAAAGGATATTCTACTTCCTGGAAACGTACTGTATCGGGTTCATTTGAAGTGGCAGCTTCAGTATCCGTTGATATTCCGCTGGTTGCAAAAGCTTCGGCAAGTACAAAAGTTGTGGTGGGAGGAGATACCACGGAAGGTACGGAAAATTCTGAAGAAATTACCGAAACCAGCAGCTACAAGACCATTGTGCCCGCTCATTCTAAAAAAACGATTTCTGTCCTTACAAAATTGAAGGGATCATCTGTTGAATACTTTGTACCGATGAAATTAAAAGGAAGATTACAGGCGAACTTTCCTTCTCCCGTAGATGGCCATTACTATTGGGCTTTTCCTATTGAAAGTTTCCCTGATTTTTTGACCAATATACACGGAGAGTCCGGGATCGTAAAATCTATCAGCAATGTAAGTGTTACGGTAATGGAGTCGCCCGCACAAAAGATATAAAACTACTTTAATAAACAATAAAAACACAGCAGACATTCGGAATTTCTGCTGTTTTTTGTGCTTGTTATCTGCGTAAAGTTCAATTAAACCGCTGAGAAAGCCATCTGCCATCTGAATAGTAAAGTTTAAAAATGATTACTACAAAGCATTGATGTCTTAATGGATTCTATTCTTAACTTTGCTTTTTAAATGTTGAAAGAATGAGCTGATCATCAACTGGCTTATTGGTAGAGGAAAATCATCATATAATAAAGTCAAAATGATAATTAAATGACAGGAGGATTCAGAAAAAAGATCCGTCAGAAAAATGCGGAGAACAGCGGCTTCGGAACCAATGCATCCGGAAGGTTCATCAACAAAGACGGTCTCCCGAATGTTCAGAGAAGGGGAGTGAATGTTTTTAACAGGCTAAGCTGGTACCACACCATGCTGAATCTCTCTTCATTCCGTTTTATATCTTATCTGGTTATTGCTTATATTATCATTAATTTACTGTTTGCAATGATCTATTACCTGATTGGGGTAGAGCATCTTACCGGAATTGATAAGAGTGATCCGCTCAATGAATTTATCGATGTCTTTTTCTTCAGTTCCCAGACATTTACTACGGTTGGATATGGAAGAATAGCTCCTGTAGGCTTTTTGGCAAGTCTTGTTGCCACATTTGAAGCTTTTCTGGGATTGCTTACCTTTGCCATTGCAACAGGGCTTTTCTACGGAAGATTTTCAAGACCCCGGGCATATCTTAGATTTTCTGATATAGCAGTTATTGCTCCTTTTCAGGAATCTTCAGCATTAATGTTCAGGCTTGCTCCTTATAAGAATAATGCATTGACGGATGCAGATGTAATCGTATCGGTTGCTATTGAAGTTGTGGAAAACGGAGTTGCCAAAAGCAATTTTTACCGGCTTACAACACAGATGAGTAAGATCAATACACTGGCCCTCAACTGGACTGTAGTGCATAAGATTGATGAAAACTCGCCGTTTTATGGCTTTTCCGAAGAGGATTTTAAAAATACGGATCTTGAGCTTATTGTGCAGGTTCGTGCATTTGATGAAGTATTTTCAAACACTGTGGTTCAAAGATCTTCTTATACTACGGGAGAAATTGTATATGGGGCCAAATTTGTTCCGATGTATTATCCAAATAAGGAAAACCTTTCAACAGTACTGGATCTGGATAAAATCAATGAATATAAGAAAGAAGAGCTTCCGGAATCAGTGAGAAATAAAGAATAATGGATTTAGATTTTTATAAAAAACAGGCGATACAAAAGCAGAAAGAGCACAAGAAATTTCTGGACGGATTGAAGAAAAAACCGCCCAAAAATCTCGATTATATCGTGCAGGAGATCCATGATGAAGTTTTTGAGGAAATTGACTGCCTGCAGTGTGCCAATTGCTGCAAAACAACAGGCCCGCTTTATACTGAAAAAGATATTGAGCGAATTGCCAAACATCTCAGAATGAAGTCCGCAGACTTTGAAGCAAAGTTTTTAAGAGTGGATGAAGATAATGACAAAGTGCTGCAAAATCTTCCCTGCTTTTTTCTGAACAGCGATAATACATGCTCTATCTACGATGTAAGACCGAAAGCCTGTCGTGAATATCCTCATACAGACCGTAAGAAGATTTATCAGATCAATAACCTGATGCTGAAAAACACAGTAATCTGCCCGGCGGCATTTGAATTTGTAGAAAAAATGATGAAAAATGTGGCGAAGTAAGCCTAAGGCGGGGAGCTGGATGATGGAAGCAGGAAGCTTTCATCGTTGATCATAAAACTGTTATTTCTACTCTAAAAAACTTCAGCCTCCAGCATTACTCTTCCAGCAAAATCATCCGGACTCATTTTTGCAAATTCCTCTTAAATAATTATAAAGTACGTTAAATAAACTTTTTACGCATAATTTTCTAAATGATGCTTCGTTTAAGTTAAACAATCATTTAAATATTACATTATGAAAAAGTTATTTTTAACGGCAGCGTTTACATTAGTCGGAGTAATCGCAGTATCAGCACAGTCAACACCACAAAAGCCAGCCGATACTTCTACTAATAACCCTACGACAACTCAAACCCAACAAACGAATACGCAGACTACAAGTCCTGCGGATCCAAAGAATCAACAGGACAAATCACCTGCCACTACAATGGAAACTGCACCGGCAACTGATCCGTCAGTAAGTACAACACCTACTGATGCAACAAAGCCTGCAGATACTCCTAAAGAGGAAAAGAAAGACAAAAAGAAGAAAAAGTAAGCACTTTAGCAAACACTAGTCGGATCCTGAAATCTTGTATTTCAGGATTTTTTTTGTTCAATTTCTTGTGCTCTGAACAGGATGATCTTAATGATCAGATCGAGCGGAAGATTTTCATGAATTGGAAACTGCACGGCTCCTTTAGAGAATTTATATTTTCTCTTTTTAAAAGCTGTCTCAAAAGTACGGATGCCTTCAGCTCCCGGATAGAATCCGATATGCTTTTTATATCCGGCAAAATAAACCAAAGGTTTTCCTTTGTGCCGGAAGGCGGGCATCTGATACCCAATATATTCTTCAATATCCGGAACCTGTAGATGGATTACTTTTCTAAGTTCTTGAAGTTTCTTCTGTACTTCTACCGGAAACAGAAGAATATATTCATCAATATTGGTAAAGGTGTTTTGCATGATATAAAAATAAAAAAAAAGCACTGCATATAGCAGCGCTTTCTCCTTTCACTTTTTACTTTTTTCCCATTATCCCGGGAACAGGCTATATCAAAAAAGGTCGGGATTTTTTCCCAACCTTTGCTTTTTTTGTTACACAACTCCTTGAGCCAACATTGCTTCTGCTACTTTTACGAAGCCGGCAATATTTGCACCTTTTACGTAGTTTACATAACCGTCCTCGTCTTTTCCATAGTCTCTGCAAGCTTTGTGGATACCGATCATGATTTCCTTTAATCTTGCGTCAACTTCTTCAGAAGTCCAGTTCAGACGGATAGAGTTCTGAGTCATTTCTAATCCTGAAGTCGCAACACCTCCAGCATTGGAAGCCTTACCAGGAGAGAATAATACTTTATTGTCTAAGAAATAGTTGATCGCATCAAGTGTAGAAGGCATGTTAGCCGCTTCAGTTACACAGATACATCCGTTTTCAACTAATTTTCTTGCATCATCTAAATCTAATTCGTTTTGAGTTGCAGAAGGGAAGGCAACATCACACTTCACATCCCAAGGACGTTTTCCTGCGTGGAATTCAGCAGATGGATATTTTTTAGCATAGTCTTCAGCTCTGTTGTTTCCTGAAGATCTAAGTTCCAGTAAATAATCGATCTTTTCTCCGCTGATACCATCTTTATCGTAGATATATCCGTCAGGACCAGAGATTGTTACAACTTTAGCACCTAGTTCGGTTGCTTTTTTGATCACTCCCCACGCTACGTTTCCGAAACCTGATACTGTAACGATTTTATCTTTGAAATCCTGTCCGATCGTTTTAAGCATCTGCTCAGCGAAGTATACTACACCGTATCCTGTAGCTTCAGGACGGATTAATGAACCTCCATACGCAAGACCTTTTCCTGTAAGAACTCCGGTAAATTCGTTTCTGATTTTCTTGTATTGTCCGAATAAATATCCGATTTCTCTTGCTCCAACACCGATATCTCCTGCAGGTACGTCTGTTTCAGGACCGATGTGCTTGCATAATTCTGTCATGAAAGCCTGGCAGAAACGCATTACTTCCATATCAGATTTTCCTTGTGGGTCAAAATCTGAACCTCCTTTTCCACCTCCCATTGGAAGAGTTGTCAAAGAGTTTTTGAATACCTGCTCGAAAGCTAGGAATTTAAGAACGGATAAGTTTACAGTAGGGTGGAAACGGATTCCTCCTTTGTATGGTCCAATAGCAGAGTTCATTTGAATTCTGAAACCTCTGTTAACCTGAATTTCTCCTTTGTCATCAACCCATGGAACTCTGAAAATAATAATTCTTTCAGCTTCAGCCATTCTTTCAAGCAGCTTCATTCCGGTATATTCTTTTTTAGTAGCAATGAATGGAATTACGGTTACGGCAACTTCTTTTACAGCCTGTAAAAATTCCGGTTCGTTAGGATTTTTTGCTTCAATTTTTGCAATAAACTCTTGGATTTTCTGGTCAATATTATATTGTTCCATATATTAAGGTTGAATATTATTGTCAACAAATTTAATTTTTTTTTCAAGATTCACAACACTATATTTTAACATTGTTAAAAATTAAATAATAATGTTTCGTAATATTATTAAATTGATAATTTATGTTCAAATTTTATTAAAAATTAAATGTTATGTGTGAAATAATGCAGTATTAAGAAATCGTTAAATCTTAAATTGCGATGAATTGCCTCCCGGAAAATGATTTTACTTTCCCTAAAAGTTCCAATTCCAAAATTATTGGTAAGATTTTGTGGGTAGGAAGATCAATTTTCTGTGCCAGATCATCTAAAGAAATCTGAGGCTGGTCTTTAATAGATTGATATATTAAGTTTTGATTATCAGATAATTGGGTAATAGTCTCACTATAAGGAAATAACTCTTCTATTTTTTCTTTGGGTTCATTTAATCCAAGGAGTCCGATAAGGTCTTTCACGGTAGAAATAGCTGTCGCTTTATGATGGAAAATCAGCTGATTACAACCCTGGCTGGAGCTGTCCGTAATTTTTCCGGGCAGTGCAAAAACATCACGATTATAATCATTAGCAAAGGCTGCGGTGCTTACAGAGCCTCCTCCAAAACCGGTTTCCACTACAATCGTTGCCGGAGATATTCCTGCCACAATTCTGTTTCTCTGGATGAAGTTTTCCCGATCGGGTTTTCTGGATGAACTAAACTCTGTGATTAATGCACCACCTTCCAGTAAAATTTTTTCAGATAGTTTTCTGTTTTTGGCAGGATATAAATATTTAAAACCATGGGCAAGAACAGCTACCGTAGGTTTTTGATGACGAATAGACTGTTCGTGAACCTCTTTGTCGATTCCTAAAGCGAGGCCGCTCACCGTTAAATATTTTGACGATTGTGTCGCTTCGAAAAAATCGTCAAGGAATTGTTTCCCATACGCTGTCATATTCCGGGTTCCTACAATACTTACCTTAGGTTGTATATTTTCAATATTCCCTTTTTGATAAAGGATAGCCGGTGCGTCATTACATTCGTTAAGCAGGGAGGGCGTTTCTTTAAGGTGTTTGAGCCTGATTTGAATATTATTTTTTTCGCAAAAATTTAATTCATCTTCTGCGAATTCCAAATGAGATGTATTTCCAATATCTGAAACTGTTTTCTGTCCTATTCCATCAAGTTGTTTATACTCTTTTTTTGCTCTTTTCCAGGCGTCCTGAGCGCTTCCGAAAGTATGGACAAGCTTATGAAAATGGATATCACCAATCTGGCTGCACTCGCGGAGGGCGATGGCATAGAAGTATTCTTCGGAATTCATGTGTGTTTTTTTTCAAATGTAATGAAATAAGTTTTATCTTTTTCTTAATTCATCCAAATGATCCCAGATGTCATCTTTTTTCTTGTAGGGAAGCTCCATAAAATCTTCAGGATGGTTTTCCCTGTATTCCTGCCATAATTTATCATCCTTTTCGCTGTAATAATTCGGAAACTCCCAGATAAATTTTTTCTTCTTTTCTCCCACATTTTTAAAAGCAAATGCAATGATACTACCTACCACAGCTCCGGAAAGGTGGGCCTGCCATGAAATTTTACTCGGTTCCTGCATGTTGTAGAACAGTTCCTCCGGAAGCATTCCCCATACCAGACTGCCATAATAAAGCACAACAAGCATTGAAATCGTAAGAAGTTTCGTATTCCATTTAAAAACACCGCTGAAGAAAAGGAAAAAGGCAAGCACATATACCACACCACTGGCCCCGATGGTGCAGGTGTACATATATTCACCGGTAAGAATATCAATAGGAGGAAGAAGCCACACCAATAGTCCTGTTGCCAGCCAGCCGATGATAAAGACTTTGTTGGCCACTACGGGATAAAACTGATACAGCAAAAACATTAGTGCTGCTATCGGAATAGAGTTTCCTATGATATGATCGATATTTCCATGTAAAAGGGGAGAGGTAATAATGCCAAGCAATCCCTCGGGTAAGAGGGGAATAATGGCTCCAAAACAGCTTTGAAAAAAGCCCTGCATTTGTAAAAAGTACCCGAACCACATTGCTGAAAGCATCAGCAATGGATAGATAACCGCTCTTTTGGAAATTACATTTTTGAACATGTGGATTTTACGTCAAATCAAAAGCCAATGATAAATTTCGGAAAATTTGTCGATGAATAAATTTCTACCGGTCTGATTTTAAGACAAAAGGTATTAAATTTAACTTTTGAACTCATTATTTGGCATTGATTTTATAGAAATATCTTGTTATGAGATCATTAAACTTTATAGAAATGGGTTCTTTTAAAGCTGAATTTTAGCTTTTAAAAAAATTATATTAATATTTTTGCATTGAAAATTATTTAGAGTAATGAAGAAGTTTTTATTGATTCTTTCCTGTTTTATAGGAATATATGCAAGTGCACAAGAAGAATTGAAAAAAGATTCCGCAGTGGTAGACACCATAAAATACTGGTCGGTTTTAGGAAAAAACACATTAATGATTAATCAGGCTGCCTTTTCAAACTGGGTAGGAGGTGGGGCCAATAACGTGGGATGGCTTGCCGGAATGAATTATAATCTGACATATGAAAAAGATAAAGACCTTTGGGAAAATATCATTATTCTTGGATATGGGCAGAATGATACAAAAGGCCAGGGAATCAGAAAAACACAAGACGTTATCAATGTTTCTACCAATTATGGGCGAAAATTCTCAAAAAGCTGGTATTTCTCTATGGGCGCAGGATTTCAATCACAGTTTGCTGCAGGATATGAAGACGGAAATAATCCTGATGCAAAAAAGATTTCCAATTTTATGGCGCCAGGCTACCTGAACGTCGGGATGGGGATCACATACAGACCCAATGATGATCTCACGGTAACATTACGTCCTACCAACGCCAGATGGACATTTGTACTGGATAAAGACCTTCAGACAGCAGGGAGCTATGGTTTAAAAAATGATGGAGATACTTCTTTATTACAATTCGGTTTTCTGGGTACAGCAATGTATAAATTGAAAATTATGGAAGATATTTATTTAACCAATACGGCTTCTGTCTTCTCGAATTACCTTGATCACCCGGACAGATTAGTTCTTGCCTATGGAGCTTTGCTGAACTTAAAGGTAAATAAATACATATCCTCCAATGTGACCGTAGATTTGCTATACGATCATAATCAGATAGAGAAAACACAGCTGAAACAAACTCTTGGAATCGGGTTTGCCTATACGCTGGCAAATGGTGTAAAACGTTCTGATCGTAAAGACAGCCAGTGGTGGATCAAAAAATAGTTTGAATACTTATATTTTAATTAAAACACTTCAGAAATGAGGTGTTTTTTTTGTTTTTTTAATGTTTTAATTTTAAGTTGACTTAAGTTTGTGGGTCACGATTTTGTTTTTCAAGTGGTTTGTTTTCAATTGATTAAAGTGTATTTTTAAATTATGTTAAATTCATTTTAAAGTGAATTTTATGTCGGCATAAATTATTATTTATACATTTGTAATAAATCAACATTATGAAAAAACTTTTATTGATCAGTTCTATCTCTTTTGGGGCTGCAGCACTCGCTCAGGAGGCTAAGACAGAAGCTCCGGTATCAGACACAGCTAAAGCATGGTCTATTCAGGGACAAAATACATTAATGCTTAATCAGGCTGCCTTTTCAAACTGGGTAGGTGGAGGAGCCAACAACGTAGGTTGGCTTGCTGGCGTTAATTACAACCTGACCTATGAAAAAGGGAAAGATCTTTGGGAAAATATTATTATTCTGGGGTACGGACAAAATAACACACAGGGAACAGGAGTTAGAAAAACGCAGGATGTGATTAATCTTTCTACAAACTATGGTAGAGAATTTGCCAAACATTGGTATTTATCTGCAGGGGCGGGGCTTCAGACTCAGTTTGCTCCGGGTTATGAAGATGGAAATAATCCTGATGCAAAAAAGATTTCCAATTTTATGGCTCCCGGATATCTGAGTGTAGGAGCAGGGGTTACATACCGTCCCAATGATAATCTTACAGTTACTTTACGACCTGCGAATGCCAGATGGACTTTTGTTTTAGACGAAGATCTTCAGAAAGCAGGAACTTACGGTCTTAAAAACGATGGAGATTCTTCTCTTTTCCAATTCGGTTTCCTGGGAACGGCAATGTACAAACTGAAGATTATGGAGAATATAACCCTACTGAATACGGCTTCTGTATTCTCAAACTATCTTGATCATCCGGACAGGCTTGTCCTTGGATATAGCGGAGTTTTGAGCATGAAAATCAATAAATATATTTCTACCAACGTTACCCTTGACCTTTTGTATGACCATAATCAGATATGGAAGACCCAGCTGAAGCAGACATTGGGCGTAGGGTTGGCTTATAATTTTGATAACGGTAAGAAACGTTCAGAAAATAAAGATAACCAAAGCTGGTTGAAAAAATAAGAGACACACAATCCGTAAATACAATAAAAAAGCACTTCATTTGAAGTGCTTTTTTATCAATATATATAAGTTTTAAAATTCTATATCAACTTCTAATTTCTCAGCCAGGAGCTTTGAAATTTTCTCTTTTAGAGGTTCTATATCAATGTTTTGCATTGCATCATTAGCGAAAGCATATAAAAGTAATGCCTGAGCTTCTTTTTTCGAAATTCCTCTGGCTCTCAGATAGAATAAAGCATCTTCATTCAATTGTCCTACTGTACATCCGTGAGAACATTTTACATCGTCTGCAAAAATTTCTAACTGAGGTTTTGTATCAATACTTGCCCCTTCGCTTAGCAATACATTGTTGTTTTGCTGATAAGCATTTGTCTTCTGAGCAATTTTGTCCACAAAAACTTTTCCGTTGAACACTCCGTGGGCGTTACCATCAAAAATTCCTTTGTAGTTCTGATAACTTTCACAGTTCGGGAAGTTATGGTGAACCGCTGTATGGTGATCTACCAGCTGATCTTTTCCAATGATGGTGATTCCGTTCATGAATGAATTGATATTGGATCCGTTATGAATAAAATCAAGGTTGTTTCTTACCAGTTTACCTCCGAAAGAGAATGTGTTTACCGTAGTTAAGCTGTCCTTCTCCTGTTTTGCGAAAGTATTATCGATAAGATAGGTTGTGTTGTTATCGTTCTGAAGTTTGTGCCAGTCAGCTTTCGCATTCGGGTATGTAAAGATCTCTGTTACAGAGTTGGTCAATACATAAGTGCTGTCAAAATTATGGTGGCTTTCAATCACTTCTACTTTTGCTCCTTCTTCTACGATCAAAAGGTTTCTGGTATTGTAGAATGTGTTTTCTTCCTGATTCTGAGAAATATAAAAAACGTGGATTGGCTTTTCAATCACTACATTTTTAGGAACTTTAAGGAAGAAGCCATATTTGCAGTAAGCAAGGTTCAGGTTGGTAAAAGCCTGTTCTTTAGAAGCAATGGTATTGAAATATTTTTCAAAAACTTCCTTATGTTTCTCATCATTCAATGCATAATTGAATGAAAGGAACTCCACATTTTCAATAGAAACTTTAGAAAGTTCTTTGTGAAGTTTACCGTTTACAAAAACTATCCAATCAAAATTCTCTTCACCAAGATGCAGTTCATCAAACTGCTCTTTAGTGATATTGTGGTGCTCTTTCGGGAAGAAGTTGTAGCTTTTTTCCGTGATCTCCTTTAGATTGGTATATTTATATTCTTCGTCTTTTTTAGTAGGAAAACCAAGGTTTGCAAATTTCTGAAGCGCTGTTTTTCTTTCCTCATCCAGAAATCTGTGACGAAGACTCTCCAAAAATTCACTATGGTTCTCTATAATTTGTTCTTTTAATGCCATTACTGGTATATCTGTGGTTTGCACCATTTTTTCTTTTTTTTGAACTAAAATATTGTTATTCCGAGGAATAGGAATCCAATTTTTACTTTAGAGATTCATATTTGCTGCACTTCATGAATGTTGCAATAAATTCAAATCTCAAATAGTAAATTTCAAATTAATTTAAAAGCCAGTCGTAACCTTTTTCTTCAAGCTCCAATGCTAAAGATTTATCACCGGTTTTGATGATTTTCCCATCTGCTAACACATGAACGAAGTCAGGCTGAATATAATTAAGCAATCTTTGATAGTGGGTAATCAGAAGAACTGCGTTTCCTTCATTTTTAAAGTAGTTTACTCCATCTGCAACGATTCTTAAAGCATCGATGTCAAGTCCTGAATCGGTTTCATCAAGAATAGCCAATTTCGGATTAAGCATCATCATCTGGAAGATCTCGTTTCTTTTCTTTTCACCTCCGGAGAATCCTTCGTTCAATGATCTTGAAAGAAAATCTTTTTTGATTCCCAGTTTTTCAGATTTCTCACGGATTAGTGCAAGCATTTCTTTTGCAGGCATCTCTTCCAGTCCGTTTGCTTTTCTTGTTTCGTTTAAAGCGGCTTTGATAAAGTTCGTTACAGAAACTCCCGGAATTTCTACAGGATACTGGAAAGAAAGGAAAATTCCTTTGTGAGCTCTATCTTCAGGAGCATCTTCACTGATGTCCTGTCCGTCAAAAAGGATCTCTCCACCAGTCACTTCGTAATCTTCTTTTCCTGCGATTACAGAAGAAAGGGTAGACTTACCAGCTCCGTTTGGTCCCATAATAGCGTGAACTTCGCCCGGCTTAATTTCAAGATTAATACCTTTTAATATTTCTGCGCCATCTTCAATTTTGGCGTGAAGGTCTTTAATTTGTAACATTCTTGCTAACTTTTGCTTTATAATTGTGTGAGCTTCATTGTATATTCACATTTGTCTTTAACCGAAGTATTTCATCAGCGGACAGATAGAAGCTTTTTATATTTTATTTTACTGATAATCTCCTGTGAAGATTATAATTTATTTCCCGTTGATAACGGTTGATCATCTGATAAGAACTCTGAAAACCTTGCCTTTAAATCAGTTGGTTTTTATCTGAAAATCCTTTTAAAAGTTTATCCTACCGAACCTTCTAGTGAAATTTCAAGTAGTTTCTGTGCTTCAATAGCAAATTCCATTGGAAGCTTATTTAAAACTTCTTTACTGAAACCATTTACAATCAGAGCAATAGCTCTTTCTGTGTCAATACCTCTCTGGTTACAGTAGAAAATCTGGTCTTCCCCGATTTTTGAAGTCGTAGCCTCGTGCTCTAACTGTGCCGTAGGATCTTTAATTTCAATATAAGGGAACGTATGAGCTCCACATTCATTACCCATCAATAAAGAGTCACACTGTGAGAAGTTTCTTGCTCCTTTTGCAGAAGGCATTACTTTCACCTGTCCTCTGTATGAGTTTTGTGATTTCCCGGCAGAAATACCTTTAGAAATGATCGTAGATTTGGTGTTTTTACCAATGTGGATCATTTTTGTACCTGTATCTGCATATTGGTGGTTGTTGGTTACCGCAATAGAGTAGAACTCTCCGATAGAATTGTCTCCTTTTAAGATACAAGAAGGATATTTCCATGTTACAGCTGAACCTGTTTCAACCTGTGTCCAAGAGATTTTTGCATTTCTTTCGCAAAGTCCTCTCTTCGTTACAAAGTTGAATACACCTCCTTTACCTTCTTCATTACCAGGATACCAGTTCTGTACTGTTGAATATTTAATTTCAGCATTGTCTAAAGCGATAAGCTCTACAACCGCTGCGTGAAGCTGGTTTTCATCTCTTGACGGTGCTGTACATCCTTCAAGATAAGAAACATAACTTCCTTCATCAGCTACAAGAAGCGTTCTTTCAAACTGTCCTGTTCCTGCCTGATTGATACGGAAATAAGTAGAAAGTTCCATCGGGCATTTTACTCCTTTAGGAATATAACAGAAACTTCCGTCAGAAAATACTGCGGAATTCAATGCTGCATAGAAGTTATCTCCTCTCGGAACTACTTTTCCAAGATATTTTCTTACCAGATCAGGGTGGTTTTTAATAGCCTCAGAGATCGAGCAGAAAATAATTCCTTTTTCTGCCAGTGTATCCTGGAAAGTGGTTTTCACAGAAACTGAGTCCATTACGATATCTACAGCAACTCCTGAAAGTCTTTTTTGCTCTTCGATATTAATCCCTAGCTTTTCGAATGTTTTCAATAGTTCAGGATCTACTTCGTCAAGGCTTGCCAGTTCAGGCTTTACTTTTGGAGCAGCATAGTAACGGATTGCCTGAAAATCTGGTTTTTCATATTTGATATTTGCCCACTCAGGCTCTACCATTTTCTGCCAGATTTTGAAAGATTCCAATCGCCATTCAGTCATCCATTCCGGCTCTTCTTTTTTAGCAGAGATCGCACGGATGATATCCTCGTTTAAACCAGTCGGGAAGTCTTCATAATCAATCTTCGTCTCCCAACCGAATTCATATTTTTTATTTTCTAGATCGACTCTTAAATCGTCTTCTGTATATTTACTCATTATTTTTTTTTAGGTTTCAGATTAGATTTCAGAAGTCAGAATAGCTCTGAGGTCTGAAATCTAGGATCTAATGTCTTTTCTCTAAAGACTAAATGATTCCCCGCATCCACATGTTCTGGATGCATTCGGGTTGTTAAAAACAAACCCTTTTCCGTTCAATCCTCCTGAATACTCAAGAGTTGTTCCTGCTAAATAAAGGATGGATTTTTTATCTATAATAATTTTAATGTTATTATCTTCAAAAATCTGATCTGTGTCTGTTTTTTCGTTGTCAAACTTTAAAACATACTCTAAACCAGAGCATCCGCCGCTTTTTACCCCTACTCTTATATAATCTTCAGCAGGGTTAAAACCATCTTCCGTCATTAACTGGATGGCTTTCTCCTTTGCATGGTCTGATACTTTTATCATTGTATTTATTTAGAATGATTTAATGATGCAAAAATACAAACTAATTTCCGCAATCTCAAATCGAAGATGTCTATTTTAATGATTATGATATTAATAGCAATTTATCAAAGGATAAATGATGTTAAAAAAAGATAAACTGAGCCGTTTTCTGTTAAGGTTTTATTCATAATTTTAACCTTGAATCGTATTTTAAATCTATAAGGAAGACATATAATCAAGCAATAAGGGAGAAAATTTGTCAAAAACAAGGTACAATAAATCTTTCTTTTAATAATATTCAATAAATAAAAATATAAATGAAAAAAATAGGTATTATCGCATTGGCGCTCTTCATACAGAATGTTTCTGCACAAACCAACAGATTCGTATATCAGGTGACGATGAAGCCTGATGCTGAAAATAAAACAGATATCAAGACTGAAAATGCTTATCTGGATATTTCTCCGGAAAAATCAGTGTTTTATTCTGAAAACAGAATCAAAAGAGATTCTATTATGCAAAAAGCATTTCAGAGCGGAGGCGGAAGAGTAAGCATCAACAGAGACCAGATGGAAGGATTGAGAACGAATATCAGCTATTCCATTGAAAAAGATAAAACCAATCAAAAGACCTATTTCAAAGACAGAATCGGGCGTGATATCTATTCGTACGAAGAAGACAGACCTCTGAACTGGAAAATAGAGCCAGAAACGAGAAAAATCGGCGAATATAAAGTTCAGAAAGCTGAAACCGATTTTGGTGGAAGAAAATGGACAGCGTGGTTTACCACAGATCTTCCTTATCAGGACGGACCTTATAAATTCGGAGGACTTCCGGGACTGATTGTAAAAGTGGAAGATGATAAAGGAGATTATTCTTTTGATCTCATGAAAAATTATAAAATTGCTGAGTTTCCAACTTTGAATCAGTTTGGAAATACTTTGAAAGTAAAAAGATCAGATTATATCAAGCAGCAGCAAAAATTTAAAGCTGATCCAATGTCATTCTTGAGTCAAAGTGGCGGCGGACAAGGTGGATTTTCTAATACAATAAGAGTAGGCGGAGGTGGAAGAGGCCCCGGCGGTGGAAACCAAAATCCTGCTGATATGAGAAAAAGAATGGAAGAAAGGGTGAAAGAAGAGGCTAAGAAAAATTCTAATCCTATCGAATTGCAATAAATAAAAAAGCGGTCTTAAGTCAAGACCGCTTTTTGTATCATTATAATTTTGATAAAAACTATTTCAACAACTGGTTGAAAGTATCACCCTGTCTGATGTCTCCGGTGTTGTATCCTTTCATAAACCATTCTTTACGCTGAGCAGAAGATCCATGGGTAAAACTTTCCTGATTCACATATCCCTGTGCTCTTTTCTGAATATTATCATCGCCAACCGCTTCGGCAGCATCTATGGCAGACTCAATATCTCCGGGTTCCAGAATATGTTTGCTGTCATTGGTTCTTTTTGCCCATACTCCGGCATAGAAATCAGCCTGTAATTCTGTAGCAACGGATACTCTGTTCATCTGTTCTTCGGAATATCTTCCGCTTCTTCTTAGCGCATCCACTTTCTGCGTAGTTCCTAAAAGAGTCTGAACATGGTGTCCTACTTCATGCGCAAGAACATAAGCTACCGTAAATTCTGTTACTTTAGCTCCGAATTTTTGCTGAAGTTCACCAAAAAAACTCATATCCATATAGACTTTCTGATCCGCCGGGCAATAGAATGGTCCCATGGCAGATTGAGCCGTACCACATGCTGAAGATGTTGTATTTTCGAAAAGGACTACCTGAGGAGCACTGTAAGTCATTCCATTTTCCTTAAAAATCTGATCCCAGGTAAGAATATTCCATTTGGCCATCATATCAACCATTTCTCCAACTTGTTTTTCATCGGCTGTAAGCTCTCTCTGTTCTCCGGAATTTCCTGAAGGCTGCATGCCTCCGGAATTCAAGATACCGGATGGATCACCTCCCAAAAAGAATACGATGGCTGCTATAATTAAAGTTCCGAGTCCGCCTCCTACAATCATACCGCCACTTCCGCCTCCTGAACCACGGCGGTCATCAACGTTTCCGCCTCTGTCGTCTGTCCATTTCATACTAATAAATTTATGGGTTAATTTAAATATTTTACACCAGATTATAAGCGAAAATATTTAGATATTTATCTGTTGAGTTGTTTTGTTTTTAGCCAGTAAGAAGTAGACTGATAAGCTGACACAGCATCATCCACCAGTTTCTGATCTGGATTTTTTAATAATTTCTCGTTGTAATACAGTTTAAATTCCGGTTTCAAATTGCTTTTTTCCAGTTCCAAAGAATATTGTTTTACCTTTTTTACCGGCGAAATAATGGTCAAACGTTCACCTTTGATAAATCCAAGATCCTGATAGGTTGCCACATACGCTTTAGGCTGGAATTCCGGTTTGAACACATCCTGACCCAGGAATTTAGACTGATAGCTGAAGTTTAATAATCCCAAAACGGTTGGCATTATATCGATCTGCGACATCAGCGCATCAAATTTCTGAGGCTGAATAAATCCTTCAGAAAATACCATAGCAGGAATTCTGTATTTATCCATCGGAAGTTCCGTTTTTCCCGCACTGGATGCACAGTGGTCTGCGATGATCACAAAAACTGTATTTTTATACCAATCCTGTTTCTTAGCCATATCAAAGAACAGCTTAAGAGAGTAATCCGTATATTTTACACCGCCTTCACGGGATTTTGCCGTTCCCGGAATATCAATTCTTCCGTCAGGATAAGTGAAAGGTCTGTGGTTGGAAACCGTCATCCAGTGATTGAAAAACTGTTTTCCTGACTTGGCTTCAGCATTCATTATCTGAATAGCTTTTCTGGCCATATCTTCATCAGCAACGCCCCAAACATTGGCAAAAGTAATTTCTTCAGGTTTAAAGTTATTTCTGTCTACGATACCATAGCCGTTTCCTCCGAAGAAGTCCTGCATATTATCAAAATAGCTGTATCCGCCATATAAAAATTTAACATCATATCCTTTGGATTTAAAAACACTTCCGGTTGTGAATTTATTTTTATTATCATCTCTCTTGATGACACTTTCCCCTGCAGTTGGGGGAATACACAATGTTAAAGCTTCCAGTCCGCGTACCGTTCTGTTTCCGGTTGCATACAGATTGGTAAACATGAGTGATTTATCAGCAAGACTGTCCAGGAAAGGAGTAATTTTTTGGGTATTGCCATAATGTTCCATGAAATCTGCAGAAAGACTTTCAATGGAGATCAATACTACGTTTTTCTTCACTTCAGGCTGCTCCGCAACGACAGCTCTTGATAACGTATGCTGTGGGTACTGGCTTAAAAAATTCTTTTCGGCCTGCTGTTGGTTAATCTGTGAATAAAACTGGAAATAATCCAGTTCATTATGGGTAAACGCCCAGTAGAACTTAGGAATTCCGTTGGCTTCAATTTCGTCTGCGAAAACATTGTCTGATCTGATTTGCATCAAAGAGGGTATGGCCAGTACACTTAACGCACAAAGTACCATAAAACTGCCCAGCAGCACCATTTTTTGTTTAAAGTCCGGAAGTTCCAGCAGTTCATCTTTTGTTTTCTTATAAATAAACCATGTGATGGACAGGGTAACGATCATGATGGCTGAAAACAATGGAATTACAGGGTAACTTTCCATGATATTACCAATCACCTCATTGGTATAGATAAGATAATCTACAGCAATAAAATTATAACGAACTCCAAATTCATTATAGAAGAAATATTCACTTACCCCGTTGAAAATGATCAGAAGAACATATAACAGTAATGTGATGAAATATAATATATTACGGATCTTAATTCTCTGTGCGGGAAGGAACAGCATCAATCCGAAGAAAAGGGTCTTAATTCCTACGAAAACAAGAGCAATCTCCATAATAGAGCCTCCGTACTGCTTGAAAATATTATTGGGAACAAGCCAGATATAGAGGAAGAACAGAACTAATGCTCCCAAAATACTATACCCGTAAGGCTTTTTATATTTTGAATTGGAAAGAAAGAGGAAGTAAAGGGCGAGAATGGAGCTGGCCAATATGAACACAAAAATGTCATTCACCAGACCGATCAACAAAACTTTTACGACTTCAAAAAATCCGAAACTAGCGGTAGTAATGGGATGGAAAAAGAATACTGTCCTTATTATCAACGATATAATAAGATAGAAAATTCCTAAATACAGGAAAGGTTTTATTTTCTTTAAAAACATGTATTGTCTGTCTTTATTAATTTTCACAAAGATAGTTTTTGTGGGGAACTTTTGACGGAAAAAAAGAAAAACATCCTTTTTATTAATAAGATTTATGAATTATTTATATACTAATAAAAAAAGGACTATTAAAAAATAGTCCCATTATATTGTTAAAGTGAATAAAAAGTTAAGAGTGTCCAAAACCTATATTCCCCTTTTTATCAGATAATTTCTTTTTGAAATCAATCATTCTTAGCGCTGTAACTGCTGCTTCCACCCCTTTATTTCCAAGGTCACCACCGCTTCTTGCGATAGATTGTTCTTTGGTATCATCTGTTAATACACAGAAGATTGTAGGAGTATCCGTCATGATATTACAATCTTTGATTCCCTGTGCTACTGCAGAACACACATAGTCGAAGTGAGGCGTTTCTCCACGGATTACACATCCGATTGAAATTACTGCGTCATATTTTCTCTCTTTGCAAAGCTGCATGCTTGCATAGCTTAATTCAAAAGCTCCTGGTACAGGGAAAAGTTTGATGTTTTCAGGTTTTACCCCTTCTTTTTCAAGAATTTCCAAAGCTGCATCACGAAGATTGTAGGTTACAAAATCATTCCACTCAGAAAAAACAATGCCGATAGAAAAATCTTCGGCATTCGTTATATGAAGTGGCTTGTAATCGGAAAGATTAACTGTTGCCATTTTTTAATAATATTTAGTCATTTCGATATAAGAATCAGACATTCCATTGTCGTAGTCCTGATATTTCTCGTCAATTGCAGAGAAGTATTTTTTAGCTTCTGCATTTTTCTTTAATCCTAAGGCAACGATACCTGCTTTTCTTGTAAAATAATACGTTGTGTAAGGATCATCAGATGCTGTAGCAGCCTGATCTAATAAAGAGAGAGCTTCATCGTTTTTGTTAAGACCTGATTTTGCATCAGCCATCGCTCCATACTTCATTGCCATCAGCGTTTTGTTTTTGGAAGAGAATTTATCCAAAAGATCATATGCTTCCTGGAATTTTCCTTCTTTGAATTTTAATAAACCAGCATTGTAAGCAGAAAGTTTACCAATCTCAGTAGAAGAATATTCATTAGCTGTACCTATAAAACCAGGATTAGCAGCAGATTTTCCACCTAAAGCATCTTTATCTTTGCCTTCTGTAAGGTTTTTTTGAGCAGCAAGGAAACTTTTTACAGCTTCAGTGTTCTTTGGAGCAATCACAAATTGCTTATAAGCAAAGAATCCTAAAACTCCCAAAATCAATGCTCCGAATACAAAACCCAGAGGTTTTGAATATTTTTCAACAAATCTTTCAGTGTTTAAAGCCTCTCTGTCAAGGTCTTTAAAGAACTCAACCGTTTCTTTACCTTCTTGCTCGTTCTGAGCACTCTTTCCCAATTTTGCCATAAGTTTTTAAAAATTGAAATGCAAATTTAATTGTTTCTGAGAGATTTACAAAATACTTTGTTGGTATTATTAATGAAATTTTGTGAATTGTTAATCGTGGATGGTGAATTTATTAAAAAAAGATGCTTCGACCTTGCCCGGCATGACACTTCTAATACTAACTGTTTTAATCTCATAGTAAATTATCAGCCATTGTCATGCTAAGCGGAGTCGAAGCATTTATCTTGTTAGGATCAATCTTAATAACTTAAGATGTGGTAGATCTCTGCACCGAATTTCTTCAGTTTTTCATCACCATTCAAGCCTTGTAAGCCAATAAGGAAACTGAACTGTGAAACTGTTGCGCCTTGCTTTTCTACTAATTTAGCCGCAGCTTCAGTAGTTCCTCCGGTTGCCAGAAGATCATCATGAATTAAAACTCTTTGTCCGGGTTTTATCTGCCCTTCACGGGTTTCTATAATAGCGCTTCCATATTCCAGGTCATATGTTTCTGAAATGACAGGAGGAGGAAGTTTTCCCGCTTTTCTGATTAAGATGAATGGAACTTCCAATGCCACAGCGATAGCGATTCCAAAAAGGTAACCGCGGCTTTCAATTCCGCAGACTGCATCGATTTTCCCTTTACTGAAGGCTACAAGATCTGCAATAACGTCTTCATAAAGTTTTGGATTTAAAAAGATGGGTGAAATATCCTTAAACTGTATTCCGGGAATCGGAAAATCCGGGATATTTTCAATTGTTTCTTCTAATTTCTTGATCAGTTCTGCTGAAGCCATTTATTAATTGATTTTATAGCTGGAAATTTTCCAGTCACCGTTTACATTTTTAAGCCCGAAAGTTACTTTTAAAGAAGTTGTCTTCCCGCTTTTATCCGTCACATCATAAGTGGCGTTTACACTTGCACTGTTGGCAGAGGTACCGTTAGTTGTAATATTTTTTACACTTACATTCTTCACCGATCCGAAACCTGAAGTAGGATTGGAGAAAGACTCATAGCTTCCCCAGCTTGGGTTGCTTGCCGTTTCGTAAGCTGCTTTTAAATTCTGGGAACTTACATTGTTCAGAAACTTGCTTACTGTATTCTTAGGATCTGCTGTGGGCTGCTTTGGAGCTGCTGGTGTCGTTGGAGCCGCTGTTGACGGATCTGTCGTTGTTCCGGAAGGAGCTGTAGGGTTGTTTGGATCCACCACTGCACTTGGCTGTTCTGTTACCGCTGTAGAATCAGTTTTTGGAATGGCAGGCACTTTTAAGGCTGCAGCATTCACATCAAGTCCGATTTTTGACATTTTGAAAGTTTTTGCCGTAGTTTTTACGGAAACTGTGATGTCAATTTTATTATCTACCACTTTTGAAGCAGGAATAGATGAAAACTTTAAGTTGAATCCTTTGAAGTTATTATCCTGCATCAGGTTTTTGGCTGTAGCCAGTCTTACCCCATTGCTGAATACTTCAAGAGTGGCTTCAAGGCCGGCTCCTGTGAAAGATACCGGGTTTCCGGCTGCATCTACAAGTCTTGGAACAATCTGGATGGCTGTAGGCGCTCCGGTTCCGTCATCTCCTGTAGGTCTTGTCACAAGGCTTAATGATCCTGCTTTTACGTCATTAGGATCGCTTTCTTTTGCTTTGTCATCCCCGAAGATATTCATTTCTCCCAATGATGGTGGGGCAGTACTTGCCCATTCAATTCCGTTTTTCTGTGCAACTTCGTCTGCCAGGGACATGATTTCAGGAACTTTCTTCCCGTTGATCAGTTTTCCAAGGGCTTTTAGCTCATTGATATCACCATCAGCTTCTACTCCAAATGTTTTAAGGATGTAAAGAGCTTCATTAAACTTAATCTGTTTAATGGTTGGTAAACTGGAAGTCATATCATTGATACTTGACTGCAGTGTTTTAGTATTCGTAGCATCTACATGATCTTTCTTGCATGCTGTAAAAAGCAACAGACTGAAAACAAGTAGAAAAGAAAACTTTTTCATTTTTATTTGGTTTGTTGCAAATTTAATAAAACCTTTATTAATACTGGATTTTATTTTCACTTTATGTTTTATGACTTATTTTATTTCTTTATCACAGGAGTCATAATCTTTTATTTTTACTTTTTATTGGGTTGTTCTTTTAAGTCTCCTTTAAAAAAATTACTGAAGATGGTCTGCATATTCGGGAATGAAGGATCCTGCCAGTAAGATGTTTGATAACTGCTGTTATCTTTACTGAATTTTACCTTTTCAATATCATTGTCATTAGTAAAGCTAAGTTCCACAGGATAGAAATTAGTGTAAAGTGCAATCTGATTGTATTCGGGTTCACTTTTATGTTTAAGTTTAATAAAAACCAGCTCGTTATATTCCAGAAAATCTTTTAGTGTTTTTTCTGATCCCTTTTCAAAGGACATATTCAAAATGGTTCTGATATCATAAAATCTGTATCCGAAGAATGAAAATTCTTTTTCGTGAAGTGCGCCGCCTGTCACTTCAATCTGATCTTTACGGTCGCCTTTCAATTCTCTGATGATATTTCTTTTGGTTTTATACTCTTCAGGATTTCCTACATTTTTAAGTTTTGGGATTTGCAGAGAGTTCCCATAATCCCATGATGAAGTTTCTTTTTTCTCGTTTTTAGAGTCTGCCAGTCTGAAAACTCTGTATTGTTCAACATTGGTACTTTTTAGTTTTTTTGTTTTGTTGTCAAAAATATAGGTTACAATTCCGTCGGTATAACTATTCAGTTTATTATTTACGGTCACGTAAGCATTAAAATTTCCTTTGATAAAAATGTATTTGGCAGGTTTATTATTTTTGATAACTACCGTTTCAATTTCTTTTACCTGATCATTGATTTTAATAATGGGCTGATCAAAATCGGAATAAGATAAGGTAGCCACCGGAAAATTATTGTAGACAAGCTGAAACTTTTCCTGTGAGGGAGATAATGATTGTTTGTCAATCTTACCTTCAATATCTGAGTATGCCAGAATAGTTCCATCTTTCCCAAATACAGAAACTCTTGGAAGAGGGTTGTTATTTTTTTCAGAAACAAAGGTGATGGTCTGAGCCTGAATAAAACTACATAGCAAAAGGAAGAATGTGTAAAGGCAAAGTTTTGTTTTCATAGTATGTTTTGTTGATGTATGTGCATAAAAAAAGACTGATCGTTTTAACAATCAGTCTTTTATCATTTTATTTTGTTACAAGTCCTTAGAAAGGATACTCATAAATTTCAGATTCGTGTAAGAATGGGTTTCCTGTAGGAATCAACTTCAGTTTAGATAAAGCTGAAAGTACAGTAAACATGAATAATCCGGCTACGAATAAGATTGCTCCAAGGATTAACAGGAATACTTCAGGAGTGTTCCAGTATGGTCCTACCGTTCCCGGCATTACCATGTTGAAGTAATCTAAGATGTGTCCTAAGATCACCACTACTGCCATTGTAGTAACAACTTTGTAGTTTCTCTTGATGCTGCTGCTCACTAATACCAATAATGGTAATAAGAAGTTGATGATCAACATCGGTAAGAAAGTAGGAGAGTAGTGCTGGAATCTACCGAAGAAGTAGTTAACCTCTTCCGGAACGTTGGCATACCAGTACAACATGAACTGAGCAAACCATGTATATGTCCAAAGCATACTTGTAGCGAAAAGGAATACTCCTAAATCGTGTAAGTGGTTGTCATTGAACTGTGGTAAGAAACCATTTTTCTTAAGATAAACACTTAATAGAATGATTACAGCGATACCACTTGAAAGGCAGCTAACCATTGAATACCAGATATACATTGTAGAATACCAGTGAGGGTCAATAGACATCAACCAGTCCCAAGCCCAAGCTGCAGAAGCAAATCCGAAGAATGCGATATATCCTACTGCCCATCTGTAAAGCATTTGGTACTCTACTTTAGACTTCGTTTCATCTACTTTCTTAGACTGAGCTTTTAATTTCCAAGCGAAGAAAGAAGCACCAATCACATAGATTAAAGTTCTTACTGCGTAGAAAGGAATATTTAAGAATTTTTTCTTTTCGAATAAGATCACATCAAAATGCGGAGAATCCGGGTTTGTCAATTCAGGGTCCATCCAGTGGAATAAGTGACCATTATGAGTGATGTTTAAGATCATAAGGATTACCAGGATTGCACCACCGTAAGGGATATAAGAAGCAATAGCTTCCATTACTCTTGTAATGATGATCGGCCATCCTGCGTGGGCAGCGTGCTGAATAGAATAGAAGAATAATACGCAGCAGCTTACTCCAAAGAAAAATACAGCTACAAAATGTATTGCTGCTAAAGGCTGGTTGTGTACCTGCAATGTAGCATGCTCAAGGTGAGCCGCGTGATCCTGAGGTCCAACCATTTCACTTGAGTGTGTAGGAGCAGTATGACCTGAAGCATGAACAGCTTCCATCATTTGTTCTATTTTCTCAGTAGAAATTCCTTTGTTCAAAAAGAAACCAATACCGAAAAGAACTAAACCTACAACAAGAAGTATTATAGAAGTTGATTTTAATTTTGGTGAAAAACTATACATTTCTTTTCTTATTTTTTAGTTTCGGTAGTCGTTTCAGTTGTTGCTGGTGCCGCCGCTGTAGCTGCTGCCGGTGCTGCTGCTCCTTTTTTGAAAGCACTCATCACATACATTGCTACTCTCCATCTGTCTCCTGCGTTCAATTGTCCCGCATAAGATCCCATGGCATTTCTACCGTTTGTTAATACATAATGAACAGATCCTACAGTAAGTTCTCTGTCAGCATAGTTTGGCACTCCGGAGAATGCTCCACTTTGTACGATAGGTCCTTGTCCGTCACCTCCTGTTCCGTGGCATGCAGCACAAGTGTGATCAAACAATATTTTACCTCTTTCAAGATCCTTCGCTGCATTAGCCGGGTTCAAAGGAGATACTGTAAGTTTTTTAGAGGCTTCATACCCTGCGTTGTACTCGTCAACATTTTTAGGTAATAAGCTTTCTTCAAAAACTCCATCTTTATTCTGAGCAACTGATCCTTCTACCGGAGAAAGACCTGTTGCACCATTATTTTTAACAAAAGCAGGAATTTCATTTTCATGATCTGAGTAAGCATCCTGAGCTTTCATCAACGGATCATAAGCTACCGGAAAATACATGTCCGGGAAATATACCAACGGAGTGTTCTCCTTTGGTCCGCAAGAGTTAAGTAAAACTGTTGTTAAACCTAAAACCGCTGTAATTTTTAATACATTCTTTTTCATTTTAAGCGTCTTTAACAGTTATTTCTTCAACTCCAGTTTCAATAAGCAACTGTTTTACAGATTCTACATCTTCAGTTACGAATTCCATCATGAATTTATCATCAGTAGTTCTTGGGTCCGGGTTCTGAGCAGGAGCTCCTGGATACATTTTGTTTCTAACCAGGAAAGTTAAAGACATCATGTGAGCCGCACAGAATACCATTAATTCGAACATTGGAACTACGAATGCCGGCATGTTGTGTCCCCAGTCAAAAGCTGGTTTACCACCGATATTCTGAGGCCAGTCGTGATTCATCACATACCAGGTAAGAGTAGCACCGATCGTTACACCATAACAAGCATAGATGAAAGCAGCATCAGAAATTCTGGTTTTCTTTAGACCTAAAGCTTTGTCTAGTCCGTGAACCGGAAACGGAGTATAAACTTCGTTGATTGCGATTCCTTTATCGTTGAATGCTTTAACGCCGTTCATTAAATCGTCGTCGTCAGCATAAAGTCCGTATACAATTTTAGTGGTGCTCATCTCCTTCTTTTGCTTTATAAGTTTCACCTGAGATTTTCAAAATCGATTTTAATTCAGCCTGTGCAATTACAGGGAATGTTCTTGCATATAATAAGAATAATACAGAGAAGAATCCGATCGTTCCTAAGTATACACCCACATCAATGATCGTTGGCTTAAACATTGTCCATGATCCTGGTAAGTAGTCTCTTGAAAGGTTGATAACGATGATATCAAAACGCTCGAACCACATACCGATGTTGATGATTAATGCAACAATGAATGTCCAGATAATGTTCGTTCTTAGTCTCTTGAACCAGAAAGAAGCAGGAATAACAAGGTTACAGATGATCAATGACCAGAATGCCCACCAGTAAGGTCCTACCGCAGCACCCGGAGAAAGATATGTGAAATCTTCAAATCTGGATCCTGAGTACCATCCGATGAAATATTCAGTTGCGTAAGCTACAGTTACCATACCACCTGTTAAGATGATTACGATGTTCATAATTTCGATATGATACATTGTAATATATTCTTCTAAGTGACATACTTTTCTTGCAACCAACAATAGGGTCTGTACCATTGCAAATCCTGAGAAGATCGCACCGGCAACGAAATAAGGAGGATAGATTGTTGAGTGCCATCCTTTAATTACCGAAGTTGCGAAGTCAAAAGATACGGTAGTGTGTACTGAGAATACAAGCGGAGTTGCCAAACCTGCAAGAACCAAAGAAAGTTCTTCGAATCTTTGCCAGTGTTTTGCTTTACCACCCCAACCGAATGCAAGGAATGTATAAATTTTCTTAGTCCAAGGAGTTTTCGCTCTATCTCTGATCATTGCAAAGTCAGGGATTAGTCCCATGAACCAGAATACTGTTGATACTGAGAAATACGTAGAGATCGCAAATACGTCCCAAAGTAGAGGAGAGTTGAAGTTCCCCCAAAGAGAACCGAATTGGTTTGGTAAAGGGAATACCCAGTATCCAACCCAAACTCTACCCATGTGGATTACAGGGAAGATTGCTGCCTGTACAACCGCAAAGATCGTCATCGCCTCTGCAGATCTGTTTACAGACATTCTCCATCTCTGTCTAAATAATAATAATACTGCGGAGATTAGGGTCCCGGCGTGACCGATACCTACCCACCATACGAAGTTGGTAATATCCCAACCCCAGTTAATAGTTCTGTTAAGCCCCCATGCTCCAATACCTGTCCCGATAGTGTAAGCGATACAGCCGAATCCATAGAGGAATAGAACTAGTGCAGCATATAATGAGATCCACCATAATTTACCTGCTCTTTCTTCGATAGGTCGTGCGATATCTTCTGTAATATCGTGATAAGTTTTGTGACCAATAATTAGAGGTTCCCTTATCGGAGCTTCGTAATGTCCTGACATTTTTTACCTATTTATTATTTAAACTTTATTTTTCTACTCTGTTTCTTACTTTAGTGTGATAGAACACGTTTGGTTTTGTTCCGATCTCCTCTAGTAAATAATATCTTCTGTTAGATGCATATTGCTCTCTGATCGAAGAATCTTTATCATTCATGTCTCCAAATGTCATTGCTCCAGTAGAACAAGCTTTAGAACAAGCAGTCTGGAATTCTCCATCCTTCACTCTTCTTCCTTCTTTCTTAGCCTCAAGAATTGTATTCTGAGTCATTTGGATACACATTGAACATTTCTCCATTACCCCTCTAGTTCTTACAACTACGTCCGGGTTAAGTACCATTCTTCCTAAATCATTGTTCATGTTGAAATCGAACTTGTCATTTAGGTTATAAGTAAACCAGTTGAAACGTCTTACTTTGTACGGACAGTTGTTTGCACAATATCTTGTACCGATACATCTGTTGTAAGCCATATGGTTTTGACCTTGCTTACCGTGTGAAGTAGCCGCTACCGGACATACAGTTTCACATGGAGCGTGGTTACAGTGCTGACACATTACTGGCTGGAAGATCACATCAGGATTATCAGCAGGGTGGTTCAATGCACCTCCTTCTTTGTTGAATGCAGTACCGTATAATTCTGGTACAGCCATTCCTTCTTTTAATCCTTCGTATACTTCTACCGTTTGTCTTGAAGAATAGTAACGGTCAATTCTTAACCAGTACATATCTCTGGACATTCTTACTTCTTCTTTCCCTACAACAGGAACGTTGTTTTCTGCCTGACAAGCAATGATACATGCTCCACAACCAGTACAAGAGTTCAGGTCGATAGATAAGTTGAAGTGAGGACCATCTGTATCATCAAAAGCATCCCAAAGGTCGATTTTTCTCGCTGGAAGTGCTCCGCTGATCGTGTGGTATTCCAAAGGTTTGTTCCATCCTTTGTGTTCGTCATCGAAAGCTACGTTGATGAAATCTGCCAAAGGAACTTCCTTCGCGATTTCATAACGACCCATCAATGTATTTTGAAGCTGGATACCTGCGAATTCGTGATCTTCTCCTGTTTTCTCAATTTTAACACCTGAAAGCACAAGGTTAGAACCGTCAAATAAAGGATAAGCATTTACACCGGTATCAGCAGTTGCTCCTGAGTTTTTCTTACCATAACCAAGCGCAAGACCTACAGATCCTTCAGCTTGTCCTGGTTGTACGAATACAGGAACATCTTTTATTGTTACTCCGTTTACAGTAAGGTTTACAATAGAACCATCCAGCTGCATTCTAGCGTTAAGATCGTTATCAATTCCGAACTTTTCTGCGTCTTTTGGAGAAATTGTCAGATAGTTATCCCAAGACATTCTTGTGATTGGGTCAGGTAACTCTTGTAACCAAGGGTTGTTTGCCTGAGTACCATCTCCCATTGAAGTCTTAGTGTATAATACTAATTCTAATTCAGAAGCTTTAAAGTTTCCTAGTTCAGCAACAGCCTGAGCAGCGTTTCCACCTGCATAAGCTAAAGTAGTTGCGTTGGTAGAAGCGTTGATACCGTTATACAATGCTTTGTTGAAAGAAGTACCACCTAGAAGAGAAGCAGAGTTTGCTTTTAAATAATCGTAGTAATTGTTTGCTGCATTGTTTTTTCCGTTCTTCCATACCAATAGAGATTCTTCAATCTGTCTTGATTTGTAGATTTTCTGGATTGTAGGCTGCATTAATGAATATACTCCTGTCTGTGGTTCGATATCTCCCCAAGACTCCAGCCAGTTGGCTACAGGAATTACAGCTTTCGCTGCTTTGTACATTTCATTTTTCTTATCTGCTACAGCAATTACGTAAGGAACTTTAGATAAAGATTTCTTGAAATCTTCTCCTTTTGGATGAGAATAGATAGGGTCTACATTGTTGGTAACCAATACACCAACTTGTCCACCGTTTACCCATCCTAGGAATTCCTGGTATCTTGCTCCGTCAAATTCTTTAAGGAAGTTTGCTTTACCTGTGAAAGCTACTGAACCTAATTTCTGGTTGATTAAGTGTGCTAAAACCTGTGCTCCTTTAGAACCGTCAGCAAAAACAACAGCTTTGCTGCCTTTTGCTTTCAATTCGTTAGCAATTTCAGTTGCAGTCTTATCAGAAGTACCGCCACCTACGATTGCGTTGTAAACTTCAACTAAGGTTTTGTTTACAGCACTTGGTTTTAATCTGTATCTTGAGTCAGCATTAGCACCGGTTAAAGACATGTTAGATTCCACCTGAATGTGTCTCAACATGTTTGGTCCTGGCTTTCTAGCTGCTGCATAAGAAGTTTCTAAGCTTGAAGCGTTATAGTCTCCTAAGAAATCAGCTTGGAAAGAAACTACCAATTCAGAACCTTTAAGGTCATAAACAGGTAATGCTCTTTGTCCGAATACTTCCTGAGCTGCATCTAATCCTGCAGAGTAAGGGAAAGCATCATACGTTACTAATTCAGCTGTAGGATATTTAGCTTTGAATTCAGCGAATAACTTTTTGAAAGTTGGTGAAGCAAAAGAGTGTGATAAAACCACAATCTTTTTGCCAGACGCTTTAGCTTCTTCCAAACCTTTAATAACAAAACTGTCTACTTTATCGAAAGTTTCATCTTTACCATCCAGTTTAGGCTGCTTTACTTTATCATTATCATAAAGAGAAAGTACACTTGCCTGAGCTCTTGCGTTAGTTTTACCTAAATCGCCGCCAGCTGGGTTTGGTTCAATTTTGATAGGTCTACCTTCACGGGTTTTTACTAAAACACTAGCAAAGTCGAAACCGTCAAAATAGGTTGAAGCGTAATAATTAGGGATTCCCGGAATAATATCATGCGGTTTTACCACGTAAGGAATCGTTTTGATTACCGGAGCTTCGCAGGCAGCTAAGGTAACTGCTGCTGTAGAGAATCCTAGTAATTTAAGGAAATCTCTTCTTGAAGTACTTGATCCGTTTTTCTCAGCATCTCCAAGGAAATCTTCTACCGGAATTTCTTCCTGAAACTCTTTCTGAGCCAGCTTATTATTCAAAGCCGGATCTTTAAGTTCATGAATACTTCTGAATTGTATTTTGTTTGAAGCCATTTATACTTCTAATTTTTTAGTTATTAATAATGACATTTACCACACTCAAGACCTCCAATTGCATCTACAGTGATCTTACCTCCATCTTGTGGATATTGTTTTTTCAACTTGTCATGTAGATTTTTGAAGTACTCTTTATTATAACCGTTGTTCATATCAACTTCAGTCGTTCTGTGGCACTCGATACACCATCCCATAGTAAAGTCGTTAGCCATCTGAACAACATTCATTGTATCAATTTTACCGTGACAAGCTTTACATACAACATCAATTTTGTTGTTAGGATTCTTTTTGTTGAAAGAATTGATGATCGCCTGTTCCCCAGCAATTACGTGCTGAGAGTGGTTGAAGTAAACGAAGTCTGGCATGTTGTGGATTCTTGTCCATTCAACCGGTTGTGTTTTTCCTGTGTACTGTTGTTTTGCAGGATCCCAACCTGTTGCTGCGTAGATCTTCTGGATTTCACCGTCATAGAATGCCTTGTCTTTTCCAGGCTCCATGTAGTGATCTGCGTTGTATTCAGAAATTGTTCTGTGACAGTTCATACAAACGTTCATAGAAGGAATCTCAGATACTTTTCCGTATTTAGCACTGGAGTGACATAACTGACAGTCAATTTTCTGTTCTCCGGCGTGGATTTTGTGAGAGAAGTAGATAGGCTGTTCAGGTTTGTATCCTTTGTAAACACCGATCCACATTAGCCAGTTCCATACTCCGTAAGCAGCCAAAATAGCAAGGATTGCCAATAGACCTTTACCAATGAAGTGGAACTTCTCATACATTTCACTGAAAGAACGAACTCTTGTTTCATTAAGTCCCGCTAAATCTTCAGACTGACCCAGTTTTACCAATTGTCTTAGTTTAACCAAGATCCAAACCAGTAAACCTGCGATCGCTAAAAGTGAAATGATGACAACGTTTGTTGTAGTTTTGTCTGCAGGTGCTGCCGCAGCAGCGTCAGTTGCAGGAGTTGCTTCCGGCTTTTTCTCCTCCGGAGCAGGAGGGTTAGTTGTGAAAGCTAAAATGTCGTCAATATCCTTATCTGTAAGATTTGGAAAGACCTGCATTTCAGTCTTATTAAACTTTTCAAAAATCTCATTAGCGTATTTATCCCCAGAAGCTCTCAGAGCTTTGTTGTCTTTGATCCACTTGTGAAGCCAATCTTTGTCTACACCACCTTCTGTCTTTACTCGTTCTACAACCCCTTTTAATGGTGGTCCTACAACTTGTTTGTCCAGCGCGTGACATGCAGTACAATTCGCTTTGAAAAGTTTCTCTCCGTTTTTAGGATCGCCGTCTTGCCCGTAAAATGAAGCACTGGTTGATAGCAATAAGCCTATCGCGATCAACGTTTTTTTATAATGCTTTCTCCAACTAATCATTTAAATTATCTTATGTTAGTAAATTATTGAACATTCAATCAATTCCGCAAAAATAATATTTTTAACAGGAATTTAACGGTATATCGAAAAGGGAAAATATCATTTACGTTTAATTTGTATTGATTCTAAATAACCAGTTTGGTATAGTTTTTTAATTTGTATAAATTTGCGGAAACAAGTTTAAATGAGAAATCTAATCAAAATATTTTCGATATTATCATTATTTGGATTTTATAATATTGAAGCACAGCAAGTTGTTAAAAAGGATACCCTGTCAGGAACAGAGCTTGTAATGACAATGGATTCCAAAATAAATGCTGCTTTGGAAGGAATTGAAGGGAAATGTGCTAAAGCTGCGCCAACAAATTCTTCCAGAGATTTCAGTAATAATGATAGTGGAATTTCTACAGGAATAAGTACAAAACCACCTAAGATCTTTGTGCCAAGCAGAGAACTTACCAATGCTGAAATCTGTAAGAAAAATCCTAGAATTTTAGGGTTTAAAATTCAGATTACAACAGTGAAAAGTAATGAAGAGGCCAATGAGGTGAAGTCTTATTTCAGAAAAAGATTTCCCAACCTGAAAGTGGAAACAGATGCGTCTTTAAGACCCAACTATAAGATTTTGGCCGGAAGTTATTTCACAAAACAAAGTGCTGCCAGTGATCTTTCCAGAATCAGAGAATATTTTAAATCTGCGGTAGCAGTACAGTATAGAATTTTCTGTGCCGAAGCAAAATAAGAAGAATTTATTTCAACATAAAAAACAAAAAGCTGAGAAAACATTCTCAGCTTTTTTTATTGGTAATAATGTTCCATAAACCAGAAAAATTCTGTCATTCTGAAAATATTACAGGCGAGCAGATAAATGAATAACACTACAACCGTTAATGTTAGCAATGACATGATTTTAGGTGATGATCTGTAAGCAAAAAAGAGCCATCCTAAAAGCAAAGGATATACAAAAACAAAATGTCCTCCGTAAATGTAGGAAGTATGAAGACCAAACCTCATCACACAGTGGATCGCAATGTCAATGAAAAATGAAATGGCAATCACCTGAACCCATTTATTTTTGAAATTTTTACAATAACTCCAAATGATCAGAATCAACAGCAGGATTACAAAAAAGTAAGGAAACACTGACGAATAAAGGTCCATGTAAAGGCCTTTGAAATTAAAGCCTTTCATATTATGCTTGTCTGACATGATAAATCCGGGGAAAAGAATATTACCTCCGAAAAAGAACGAAAGGATCATATCCCATGCCGGCATCGACTTTACATTGGAGAACTTTTCATATTGCTGATTTGTTTTTGAAAAAATATTCTGATATTTAAAATCAATTCTGTTCAAATAAAGAAGTACAAAACAGATCATAGAGACTGTTACTCTAAGCGCTGCATTTCCGAATTTTTTCCAGTTTCTGAAAAGTCCTTTTTCAAATAAAAGTGGGATGAAAACTTTTATAATGTTTGTAATGGTAAGCCCTCCGATAGTAATCCCAGCCAGTGATAAGGCGGTTGCAGGGATCTTCTCTTCCTTCTTTAGTTTTATTGCAGCATAGTGGTTGTATAATGAGAGTAAAAATAAAGTGTAGGTGAAGTTTTCCGGAGTGAATGACAAGATGATATTAGTGGAAAAAGCTCCAAAGAATAATATGATTAAAAGGCATAACCATAAAGGAAGCTGAATGATATTCTTTACATATTTAAATACCTGAACAATATTCAATGTGATGATGATATTGCTGAGCCATGCCAGCGTGAGTCTGAAGCTGGCATCCATTTTTCCTCCTGAAATAAATAATGAAAATTCTCTTACCCAGTTAAAAAAGTAGTAGGACAGAGGGTGTCTTTCAAAGCTGCCTCCTGTCATAAGGATCGATTTATTATCAAAACTGAAATAAGCGTCCCATGGAATTCTGCTGTCAAAAATAATTCTGTAATGCAGGGCTATATAAGACCCTAATATTCCATAACAGATCATGAAAAACAGAAATATTGCCAGTTCGGTATAGGTGGATGGGAAAACCAGTTTTAAAAAATGGATAAATTTTGTTTTGATATAAGACACGTGTCAAATTTTTTGCAAAAGTAAAATAAAAAAACCACCAAAATTGGTGGTTGTAAAAGTTTGTATAAACGTTCTTACTGTTTGATTACTTTCTCGGTTTTGGATGTTCCATCAGAGAAGTCTACTTTTAGTAAGTAAGTTCCTTTTGGAAGTGACGAAATATCTAATCTTTCTGAAGCGTTATTGAGTAGGGATTTTCCGCTCGCATCAATCACTGTGGCAGATTTGATTTTTTTATCAGCTCTGATGTTGATTTCTCCTTTTGTCGGATTCGGATAGATGCTGGTAATGTCTTTTACTTTGGCATTTGTTTCCTGAGTAGATAATGTGCCATTTGCCAAAACCTGTACATCATCTATTGAAAGACTATCCGCGTCATTAGCTACATAATGGAATCTGAATTTGACATTGGCTTGTCCTGCATAAGGAGTTAAACTCACCGTAATTGCCAATGTTTCATAATCGATAAATAATCCATAATTTTCTTCAACCCATACCTGGTTCCATGTGGTTCCTCCGTCAGTGGACACTTCTACTTTTAAATCTCCATTAGGATTAGGATCAACCATGTATTCGTATCCTATTTTCGCGTTAAACTTTAGGACCGGGTTTGTTGTTCCCACTAAACTGAAAGAAGGACTTGTTAAGTGAGCATCCTGTGCCTGGGCAATCCATCCGATACCTGCAGATTTTCCATCTGTGATATTAAATGTTGCTTGTCCAGTTGCATTGAAGATTGTGGTGGTGAATCCCCAAGGTCTTGAAGCTACATTTGTTCCCGTTGTCCATCCTGTTGGAGGAAATGTCGTGCCCTGAAAAGTCTCTGAGAGAATCTGCGCATTTCCCAATAAAGAAGAGACTAAGAAGATGAATAGTAATTTTGTTTTCATTTGGTTTACGTTTAAAGTTGATAGTAAATGTAATAAAAAAATGAAAATAATTACATGTTTTTTAATTTTTTATGAATAATAATCAATTACGAACTGCATGAAAGTGTGGAACATCCCGCTGTATCATCATATCCCGACGGTCTTCTGACGGAGAATTCAGGGTAGATTTCCTGATATGGATTTTCAAGAGCTTTGGTAAGCTTTTCCAACATTTCCTTTTTACCGTTGCTGATCTCATCGATGCATTCGTAAAGAAGATAATTTCGAAGGATGAATTTTGGGTTTGTTTTTTCCATCATGGCTAAAGATTCTTCTTTGGAAATAGAGTTTAATTCTAATCTTGACCTATAACTTTTGATGAAATTATTAAGTTTTGCCAGCTTTTCTTCGTCCAAAATAATATAAGAGACCTCTTTAAAGTGCTCTGATATATTGGTTTCTTGAGTTGTTTTTACCAGTTGATTGAAAAACAGAGTATAATCCAGCTGAAGCTCTTGCATAAGACCTTGCCAGTTGGTGAAGAAATCCTCATCTTCTTTTCGCAGCTGATCAAATCCGAATTTTCTGCAAAGCATCTGGTCGTGGGCTTCCCAAAAATAGGTGCCAAAATTATTTAAAGTATCTTCCAAAAACTTTTCATCTTTGATTAATGGATGAAGAGCATTGGCCAGCTGCCAGAGATTCCACTGAGCGATCTGTCCCTGTTTTCCGAAAGCATATCTTCTTCCGGGAAGATCTGTAGTGTTAGGAGTGAAATTCAAATCATATTCATCCATCATGGAATAGGGGCCGTAATCAATCGTTAATCCGAGAACAGACATGTTGTCTGTATTCATCACTCCGTGTACAAAGCCTACTCTGAACCATTCAACCATCAAGTCGGCAGTCCGGGTACATATATTTTCAAAGAAGTCTCTGTATTTTTTGTCGTCAGTTGATGTAATTTCCGGATAATAGTTTTCAATGGTAAAGTCGGCAAGTTCCTGAAGATTGTTGTATTCCCTTTGGGCAGACATGAGTTCAAAATGTCCGAAACGTAAAAAACTTTCAGCAGTTCTGATAACCACTGCACCTTTTTCCAGTTTTGGATTTCCATTATACATGATGTCACGCATTACATCTTCACCTGTGAAAGCCAGGCTAAGCGCTCTGGTTGTAGGAATGCCCAGATGATACATGGCCTCACTCATCAGGTATTCACGTACAGAAGATCTTAACACAGCTCTTCCATCGGCATGTCTGGAGTAGGGTGTTGCTCCGGCTCCTTTCCATTGAATCTCGGTCTTTTTTCCTGCCTCATTGATAATTTCACCGGCAAGAATGGCTCTTCCGTCTCCAAGTTGTCCTGCCCAGTTTCCGAACTGATGTCCTGCATAAGCCGTGGCATAGGTTCGGACGTTTTCCGGAAGGTTATTCCCCACCAGAAAGTCCAGGTCTTTATCTTCATATTTTCCCAAGCCTATTTCCTCTGATAATGCTTCGTTAAAAGCTATCAGTTCAGGTTTATCAAAGCCTGCAGGTTTAATGGTGGCAAATAAAACCTTTGGAGTGTTTCTCTGCATAGGGTTGTTGGAAAAATCACCGGGAAAAGTTTCAATAAATGGCTGTCTGATGCGTTCGATATTCATGCTTCAAAGGTATTAATTATAAAAGAAAAGACCTTCCAGATTATTGAAAGGTCTTGTGTATTTCTAAAAGAGAATTTATTTATTGAAATCTACTTCATCATTAGAATGAAGGTTTTCATTGATATTATCCTCTTTCTTTTCTGTTGGTTTTTTAGGCGTTGGATCTACTGGCCTTGGATTTTTGATCTCATCAATGGTTTGAAGGCTTCCTTCGTCTCCATATCCTCCGCTTAATCCTTTAAGGTTTGAACATCCGTCTTTCCAGTCTGAAGGTTTTACGAACTTGTCATCAGGAGTAACTCCCAAGCTCTTATCAGCCCATACTTTCTTCATGAAAATTGCCCAGATCGGTAATGCCATTCTTGCCCCCTGACCTTCTCCTGTTCCAAAGAAGTGGGTGGCTCTGTCTTCCCATCCAACCCATGCTCCGGTTGCCAGTTTTGGAGTAATTCCCATAAACCATCCATCAGAGTTGTTCTGAGTTGTTCCTGTTTTGGCAGCAATTTCTACTGCTTTTGAGATTCCTCTTCTTCCCAGCTCTCCGGAAGCGGTTCCGTATTGTGCAACACCCTTCATCAGTTCAATCATGGTGTAAGCATACATTGGGTTCATTACTTCCTTAGGCTCCACGTTTACTTCTTTGATCACCCTACCGTTGGCATCTTCAATTCTCCAGATCATTTCTGGTTTGTTATAGTTACCATAGTTGGCAAAAGTACTGTAAGCACCAAGCATTTCGTAAATTGTAATGTCTGATGAACCTAAAGCAATTGTATTGTTTCTCGGAATATCTTCTGTTACTCCCAGATCTCTTGCCGTCTGGATTACAGCGTCCACTCCTGTCATTTCAATAAGTCTTGCGGCAACAGGGTTTTGAGAATGTGCCAATGCGTCTTTTAAAGTTAGCATTCCGCCTCTTCCCGGTACATGCCATCCGTTATGATCATAAGTTCCGTTAGAAACAGCTGAACAAGGGGTCATTCCCAGTTTCATAATCGCAGTGGCATATACGAAAGGCTTGAATGTAGATCCCACCTGTCTTTTACCTTGCTTGATGTGATCATATTGGAAGTGCTGCCAGTCTATACCTCCTACCCAGGCTTTGATCTCCCCGGTTCCCGGAACCATAGACATCAAACCTGCCTGTGCAATTTGTTTGTGGTATCTGATAGAATCCCATGGTGACATTTCAACCTCTTCTTCTCCGGCCCATGTGAATCGTGAAGTTTTGATTGGTTTCTTGAACTCCATCATAATAGAATCTTCAGGCATTCCGTCAGCTTTCAGTAATTTGTAACGGCCGGTTCTTTTCATTGCCTGAACCATCACATCATTGATTTGTTTGTCGTTCAGATAGTAGAAAGGTCTGTTCTTTCTTCCTCGCTGTTCTGCATCAAATCTTTTTTGAAGATCTGTTAAATGTTCTTTAATTGATTCTTCCGCGTATTTCTGCATTTTAGAATCAAGGGTTACATATATTTTTAAACCGTCTTTATAAAGGTTAAGTTTTT
The DNA here is from genome assembly GCF_059515165.1 of Chryseobacterium sp. CS3K3.1. Taxonomy (NCBI): domain Bacteria; kingdom Pseudomonadati; phylum Bacteroidota; class Flavobacteriia; order Flavobacteriales; family Weeksellaceae; genus Chryseobacterium; species Chryseobacterium sp. CS3K3.1. Next base: position 333,633 of record NZ_JCAKRV010000001.1, on the reverse strand, counting down.
TACCGGTTTCTTTTTCATGAGCCTCAAGATATTTATCAATCTCTTTTCTCAGATAAAATTTGTAATAAGCAGAATATCCGTCAGTGATACTTTTAATAGGGTGGAAATCCACTTCTATCGGTGTATTGGCTGCTTTTTCATAGGTTGCCGCATCAATATATCCGGTTTTCTGCATTTGATCCAATACTACATTCCTTCTTTCTTTAGCCTTTTCAGGATACCTGTAAGGATTATTTTTTCTTGGGTTCTCAAGCATGGCTACAAAGGTTGCCGCTTCAGGTAATGTAAGCTCGGAAGTTTTCTTGTTAAAGTAAACTCTGGAAGCCATTTCAATACCATTGGCATTGAAAAGAAAATCGAATTTATTGAAATAAAGAGTGATGATCTCTTCTTTGGTGTATCTTTTTTCAAGGCTTACTGCTACAACCCATTCTTTCAGCTTCTGGAATGCTCTTTGAACTTTATTCTGAGAAGCATTTCCTGTGAAAAGAAGTTTGGCAAGCTGCTGGGTGATGGTAGAACCTCCACCACGTCCACCACCATAAGCTACGGCTCTGGCAACGGAATATAAATCGATTCCCGAGTGTTCTTTGAAACGCTCATCTTCTTTAGCCTGTAAAGCATAAATAAGATAAGGAGGAAGGTCCTTATAAACAATTGGCTGAGTTTTTTCTTTTTCGAATTTACCCAAGGTTACTCCGTCTGAAGAAATGATCTCAGAAGCAACAAAGATGTCTGGGTTTTCAAGTTCTTTTACATCAGGCATTTCACCAAGGAATCCCTGGGAAACCGAAAAGAAAAGTCCTGAAATTCCAAGAACTACCGCAATGAGTCCTATCCAAATAAATGAAACCCATTTTCTCCAGGAGGTATCTTTCTTTTTCTTGGGAGGCAGAGGAAATGTTTTCCCCTTATTTCCTGCATTTTTTTTGTTTTCTTCCATTTATGGTTACGGTTTAGCCGTTTCTATTTTTACCCCAATATCCTCAATTCCCGGAAGGTTGTCGTTTCTCATCGCCTGGGTAAGGCCGATTTCATATTTTCCTTTTCCCGGAAACTGGTAATTTACTTTATACTGAAATAAAGTTTCCTTCGTATCACCAAACCCTGTACCAAGCCATTCTCCGTTGGGTTTTGCCAGAACATAATTCAAGGTGTCTGTTTCCTTTTTTTTGTTCTGAAGATTGGTGAAATTCACTATAAACCTTATATTGCTGTAAGGATAATTGCTGTTATTTCTTACAACAAATATAATATTTTTAGGATTCTGCGGATCTGAAATTTCAAGATTAAATTTTTGTTCACTTTTCTTATTCCATTTGTTATCAACGGAATTCATAATGATGTCTCCTCCTGAGGAAGAGTTACAGCTAAAGAAAAGGATAAGTGACAGTAATCCTAAAATTTTATGCATTATTATCTTTTTTTGGAGGATATCTCTTTTTGAATTTCTTCTTGTTTGGATTGCTCTGTGGCTTCTTATCAGCATCAGAAGTATTCACTGCTTTTTCCGCAGCTGCTTTTTGCTGTGGGTGCTGCTTTTGAGGTCTTGGCTGACTGGTAGACTGGGCATTTGGGTTTTCGGTCTTTTCAGATCTTTCCGGCCTTTCGTTTTTCTCCGGTCTGTTTCTTTTCTGTCCTTGTCCCTGGCCCTGGTTTTGTGATCCCTGTTGGCCGTTATTCTGTTTATTCCTGTTTCTGTTTCCTCTGTTTTTCTTCTCAAATCGGTCCACATTATTTTCCTGGATCAGGTCAATGGTATGAGTAGAGGCTTCCGGCTGTTTCAAATCTTCAAGAGGAAGCGTTTTTTCTCCTCTTTTGTTTTTTGAAATCAGTTTTTTAACAAGATCAATATCGAAATCATACCATGCAATTGAACTATCCACATAAGCAAACCACATTTTCTTTTTGAACACGTCAATTTTGATACAGAATGCTTTTCCTTTCTCTGTTTCCAAAGTAGTTGAAGAAGAAGGGAAGTTGCTTAACGCATCCAGATAGCTGTCAAGCTCATAGTTAAGACAGCATTTAAGCTTACCGCATTGTCCTGCAAGTTTCTGAGGGTTGATGCTCAGCTGTTGATATCTTGCAACGTTGGTGTTTACAGACCTGAAATCTGTAAGCCATGTAGAACAGCAAAGTTCACGTCCGCAAGATCCGATTCCGCCCACCTTGGCTGCTTCCTGTCTGAAACCAATCTGTTTCATATCAATTTTAGTACGGAAAGCTCCAGCGTAATCTTTGATTAATTGTCTGAAATCCACTCGGTTATCAGCGGTGTAGTAAAAGGTGATTTTTGACGCATCCCCCTGATATTCCACATCAGTAACTTTCATTTCAAGGCCTAATCTTTGTGCAATTTTTCTTGCTTCAAGCTTTACGCCATCTTCTTTTTTTCTTGCTTCCTGCCATACCTCAAGATCTTTTTGGTTGGCCTGTCTGTATATTTTGAGTGCCGATTCTTCAGAAAACTTTTTCTTTTTCATCTGAATCTTTACTAATTCTCCCGTAAGGCTTACTACGCCTACATCGTGTCCCGGACTTGATTCTACTGTAATTACGCTACCTATATGTAAAGGAATATTATTTACATTTTTATAAAACGATTTTCTGTCATTTTTAAACCTAACTTCTACAAAATCACACCTGTTAGGTGCCGGATTGTTGATGTTAGAAAGCCAGTCAAAAACACTTAATTTATAACTATTCCCGCAGGTATTTACATTTTCACAGCCATTTGCGGTTTTTTTAGGGCCGCAAGAATGTGCAGAATCGCCGGATGTTTTACATCCACAACTCATATTTTCTATTATTTATAATCTGCAAATTTATGTATTTTTATCTTTATGCGATTCTAAAATACTTAAATAAGCTGAATTCGGTATAAAACATTTCCATATTTTGACTAAGAATGATGGCTGTAGACGTAATCAGAGGCTTTATAAAAAATAAAAATGCAGATTTTTAATATTCTATTTATTCTATTTTGTTTCCTTTAACATTTATTGTCTTTTTACTTTTCTGTATTGCTTTTTTTAAACAAATGTTTAAAATTAAACAGTGAATATGGCTTTGTTTATCACCTGTTTTAAATACTTAATAATGATTATTTTGCATTTTATTTTATTCGAGGTGTTATTTTAAACATAGTTTTCTTTTACAATATTGTTTAAAATATTAGGAAATATTAACAGACGTATTCAAAATAATTTTATATTTGGCTTATATATATAATAATAGTCTATGAAAAAAATATTAGTATCAACTGCTTTATTGGCGGGAGTTCTATCTTATGCAGGGGGCTTCAGAGTTTCCCTGCAGGGGGTAAAACAATTGGCAATGGCGCATACTAGTGCTCATGCCGAAGACGCGAGTGTGACATTCTTTAACCCGGCGGGTATGTCATTTATCCCTTCCAAGCTGAGTGTAGTGGCAGGAGGGTTTGGTGCAAGTAATAAAGTTACTTTTCAAAACTTTAATACTTTACAAAGTGCAGAAACAGATAATCCTATAGGAACACCTCTATATGCTGCAATTACTTATAGACCCATAGAGAAACTTACCGTAGGGTTCAGTTTTTCAACGCCTTTTGGAAGTACAATCAAATGGCCTGATAACTGGGAAGGTAAGGAATTGGTACAGAAAATGGAACTGAAAAGTTTCTATTTTCAGCCAATGGTCTCTGTAAAACTGGCTCCATGGGTATCTTTTGGTGCCAGCTATATCTACGCAAGAGGAAAAGTGGATTGGGACAAGGCAGTGACTCAGTTTGACGGAAAGGTTAATATTAATGACGATAATGCAACCGGACACGGATATGGATTCGGTTTCTATTTCAGACCTGACCCGAAATTAGATGTGAGTATTGCATATCGTTCAGCAATCGATATGAAAGCTAAATCAGGAACTGCTACATTCCAGTTCCCGTCTCAATCTGTTTATAATCAGCTAAAACTGAATGCTGCAGGACAAGATGGTTTCTCAGCAACGCTGCCATTGGTTGAAGAATATACCATTGGTTTAACTTATAAGATAACACCGAAGTGGCAGGTTTCTGCAGACTTTAACTATCATGGATGGGAAAGATACAGCAAGCTTACATTGGATTTCGAGAATGCGCCTATCGGAAACAATCCGTCAGATCCAACGATTCTTACCAATCCTAAGAACTTCAAAAACTCCAAAACTTTCAGACTGGGAACCCAGTATGCATTCACCAATATGATCTACGGACGTTTGGGTGCTTATTATGATGAAGCACCTTATACTACAGATAACTTTATCCCGGAAACTCCTTCATACGATACCTATGTGGTTACAGGTGGGGTAGGCTTCAAGCTGAAGCAGTTCGGAATTGATGTTGCTGGAGGATATGCAATGCCTCAGTACAGAAAGGTAAATAATGTTAATATAGGGCTTAACGGACAATCAAAGGCAACCGCTTTCTACTTTGGTCTAGGTTTCTCTTATAATCCATTTTAATTTTAGAAGACTATGAAAAAAATTATAATATCGACAATGGCAGTTTCTGCACTTCTTTTTACAGTAAGCTGTAATACGGATTTCGATACGGATGTGAAAGATATCCCGGTAACAAAAGGAGACGCAGACTTTTCAAAATATATATCGTTAGGAAACTCATTAACTGCTGGTTATAGAGATGGGGCACTTTACAGCAGTGGACAGAATGAATCTTATCCAAGCATGATTGCTGCGCAGATGCAATTAGCAGGTGGAGGAGCTTTTAAACAGCCAATGATGCCTAATGACACAGGAGGGTTTACCAATTTATTTAACCCAGCAACAGGGGATTTTGCAGGTAAATATGTGTTAAGTGTTGTGAACGGAGCATTAACTCCCGGCCCAACAGCTCCAGGAGCAGCATTGGATAATGTTTCTGCTGGTGGTCCTTACCAGAATATGGGAGTTCCGGGAGCAAGAGTAGCGCATTTACTGGCTCCAGGATATGGGAATCCAGCCGGATTAATCTCTACGCCTGCTACTGCAAATCCATATTTCGTAAGGTTCGCATCATCAACAACAACTTCAGTAGTAGAAGATGCGCTAAAACAAGACCCAACCTTCATTTCTTTATGGATAGGAAATAATGATGTTTTATTATATGCAACTTCAGGAGGAGCTGATCCAAATGTTCCGATTACTCCAGTAGATGGTGCTGTAGGGGTAGGGTTCAGTAATACCTATGCTTATTTAGTAGATAAACTATTCCCGGCCGGTACAAAAAGAAAAGGTGTTATTGCTAATATTCCAACAGTTACCAATGTCCCTTACTTTACGAGAATTCCTGCTATGCCTCTTACGGGTCTGACAGATGCTCAGGTGACTCAGCTGAATACAGGATATGCTCAGTATAATGCAGGATTACTTCAGGCTAAAACCTTAGGAGCGATCAGCGATGCTGAATATCAGAGAAGGTTGATTAAATTTACTGCCGGAGCAGCAGTCAACGGAGCTGTAATTGTAGATAAAGATCTGTCAACTGTTCCGGGACTTCCAAAATACAGACAAACAACAGCCAAGGATTTAATTCTTTTACCAGCTAGTAAAGTTCTAACTCCACAGGCTGGAGGAGGTACTTCAGTACCATTAGAAGATAAGCTTGTCCTTACTGAAGCTGAGACTGCAAAAGTTCTTGCTGCTACTGCAGGGTATAACACAGCGATAAAAAAAGCCGCAACAGACAAAGGTCTTGCCTTTGTGGATATGGATGCTAAAATGATGGAATTGAATTCTAAATCAGGAATTATTTGGGATGGAGTAAAATATACTGCAACATTTGTAACTGGCGGAGCGTTCTCTTTAGACGGAGTTCACCTGACAGGACGCGGATATGGTATTGTTGCTAATGAATTTATTAAATCTATTAACGCCAAATACAATTCTACACTTCCACAGGTAGATCCGAACAAATATTCAGGAGTTAAATTCCCTTAATAATTGATAAAATAAAAACTTAGAAACCACAGGAGTAAATCTTGTGGTTTTTTTTTAAATTTGCAAAATCTTTTAAAAAGTAAAAATGGCCGATCAGTTAAGTTATCTATTTTGTACAAGAACCAGCAGGGACTTGGCAGAGAAAATTGCCCAGAATTATGGGAAAGAATTAGGAAAAATCAACTTTCAGGAGTTCAGCGATGGGGAATTTGAGCCTGTTTTGGACGAATCTGTAAGAGGAGGAAGAGTTTTCCTGATTGGATCTACATTCCCTCCTGCAGACAATCTTTTGGAACTTCTTCTAATGATTGATGCAGCAAAAAGAGCTTCTGCAAAGAGCATTACCGTAGTAATTCCTTACTTTGGTCTTGCCAGACAGGACAGAAAAGACAAACCAAGAGCGCCGATCGGTGCAAAATTAGTTGCTAACCTTCTTACTGCAGCAGGAGCAACAAGAATCATGACAATGGACCTTCATGCAGATCAAATCCAGGGATTCTTCGAAATTCCGGTAGATCACCTGTATGCCTCTACTATTTTCGTAGACCATATCAGATCTTTGAATCTTGATAATCTTACCATCGCTTCTCCGGATATGGGAGGTGCGAAAAGAGCGAAAAACTATGCCGGTCACCTGGGTGCTGAAGTAGTAATTGCTTATAAGGAAAGAAAAAAAGCAAACGTTGTAGAAGAAATGTTCCTTATTGGTGATGTTACAGGTAAAAACGTAATCCTTATTGATGATATGATTGATACTGCAGGTACACTTTGCAAAGCTGCAGATATCTTAATTGAAAAAGGAGCAAAAACAGTAAGAGCTATGGCTACTCACGGAGTGCTTTCTGGAAAGGCTTACGAGAATATTGAGAATTCAAAATTGCTGGAAGTTATTGTAACTGACTCAATTCCTGTTAAAAATAATTTGTCATCTAAAATAAAAGTGCTATCTTGCGCCCCGTTATTTGCAGACGTTATGACAATGGTTCATGAGCATAAATCAATTAGCAGTAAATTTGTTATTTAATTGATTTTAAAGAGATTGCAAATTAAAATTAGAACAATTTTTTAAATTTTTTATAAATGAAATCTATTACAATTCAAGGTACAAAAAGAGAAAGCGTGGGCAAAAAGTCTACAAAAGCTTTACGTGATGCTGAATTAGTTCCTTGTGTTGTTTATGGAGGTGAAGCACCTTTGAACTTCTCTGCTGAAGAGAGAGCTTTCAAAGGATTAGTATACACTCCTGAAGCACACACGGTATCTATTGAGGTTGACGGAAAAACAATTCCAGCTGTTCTTCAGGATATTCAGTTTCACCCGATTACTGACAAAATTCTTCACGTTGACTTCTATCAGTTATCTGATGATAAGCCAGTGATCATGGAAGTTCCGGTAAGAATTACAGGACGTTCAAAAGGTGTTGTAGCTGGTGGTGTTTTACGTCAGTCTTTCAGAAAACTAAAAGTAAAAGCTATCCCTGCTAACCTACCTGACGAAGTAGTAGTTGATGTTACTCCATTAAGAATTGGTAACAAACTTTACATCGGTGGTATCAAAACAGAAGGATATTCTTTCATGCACCCTGACAACGCAGTAGTAGTTGCTGTTAAGATGTCTAGAAATGCAATGAAAGGAGGTGCAGCAATGCAGGATGATGATGAGGATGAAGAAGTTGCAACAGAAGAAGGTGCAGCTCCTGAAGCGGCAGCTGAAACTGCAGCAGAATAAGAATGCTTATTTAAACAATATAAGAACCCGTCAGTTATGGCGGGTTTTTTATTTGATAACGAGTAAGCAGGATACCTGAACAATCTGGTAGGCTGCTTTCAATTTTGTCTTTTTGCCCTTTAGTAATTTCATCTTTTGTTTTATTGGCTTTCTTCACCTTGCCCTATTGAATATTTCTATCAACAGATAGCGATCAGTACCCAACCCCATGCTTCCTTTCGGAAAAAAAGCCGTAAATTTGAAGAGTTCTAAATAAGGACGTTTTAATTTAAAAAATAAATAAATGTTTGACATTCAGGAAATAAGAAGCCAGTTTTCTATATTGGACAGAGAAGTGAACGGTAAGCCTTTGGTTTATCTGGATAATGCAGCTACATCCCAAAAACCAAATTCAGTTTTGGAAGTCTGTCACGCATATTATACAGAACTTAATGCTAATGTTCACAGAGGAATTCATACGCTGAGCCAGCTGGCAACAGAAGAAATGGAGCTTTCAAGAAGAAAGATTCAGAAATTCATTAATGCTGAACATGACTTTGAAGTGATTTTTACCAAGGGAACAACAGAAGGGTTGAACCTCATCGCTTATATTTTAACACAGAAACTGCAGAAAGATGATGAAATCATTATTTCATATCTGGAGCACCATTCCAATATTGTTCCATGGCAGATGCTGTGTGAAAGAACCGGAGCGAAACTGCGCGTGATTCCTATTGATGAGAACGGAATCCTTCAGATGGATTATTTTGATCAGTTTTTGAGTGAAAAAACGAAGGTTGTTTCTGTAAACCAGGTTTCCAATGCATTAGGTATTGTGAATCCGATTGAAGAGATTATTGCCAAAACAAGAAAAAATACGGATGCTTATGTTGTGATAGACGGAGCTCAGTCTGCTCCGCATTTCAATATTGATGTACAGAAACTGGATTGTGATTTCTTCGTATTCTCAGGTCATAAAATGTATGCTCCGATGGGAACAGGTATTTTATATGGAAAACAAGAAATATTGGAAGCGTTACCGCCTTTTCACGGAGGAGGAGAGATGATTGCAACATGTTCTTTCGATGGTACTACTTATGCAGGTCTTCCATTCAAATATGAAGCAGGAACGCCGAATGTAGGTGGAAATATTGCTTTAGGAGCTGCTGTTGATTTCATGAATAAAATTGGTCATACCCACATTCAGAATCATGAAAATGCTTTATTGGAATATGCGCAAAGACAGCTTTTGGAAATAGATGGTATTAAAATCTATGGTGAAAAAGCAAAGAGAACAGGTGTTGTTTCCTTTAATTTAGAAGGAGTAGGAATTGCCTCCGATGTAGGGATGATTCTTGATAAAATGGGGATCGCTGTAAGAACAGGACATCACTGCACACAGCCTATTATGAACTTCTTTAATATTGCCGGAACAGTGAGAGCAAGTTTTGCTGTTTATAATACTTTCGAAGAAATTGACGCTCTGGTGGAGGGCGTTAAAAAAGCACAGAGAATGTTGAGCTAATCAATATTGGAGTCAATTATATAAAATTAAAAGCAGCTGTTGAGCTGCTTTTTTTATTAGTCAATAGGAACACAGTAGCACCGGCCTTCAATAATGACCTGATAGTAGCCGATAGCACATTCCAGACAGATTTCTCCTCCTGCCATAATGCTTTTCATCTTTTCTTTGTTGAGTTTTTTCATATGATGTAATGTAAAGGTTAAACATGAAATTCTGATCTTTTTAATAATTTCATGTAATGTATTGATTTTGTATATAGTTATTAATGTTTTGTGAAAAATATTTCGCTAATTTTATATAAACATCAAATATTTTATTATGAAAAAATTCTTTATTCTATTATTATCGATTTGTGGTCTGTGTGATGCACAAGTTTTTTCTGAAAATTTCAACGGAAATTCTTTGCCGGCCGGGTGGACGGTAGAGAATCCGGATAATTCATTTAACTGGAATGTGGGTGCACAGAATGGTTTCGCTGGCTTTCCCGATGGAGCAGCTTTTTTTGATGATGATGACGCAGGACCATCCGTAGTTAATACGAATGCCAGACTGATTTCTCCTGTAATTAATCTGACCGGAGTAGTAAATCCAAAGCTCTCGTTTAATTATGCCAATATGATTGATAATCTTGATTCTACTTTAAAAGTTGAAGTTTTCAATGGAACTTCCTGGATTCAGGTTTTTACTTTTTCAGGTGATGCAGGAATATGGGATCTTGATTTTAATACCTTTACATTTGTAGTAACGAGTTATGATACTGCCGCCAATATAGATCTGACACCCTATGCTAACGCAGCTTTTAAATTAAGATTTGTTTATGATGATGCCGGAGATTATTCTTACGGTGTTGTTGTAGATAATGTAAAGATTACAAGCGGCCTCCTGGCAACCTCAGAAGTTTCGTATGCAGATCATGTAGATGTATATCCGAATCCGGTTAAGGGGGATTTTTATATTAAAAGCTCTCAAAGTAAATTTGAAAAGATTTCTGTGATTGACCAGTCAGGAAAACTTGTGAAAACATTTAATAAAGCATCTGATTCCTATGACTTATCAGATCTGCCAAAAGGAGTCTATATTATAATGATCAGTAATCCTGATGGAAAAGTTATTAAAAAGAAAGTGATGAAGGAATAATCATTAAAAAGTAATTCTAACAAAAAACCCTTATAGATTGCCTATAAGGGTTTTGTATATTTTCAAAAGAAATAATCTTATACATTCGGTTTCCAGTCAACCACTGCTCTGATGAATGCTTCCGCATTTTCCACAGGAACATTCGGTAGAATTCCGTGACCTAAATTAGCAATGTATCTGTCTTTTCCAAAACGGTTGATCATCTCATTCACCATTTTCTTGATGGTTTCAGGAGTTGAGTGAAGTCTTGCAGGGTCAAAATTTCCCTGTAGAGTCATCGTATGGTTTGTTAAAGTTCTTGCGAATTCCGGCTTAATAGTCCAGTCTACGCCAAGAGCCGAAGCCTTAGACATTGTCATATCTTCCAGTGCGAACCAGCATCCTTTCCCAAATACGACAACGTGAGTAAGCGGGCTTAATGCTTCAACAATCTGATTGATGTACTGCCATGAGAACTCCTGATAATCCGTAGGAGAAAGCATTCCTCCCCAGGAATCGAAAACCTGTACGGCAGAAACTCCTTTTTCTACTTTTCTCTTTAAATAAGCGATTGTAGTATCTGTGATTTTCTGTAATAATAAATGTGCTGCTTCAGGCTGTTGGAAACAGAAAGATTTTGCAATATCAAAAGCTTTGCTTCCTTTTCCTTCTACACAGTAGCAAAGAATAGTCCATGGAGAACCGGCAAAACCGATCAATGGAATATCATTGTCCAACTTCTGAAGGGTAAGTTCAATAGCATCAAAAACGTAACCTAAAGTGTCATTCACGTCGGGAGTTTCAATATTCTGAACCTGCTCCATTGTTCTGATAGGAGTATCTAACCATGGGCCAACAGATTCTTTCATTTTGAAATCAATTCCCATTGCCTGCGGCACTACCAGGATATCAGAAAACAGAATCGCGGCATCCAGAGGAAATCTGCGGATAGGCTGCAGAGTAATCTCAGCGGCAAGTTCAGGAGTCTGACATCTTGTAAAGAAATCATACTGATCTCTTAAAGCAATGAATTCCGGCAGATATCTTCCAGCCTGCCTCATCATCCAGACAGGAGGTCTTTCAACGGTTTCTCCGCGAAGTGCTTTTAAATATAGGTCGTTTTTTATCATAATCTATTGTAACTAATATTACCGGCATCCGGTAACAGATATTCTAAATCCTACTTCCGATTTCTTTTCTGATCAATGCAAATATCGATTTCAGGGTATTTTCTTCCGAAGTAAAAATTTCTTCCTGCGTATAATTTCTCAGCTCACCGGAAGTGGTTTCGCCAATGGAAAAAAGCTTCATGCCTTCCAGAGAATTTCGCCTTGCAAAACTACGAACTCCGCTCGGACTAAAAAATACTGCAGCATGATATTTTTCAGTTATTACAGGATGAGTTTCCTCAGTATTATAAATGGTAACTTTTTTGTACTTAATGTTTTGTAACGGAAGGTCTTTGTCCAGAACATTGATGGCAAGATTGCCACAGAAGTGCAGGAATTGCTCGTGCTGGCATTTTCCGATAATGAATCGCGAAAGAGTTTCAGCATTTTTCAGTACCTTAAATGTTCCAAAACCATGTTTCCTCAGCTCTCTCTTGGTCTTTTCACCTACACAATAGATTTTGTTATAGTTTTTTGCAGTAAAATCTTCATTGGGTTTGAATCTGTTTTTAAAAAAAGAAGCAACTCCATTGACGCTGGTAAAAATCAGAGAGTAGTTTTTCAGATCAAAAGGATTGATCATAATAGGGCTGGTCTTAATTACCTCAACACAGTCAACCAAAATATCCTCTCCTAATTCTTTGGATATAATAGATGGGTCTATATTTTTGGTAAATAAGATTTTCATGTCTGTAAAATTAAGAAAATGAAAAAGTGTGGCTAAAGGAATATAAAAATGTAAATCTGAACTATCAGATCTGGCTTTTGATTTCTGCCATTAATTCTTTTCCTCCGTTCTCAAGAACAACTTTTGCAAACTTTTCTCCAAAATTCTCATTTGGAGTATAGACAAAGTTTTCATCTACAGCAATACAGTTTTTACCGTCCAGAGAGCAAAGTGCTGCTTTGAAGCGGATCTGGTCGCCGATAATTTCTGCAAAAGCCCCGATAGGTGCAGTACAGCCACCTTCCAAAGTGCTCAGGAAGTTTCTTTCAATCTCTACACAGATCTGAGTCTGTTGATGATTGATCTGGCGCACAATTTCATTGATCTCCGGTTTATCGGTATGTCCGGCTACAGAGATTACGCCTTGTGATGGGGCAGAGATCATTAATGGAAGCATTTCATAATCAATTTCCATTTTCATTCTTTTGATGCCTGCCAAAGATAAAATCGTAGCATCGAAATCTCCTTCTTCCAGTTTTTGAAGTCTGGTTTGAATATTTCCCCTGATATCCGAAAACTCAGCGGTAGGATAATTTCTCAGCCAGAAAGCTCTTCTTCTCAAACTGCTGGTGGCAAGTTTAAGCTCATGGAATTCTTTATTCCTTGCAGATTCTTTTCTGATCAGAATATCCTGTGGATAATCTCTTTCAAGATAAGCGATCATCTCAATATTTTGAGGCAATTGAGTGGGAACATCTTTTAAAGAATGTACGGCAATATCAATTTCATCATTCAATAGGGCAATATCAAGGTCTCTTGTGAAAACCCCGGTAATTCCTAAAGAATAAAGCGGCTGATTAAGGTTCTTATCGCCGGAAGAAACGATAGGAACAATTTCCGTTAAATAATTGTTGTTCTGAAGGTGCCTCGCAACCTCTCTAGCCTGCCAAAGTGCAAGTGCGGAATTTCTCGTTCCGATTCTAATGCTTTTCATTGAATTCGTTGTTTGGTTGTTCAACTAATATTTCGTGCATTAATTTACTAATTTCTTCGGCTTTTAAAGGATTATCGATGATATATTTTGCAAAACGGTTGGTGATTTTCTGGATCATTTTATCAGAAAGTTCCATGTCCGTGATGTTTATGTATTTATTTTTTTTGTAGAAATTATGCATTTCATTACGTTCCATGTTCTTGAGAACGGCTTTGAAATGATGAATATTGGGTGCCAGCTTTCTCTTTTTCTCCCATTCAATAAAGTCTTTCATCAGTTCCTTAATGATTTTTTCAGCTTTCGGGATTTCTCTTTCGCGCTGTTGAATCGTTTCCTGAATCTGTTTTGAAAGCTCATCCACATCAATCAGAGTTACGTTTTTATTTTCAGTAACATTCTTTTCAACGTTATGAGGAATGGAAAGGTCAATGATCAGTGTTTCTTTTCCATTAGGGAAATGAGACCGGTTGACAATAGGATGCTTGGCTCCTGTTGCTACAATAAGAATATCTGTATTTTTTAATTCCTGGTCAAAATCAGAATAATCAACATGAGGAATATTATATTTCTGGGAAATCTTTTCGGCTTTCTCCTGAGTTCTGTTGGCAATTTTAATTTTCGGCTGATAGACATGCTTTACCAGGTTTTCAACGGTATTCTGTCCTATTTCGCCAACCCCCAAAAGAAGGATGTTTTTTTCAGTAATCCTTTTCTGGTTGTTTAAAATATAATGAACGGCAGCATAAGAAACAGAAGCTGCACCATTCGAAATGCCGGTTTCATTTTTTATTCTTTTCGAAATCTGAATCGCAGCATTGATGGCTCTTTCCAGATAAGGATTGGAATTTTGTCTTTCTTTTTTGAAACGGCTGTATGCTTTTTTAATCTGCCCGATAATTTCAAAGTCTCCGATAATCTGGCTTTCAAGGCCTGCCGCTACTCTGAAAAGATGAATCAAAGCTTCCTCTTTGGTAAGAATATTTGCAAACTGAAGAAAATCGGTAAGTTGTACTCCAATCGTTTTGCAATACTCTTCCGCTACTAAAAGATAATTGGGAGAAGTGGTATAAATTTCGGTCCTGTTACAAGTGGAAACCACAAATGCATCACCCAGATCTTCCTGATGGACTCTGGAAACAAAGTTTTTGATGTTCTCATCAAAGAATGCAAACTTTCCTCTCGTTTCTACGTCGGCTTTCTCGTAGCTTATTGAAAGCACGGCAAAATTTGACGTTCGATGAATGTTGGAATACTGTAACATAAGCAGTGGCAAATTTACGATTTTTTTCATTAACCTTTCTCAGATAGTGTATATGATAATTATCGTAAAAAACTATAAAAGGGAATGCCGCAAAAGGCGAAACTCTAAAAAGTCAAAAATGGCATGTTGCTTAAAAGCTGTTACGCTTTTTAAGTTTTACTGATGCCTTTTTTGTGGTACCTTCTCAGGCTTTTTACCCTTTTGCTAATTCGCTTTTCAGCCCTTTTAACATCCCATGAATTTTAGTTGAAATCAAACTCTGTAAATGTCTAAACTAAAACTTAATAAAGAATTATAAATTTTAATAAAATTTTAACCAAATTAAGTTGGTGGGAAATTTCTTTACTAGTGTTAAATTTATATCTTTGTAATCTTAAAATCAGAAGAAAAATATGAGTTTATTTGATATGTTTACGCAAGAAATTGCGATAGACCTTGGAACTGCTAATACCCTAATCATCCATAATAATAAAATTGTTATTGATCAACCTTCAATTGTTGCAATTGAACGTTCATCGGGTAAGCCGATTGCCGTCGGAGAGCAGGCCAAGCATATGCAGGGTAAAACTCATGAGGATATCAAAACCATCCGTCCTTTGAAAGACGGGGTTATTGCTGATTTCCACGCTTCTGAACACATGATCAAGGAATTCATCAAGAAAATTCCTGGAATCAAAGGTAAATTCATTCAACCGGCATTACGAATTGTAATCTGTATCCCTTCTGGTATCACTGAAGTTGAAAAAAGAGCAGTAAGAGACTCTGCTCAGAAAGTAAATGCAAAAGAAGTAAGATTGATCTATGAACCAATGGCTGCCGCAATTGGGGTTGGGATCGACGTACAGAAACCTGAAGGCAACATGATTATCGATATAGGTGGTGGTACTACGGAAATTGCGGTTGTTGCTTTAGGGGGTATCGTATGTGATAAATCTGTGAAGATTGCAGGAGACGTATTTACCAATGATATTGCTTATTATTTAAGAACTCACCATAACCTTTATATCGGGGAAAGAACAGCTGAAAGAATCAAAATTGAAGTAGGTTCTGCAGTAGAAGATCTTGATGTAGACATCGAAGACATCCCGGTACAGGGTAGAGACCTTATTACAGGTAAGCCTAAAGAAATTATGGTTGGATACAAAGAGATTGCACGTGCATTAGACAAATCGATCATCAGAATCGAGGATGCTGTAATGGAAACATTATCTCTTACTCCACCGGAATTGGCTGCTGATATTTACAAAACAGGTATTTATCTTGCTGGAGGAGGAGCGCTATTAAGAGGTCTTGCGGACAGAATTCACAAGAAAACAGGTCTTCCTGTATTTGTAGCTGAAGATCCGTTGAGAGCTGTAGTTCGCGGAACAGGTATTGCCCTTAAGAATATGGATAAGTTCAATTTCTTAATTAAATAATTTTAACTTTTTACGACTTTATATCTGAATGGGATTTTTGCTGAGATTATTTTCGAAGAATACTCTTTTCGTCTTCTTTATATTCCTGCAAATTATTGCTCTGGTTTTGATATTCTCAAGAAATGCCATGCAGAGATCCTGGATTGCGGGCCAGACGGCTGCGTTCAATTCCTGGGTTTCCGGATATATTGATGAAGGAGTTTCTTATCTGAAGTTAAAACAGATCAATGAAGATCTTGTGGTTCAGAATAAAGCCCTTATGACTGAACTCTATGGAAAAGACGGAGCGAAAAATCCTGTTTTTAAAAGAGTACACGATACCATTGGTGGAGGGCAGATCTATACTTTTGTTGATGGAGAGATTGTTTTCAACAGTATCAACAGAAGAAACAACTACTTTACAATCAACCGCGGACGCAGAGACGGTGTCTTTCCTCAAATGGGAGTAATGGCGCCGAGAGGTATTGCGGGAATTGTAATCAATTCTACAGATAGTTATGCATTGGTTCAATCCGTGTTAAGTGTTAACAAGATCAGAATTAATGCAGCACTTAAAAACTCAGGGTATTTTGGTACTTTAACATGGAACGGAGATAACTCAAGGGTAATGCACCTGGCGGATATTCCGAAATATGTTGCCTTAAAAGTAGGGGATACTGTTGTTACAGACGGTAAATCTGCTATTTTTCCTAAAGGAGTAACAATCGGTACCATTGCAGGATATTCTGTAGACAATAAAACCGGCTTCTGGGATATTTCCGTAGAGCTGAGTGAAAAAATGGGAGCGTTGAATAAAGTGTATGTAGTGAAGAATCTTAAGAAAGCAGAAGTGCAGAAGATTCAGGACACTATGCAGGCTGTAATAAAAAAGGAAAATGATTAGCAGGACTTTATTTACCGATATATTGATCATGATCTTTCTTGTTGCATTACAAATATTTGTATTGAACAGGATTACTCTTTTCGGGAAATATACTCCGGTATTATATCCTGTATTTGTCATGTTCTATCCGTTTTTCAGAAATAAATTTCAGTTCCTGGCATTGAGCTTTTTAATAGGATTGTCTATTGACGGTTTTCTTTATTCGTGGGGAATCAATGCATTTGCAACAACGTTAATCGCTTATTTCAGAACGTTGATCTTCAGGACTTCCACAGATACATCTACGGACTTTTTCTCATTTCAGTCCCTTCAATGGGCGCAGTTTTTGCTGTTTTTATTTTCAAGTATTTTCCTGCATCAGCTTTTAGTACAATATATCGAGTTCTTTAAGTTCAGCAGGTTTTTTGAAATATTATTTAATGTGTTGGTAACAAGTGTAATTTCATTTATCTTTATAGTCATCTACGCATTAATATTTAAAATCAAACAAAAAGTTTGAACACACGTTATTTAAAAATTTTTTCCATTCTTGTTGTCATCGCCCTTATTTTTGTGGCGAGACTTGCCTATTTGCAGCTATTTACAGACCGTTATGCGCTGAATGCGGCCAACACCTCCATTAAAACAGAATATGTTATTCCACAGCGTGGGGTAATTTTTGACAGAAATGGTAAAATCATGGTGGGTAATCAGCCTGCTTATGAAATTTCGTTTACCCAGGCTTTGATGAAACCTGACTTTGATACACTGGCGTTTTGTAGTTTAATGAAAATTACAAAACAGGATTTTATCAATAAAATCAATGTGATCAAAAAAGAAAAATATTATTCAAAGCTGACCCCGATGACTTTCATTAAGGACCTCAGCAGAGAAGATATTGCCAGAGTTCAGGAAATTATTTTTAAGTATCCAGCATTCAACATTGTATCCAGACCTCAGCGTCAGTACGAAGTTTCCACATCCGGGAACCTTCTGGGGTATACCAGTGAGGTGAATGAAAGAGATATTAAAAAAGATTCACTATACTATTTACCGGGAGATTTCATTGGAAAAACAGGGGTTGAAAAATCCTACGAAAAAGAACTTCGTGGCGTAAAAGGTGTGAAATATATCCAGAAAGATATCAGGCTCCGGAATATAGGCTCTTATAAAAACGGTGCCCTGGATAAAGACGTCATTACGGGTAAAGATATCACATTAACGATTGATTACGACCTTCAGAGGACCGCTGAAGAAATGCTGGTCAATAAGCATGGTGCAATTGTAGCTTTAGATCCTAATAACGGAGAAGTTTTGGTTTCTGCAACCGGACCGGACATTGACCCGAACCTTTTTACAGGCCCTAATAAATCAAAAAACCTATATGCCCTTTCAAAAGATACGCTTTATGAAAATAAACCTACTTTTGACCGTGCGTTACAGGCTGGATATCCTCCGGGATCCACTTTCAAACTATTGACTGCCTTAGCGGCCATGCAGATGGGGGTAATGGATGAAAAAACTATTTTTCCTTGTGGCGGCGGATTCTTCTATAAAGGAAAAAGAATTAAAGGACATGGTGGAGCAGATCCGCTTATCCCATCCATCCAGGTTTCGAGTAACTGTTTTTTTACCTATGCATTTATTGCCATTATCAAAAAATATCCGGGAAACCCTTCAAAAGGTGTTGATGAGTGGAAAAAAATCATGAGCAGTTTCGGAGTTGGGGAGTTTTTAAATAATGACTTTGCTGTTGGAGCAAAGGGGAGAATACCTTCAGGAGATTTTTACGAGAAAAGATTTAAAGCGATCATGAAGGCAAGCGGTTCCCAGAGAACTGATTTTAAAAACTGGGATGAAATGTCTACGGGTGCCATTTATAACGGAATGGGACAGGGGGATGTTCTGGTAACTCCTATTCAGCTGGCCAATTATGTAGCGGCTATTGCTAACAGAGGATGGTATTATACTCCTCATATCGTAAAAGCAATTGACGGAAAGCCAAATCCAGACCCAAGATTTAAAGTGAAACACAAAACTCTGGTTGATCCAAAACATTTTGAGCCTGTTTTAAAAGGAATGGAAGCTGTAGTTTTAAGAGGAACTGCAAGGGGACTGAAATCCAATGATTTTACCCAACTGGCAAAAACAGGTACCGCACAGGTACCGCAAGGAAAGGATAATTCCATCTTTGTATTGATTGCTCCTGCTGATAAACCTAAAATTGTTGTAGTAGCGGTAATGGAACATGCAGGATTTGGAGCGACCTGGGCAGGACCAGCCTGTACCGTGATTGCTGAAAAATATATTACAGGTGATCTGAAAAGAGAACATCTTTACAAAAAAATGATTACCTCGAGTTTCATGCCTGAATACAAAAGGCAGTGGATTGCTGATTTGAAACGTAAAGGTTTATATATTGATCCTAAACCTGATTCAATCAGACAGAAAAGAATAAAAGATAGTCTTGAGCAGGTAAAACAGCAAAAGGCTAAGCTGCAAAAGAAAATAAACGAAGAGACTAAAAAGAATAACACTGCTAAAAAAACTGCGAAGCAATGAAATGGACAGAAGGAATAGATAAACTTGGCCTTGGGCTGTATTTCCTGCTTTGCATTTTCGCGATTGCAAATATTTACAGTGTGGACCAGAAACTGGGTGAGAAACAGTTGATCTTTTTCTGTATCTCATTATTTGTGGGGCTTATCATCTTTGTCAGCAGAAGTAAATTCTTCGAGAATATGGCAGGGATTATTTATATTGGCGGTGTGCTATTGCTGATAGGGCTTTTTCCGTTTGGTAAAGAAATCCTTGGCCAGAAGAACTGGTATAAGTTCGGAAGTTTTACCATGCAGCCCGTGGAGTTCGCCAAAATAGGAACCGCTTTAATGCTCGCTAATTATGTTTCAGGACCTGATTTTAATCTTAAAAACAGAAAGTCTTTATGGACTACTTTAGCCATTGTTGGTATTCCGGCAGCAGTAGTTCTTGCTATTCCGGATGTGGGATCCATGCTTGTATTTATTGCATTTTTCATTGCTTTATATAGGGAAGGACTGAGCGGGCTTTTATTTGGTATAGGATTTATTTTTGCCGGAGTTTTCCTGATCTCACTGGCTATTCCTCCTGTTTATGTTGCGGTTGCAGTTTTGGTGATTGCCGGTGTGCTGATTGCAATGAATTATCATAGAATGTCATGGGATGTGATTTCTATCTCAGGAATTGCTGGCTCTATTCTTTTACTGTGCGGACTCGCTTTCGGATCTCCTTATATTTTAGAGAAACTGCCCAAGCACCAGAGAGAAAGAATTGAAGTTCTTTACAAAGGGGAAAAGGCATTCAGAGATACTTCAGGATACAATCTTTTATATTCCAAAACAGCGATCGGATCCGGCGGGCTTTGGGGAAAAGGATACCGTGAGGGCTCTGTAACCCAGGGGAAATTTGTACCGGAACAGGAAACCGATTATATTTTTTGTACAGTTGGGGAAGAATGGGGCTTTTTAGGAAGTGCAATTCTTATCTTTTGCTATATGGTCTATATCGGAAGGATATATTATCTCGCAGAGCAGCAGAAATCTACTTTTAACCGTGTATTCGGATATTGCTTTGCCTCGATTCTGTTGATGCACTTTTCAATCAACCTGGGAATGGTTATGGGGCTTTTCCCGACAGTTGGGATTCCGCTTCCTTATTTCAGTTATGGAGGTAGTTCTTTACTGGCATTCTCTATGATGACTTTTATTTTCTTTAAACTTAATTACTCTGATAAGAACAGTTTGGTCTAAAAGAGGGAAGTTGGATAATGGAAGTTTCTCATTGTTCTGCTGATCATTCGTCTTCAAAATTAACTTCATCAACAATTTTTATGAAACAATCCTATTTCTCAGACGAAGATTTCGAGAGCAGAGATTTCACACAACTTCCTTTAGAAAAAAGTGAGTACGAAAACTGTACGTTCAGAAACTGTAATTTTGAATACGGAAATCTATCCGGTTTCAGTTTTACAGACTGTGAATTTCTCGGGTGCAATCTCAGTATGGCAAAACTGATCAAAACAGCTTTTCATGAGGTTGTTTTTAAAGAATGTAAAATGTTCGGGCTTCAGTTTAATGATTGCAATGCATTCGGATTATCCTTTACATTTGATGGAAGTTCATTAAACAATTCCGTTTTTTATCAGACATCCGTTAAAAAAACTGTTTTCAAAAATTCAAAATTAATTGAGGTGGATTTCAGTGAATGTGATCTGTCCAATGCAGTCTTCAGTAACTGCGATCTGTCGGGCGCCGTTTTTGACGGTACAAACCTGGAAAAAACAGATTTCAGGACTTCGGTTAATTATTCGATAGATCCGGCTTTAAATAGGCTTAAAAAGGCCATATTTTCGCTTTCTGAGATCCATGGTCTGTTGTATAAGCTGGATATTGAAATTGATAAGAACAGCTGATGTCTTTGGTTAAGTTCTGTTTGTTTATAAATTTATCAATATTAAAAACAATTAGAGAAGGTTTTAGCCCGTTTTTCTCCTTCATATATCTTCACCTGGCTTAGGTGGAATTTAATTGAAATAGCGTATATAAAAAAGCCATCAGGATTCTGATGGCTTCATTATTTAAATCAATTATTTATAAAATTAAAAATTTGCGGGTGTAGGAAGAGTAGCTGCGGCTAAGTTATTGTAAGCTTCTCCTTCTTCGTTGATCACTCTTTTTGCGAATCTGAATTTAGGTCCCCAATAAGAATCATTCAGTGAAGAAATCATTACTCCTTTTGATGTTGCTGCGTGGATAAATTTAATCTCACCTTCTTCAGTAACACTTTCTACAATACCTACGTGAGAAATTCTTCTTCCATGAGAAAAGAAAATCAAATCTCCCTTCTGTAGTTCTCCTCTTTCTACTCTTTCACCTTCCTGAGCCTGAGACGCCGCTACTCTGGGTAAGCTAAGACCTGCTGCTGCTCCGAATACAGAAAGAACAAAAGCTGAACAATCTATACCGTTTCTTGTAGTTCCTCCATATCTGTAAGGAGTTCCAAGGTATGTTTCAGCTTCTTCAAGGATACCGTCAATGGTTTTATTATGTTTGATTGCTTTTGCAATCTCAGAATTCTTAACTGCTTTTTTAGCACTAGCGATAGATGCCGCCTTTTCTGCAAGGAATGAGTCGATAAGTTT
Source organism: Chryseobacterium sp. CS3K3.1 (assembly GCF_059515165.1). Classification (NCBI taxonomy): domain Bacteria; kingdom Pseudomonadati; phylum Bacteroidota; class Flavobacteriia; order Flavobacteriales; family Weeksellaceae; genus Chryseobacterium; species Chryseobacterium sp. CS3K3.1. The sequence goes on along the minus strand of NZ_JCAKRV010000001.1, from coordinate 311,780 downwards.
TTGCTTATCCTGCTCCATTTTTTTGTTATCTATAGAAGCTAGTTTGGCATCTGTTTTGTATTCTTTTGTGTAAGTTGCTGGTTTTGAAACCACATAATTTGTAGCACACGATTGCAATGAAACTGTAGAGACTAAAGCAACTAAATAAAACAAAACTCTTTTCTTCATATATATTTGATTATCCGTGTTAAAAAGGAATATTTATTTTCAAAAGCAATACAAAAGTAGAGATTCCGAACAAAAGACCCCTGATATGATAATTGTCAGGATCTTATTTTAACACATTTTAACATATAATTTACATATGTTAAAGAAAAATAAACCGCAACAGCCTGTTTTTGGTAAGTGTGCGGTTTTTTTTATTAAGATTCTTTAACAAACTTCTTCGATTTTCTTCTATATATCACGTTTTGTGATTCAAAGTCCTAATTTTCAGTGCTGTTAAAAAAACAAAAAAATTCCCCGGAAAACCGGGGAATTTAAACTAATATGGAACTTTACAGGTGTTATTTGGTAAACAACATTTCTCTGTATTTTGTCATTGGCCAAAGCTCATCATCCACCATCATTTCCAAAGCATCAGAAGCTTCTCTGATAGGATCAAATAATGGTTTTACTTTGTTACAATAGTTTTCTGCCTGTTTTTGGCTGTCTGATATGGTTTTTGCAGCCTCTCTTGCTTTGATAAGGTCTTCAACACCAAGCTTAATTTTAGAAACATTTTCAGAAATGCTTGTAATTAAACTCATCTGCTCTTTTGCCAGCGTTTTAAATTCTTTATCACCAAAGATATCTTTAAGACCTTTTACGTTTTCAATTAATCTGTTCTGATAATTTAATGCAGATGGAATGATGTGGTTTCTTGCGATATCACTTAACACTCTTGCTTCAATATCAATTACAGTAGAGTATTTCTCTAATTTAATCTCGTTTCTCGCTTCAACTTCTCTGTGGTTGAAAATTCCCATCTCTTCATAAAGGTCTAGGAATTTCTTGTCCATTTCCTGTTTTAAAGCTTCAGGAGTCGTCTTAAGGTTGTTCAATCCTCTTTTCTTAGCCTCTTTCGCCCAGTCATCAGAATATCCGTCACCTTCAAACATAATGTTTTTACACTGCTTGATGTATTCTCTCAATACATTAAAGATCGCTTCGTCTTTCTTAAGACCGGTTTCAATTAAAGCATCCACTTCTTTCTTGAAATCATTAAGCTGTTTAGCTGCAATCGTGTTCATTACGGTCATAGACTCTGCACAGTTTGCAGAAGAACCTACCGCTCTGATCTCAAATTTATTTCCTGTAAATGCAAATGGTGAAGTTCTGTTTCTGTCTGTGTTATCCAGCAGGATTTCAGGAATCTTACCAACTACATTTAATTTTAATTCTGTTTTCTCTTCCGGAGATAGTTTTCCGTTGGTTACTTTTTCAAGTTCTTCCAATACACTGAACAGCTGGCTTCCGATGAATACGGAAATAATTGCCGGCGGCGCTTCGTTGGCACCAAGCCTGTGGTCATTGCTTGCAGAAGCGATACTTGCTCTTAGAAGATCTGCATATTCGTGAACCGCTTTAATGGTGTTAACAAAGAATGTCAAGAACTGTAAGTTTTTCTTTGGATTTTTTCCAGGGCTTAACAGGTTTTCACCAGTATCAGTTGCTAAAGACCAGTTGTTGTGTTTTCCGCTTCCGTTTACTCCTGCGAATGGTTTTTCGTGGAAAAGAATATGGAAGTGGTGTTTGTGTGCTACTCTTGCCATGATGTCCATCAACAAAGAGTTGTGGTCTACAGCAACGTTAACTTCTTCAAACATTGGTGCAAGCTCGAACTGGTTAGGGGCAACCTCGTTATGTCTTGTTGTTGCAGGGATACCCAATTTCATACATTCGATTTCCAGCTCTTTCATGAAGTTCATTACTCTTGTCGGAATAGAACCGAAATAATGGTCATCCAGCTGCTGTCCTTTTGCCGGAGAATGTCCTAATAATGTTTTACCTGTTAATACAAGGTCCGGACGTGATTGGTATAATGCTGAATCAACAAGGAAATATTCCTGCTCCCAACCCAAAGTAGGAGTTACCTTCGTTACATTTTTATCAAAATACTGCATTACATTCGTTGCAGCTTCATCCACAGCGTTCAAAGCTCTTAAAAGAGGAGCTTTATAATCTAACGTTTCTCCTGTATAAGAAATGAAGATAGAAGGAATACATAATGTAGTTCCCATAATGAATGCCGGAGACGTAGGATCCCAAGCTGTATAACCTCTTGCTTCAAAAGTATTTCTGATACCTCCGTTAGGGAAAGACGATGCGTCCGGCTCCTGCTGGATAAGCATGTTTCCGCTGAATCTTTCGATGGCTCTACCTCCTTCGATTGGAGTGAAGAAAGAATCGTGCTTTTCTGCAGTAGTACCCGTCAAAGGCTGAAACCAGTGCGTATAGTGTGTTACACCTTTGCTCATTGCCCAGTCTTTCATCGCTACAGCTACCTGATCTGCAATATGTCTCTGGATTTTAGTTCCTTTTTTAATCGCATCCATGATAGAACCGAATGCTTCTTTTGTTAAATATTCTCTCATGGTTTCTTCTGAGAAAACATTTTTACAGAATAGCTCTGATAATTTCGCAGGGATCTCAACAGAGTTGTCTTTTCTGAAATCCTTAAATGGAAGGGTTTCTAATGCTTTGAATCTTAAGGTTGACATAATTGGGTTGATTTTTTACAGCGCAAATTTACAAAAAAAATGAATTGAAAACATTTTACCCCTAAAAATTTTAGGGGTGGTTTGGAAATTTATATAATCTAAACGAATGTTTAGTGTTTTTTAAGAGGGTTGTTTTGTGATTTAATATTTAGGATGTGAGAATTCACGCCTGTTTTATAGATGTTAATGTAAATATACTATATATTGTGCAAATTACAATAATACGATGGGATTAAACGACTTGTTAAAAGACAGTTAAAATAAAGTGGGCAAAGATTTTGTATATTTGTGTGAAATTTATTTTATGACAAATTCTAGAGCAAGAGAAACAACAGAGGCTATTGAAAGACTATACATCTCTATGAGACACTTATTTTATAGAGGATTTTTCAAGCCGGGCGGAGTTTCAGGAGAAAGTATCAGAAGTTTGTTAAAGACCATCAATCCGGAAATTTATGGAACTATGAATATTCCAAGCAAATTGGAATTGGACGGTTTGATGTATGTACTGGACAGACTTCCGGAAGGAATTGAAGAATGTGCTTTTATTCATCTTACATCTGATGAAGGGTTTGATAAAGGAAGTTTCGAACCTATTGTTCCCAAGAAAAGAAGAAGAAACTGTTATAGAATAGACGAACACCAGATGAATATTGAGGTTCTTTTGGGCCGTTCCGAAATTTATGACATTCTTACCCATCTTACCTTCCTGTTTATAGAAGCTGATAAAATCCGCAATCTGGCATTCATCCAGGATGAAAACTGGAAACCGACACGTGCCTTCAAAATTATTGAAGAAGTAGTGAAGGGAGAAAAGAAATTCAGCAGAAAAGAAAAAGAAGTGGCACTTATTCATCTTTCTTCTTTAATAGGAAGATCTTTTGATGAAACTTTAAGAGCTTATAATACTTTTGGTGACGATCATAATCCTGACCGTCTGTTCAAAATCATTTACAACTTAGGAAAAGTAAGTCTTGATGATGCAAAAGGTAGCAGAGAAAGAGAAATTCATTTCAGTTCTATATTGAAAGAAAGAGTAGGGCACCATTATTTTGGAGAAAAATGGGCAAACAAAGTGAAGGAAGTTTTATTTGAAAACAATCTTCATATGCGTCCTTTACACATTATTTCAGCCAATATGCACTCGGTGAAAAATATGCTGTATGCGAATAATGCCCTTAAAAAGAAGCAGTACCACGAGGTAGATTATAAACTGTACGAAGAGATTTCCAATAAGAAAGAACTTCGTGATAAAGTTTTAAAATATGCTTTGGAGGAAGGGATGATTCATATTGCTGACAAGAGTGGAAGTAATATTGACGTTCAGATTATAGACCTCAACAAAACAGATCTGAAAAATACACCATTTGCAGACATCAAGTTCTCAAGTGATGATGTAGTAATGGTTTTTGACTATGCCTTCGGAGAGCAGGCTTTCGAAGTAATGGACGAATTGCTGAGACCTTTTGAACATAAAGGAGAAGTATACATGATGCATGTAAAATCCGTTTCCATCATGGGTAAAGCAGGTATTCTTACCGGAGCGAAAGGTGATATCATGATCCCTACTTCTCATATTTTCGAAGGAACTGCAGATAACTATCCTTTTGAAAATGCCTTAAAACTGGAAGATTTTAAAGATGATGAATTAAAAGCTTTTGAAGGGCCAATGATTACGGTGCTGGGAACCTCTCTCCAGAATAAAGATATCCTTTCTTACTTTATGAATACTTCATGGAAAGCTATTGGTCTTGAAATGGAAGGAGCACACTACCAGAAAGCTATTCAGGTAGCATCCAAGATCAGACACCATATTTCACCGGATTTGTTTGTCATGTATGCTTATTATGCATCGGATAATCCGTTGGAAACGGGAAGCACATTATCTTCAGGAGGGTTAGGTCTTACAGGAGTAAAGCCAACGTATCTCATCACTTTAAGAATCCTTGAAAAGATTTTAAGAAGCGGTAAGAAAGAAGCTTCTGCTAAAAAATAATTACATTTTTAAGATGACTTTTCTTTATAAATTAAGAAATAATTTCATGAGCGTATCTTTTATGCTCATGATTTTTTTTGTATCAAGTTGTAATGTAAAAGAAGAACAAAATTTTCCTTTTTACCAACAAACGAATGAAAATAACTGTGGCCCTGCTTGCTTAAAAATGATTTTTGAGTATTATGGAAAAATATATTCAGAAAAGTATTTGGGCGAAATGACTCATGTCAATAGTAATGGAACAACTATGCTTGAATTATCTGATGCCTCGGAATCGCTGGGATTTAAACCTATAGGACTAAAGGTTGATTTTCTAAATCTGAGTAAAAATGTAAATTTACCATGTATTGCTTATTGGAAATCTAAACACTTCGTAGTAGTTTATAGGATAGAAAATTCAAAAGTTTATGTAGCAGATCCAGGAGATACCTTAAAGGTTTATGATAAGAATGAGTTTTGTAATTTGTGGGAGGATCCTCAATATATTGGTGAAAAAACTGGTTATATTTTAGAAATTAATAAATAAAATTATGAGCCAAATCTTACAATTATCAAAAAGATTCAGAGAAGTTTTGCTGGATGGTTTCTGGATCGCCAATACCAATTTTAAAGATCAGCTTTCAGAGGTGACCTGGGAACAGGCGGTAACAAAAGTAGATGCTTTGAATACCATTGCGATGCTTACTTTTCACATCGATTATTATATTGCAGGGATTATCAATGTCTTTGAAGGAGGAGCTCTTGAGATTAAAGACAAATTCAGTTTTGATCTTCCTCCCATAGCATCTCAGCAACAATGGGAAGACTTGCTGAGTAAACTCTGGACGGATTCCGAAAAGTTTGCCACATTATTGGAACAGATGCCGGATCCCCAACTGGATGAGGTTTTCGTTGATGAAAAATATGGAACTTACCGAAGAAATATCGATGGAATGATTGAACACAGCTATTATCATCTGGGACAGATTACTTTAGTTAAAAAACTGTTGAAAAACAACTGAAATTGCACATTCTATCCTCAAAAAATATCCTTGTCAAGGTTTTAAACCTTGACAAGGATTGTTGCAAAAGAGCTCAAAAAAGAATTTAACCATCCATATTAAATTCCATCTAAAACCATAACAAACAGAATAAAAACCTCAGAATAACTCCTATTTGAGGTTCTTACTTAAATTAACTACCTTTAGAAAAAATAAAATTTTAAATGAGAAAATCGGCTGCAATCATTTTTGCGTTTATCATTTCACAATTTCAGGCTCAGCAAGGAGCTTATTATCAGCAGGCTGCGAAGTACAAGATGGATATTGATGTCAATGCTGAAAAATTTACCTATCAGGGAAAACAAACAGTAGAATACACCAACAATTCACCCGATGAGCTGAATGTGGTTTATTTCCACTTATACTGGAATGCTTTCAAACCTAATTCCATGATGGATCAGAGAGTGGCTTCCCAGGGAAAAAATGGTGATGGGAGACTGCAGAAAGATGGTATTTCAAGACTCGCTTCCATTCCAAAAGATCAGGAAGGAGCTCAGAACATTCACTGGATTAAACAAAATGGGAAAGACCTTAAGTTTGAAGTTCAGGAAACCATTATGAAAGTGTATCTGGCAGAACCGATCAAGCCTAATTCTACGACTACTTTTACAATGGATTGGGATGCTGTGATTCCTATGCAGATCAGAAGAAGCGGAAGAAACAACAGAGAAGGAGTAGACATGACCATGACGCAGTGGTATCCGAAAATTGCTGAATACGATTATGATGGCTGGGCCACTTTCGATTATCTGGGAAGAGAATTCCATGCACCGTTCTCCGATTTTGATGTTACCATTAAAATCAATAAAGAGTATGTCGTAGGAGCAGGAGGAATTCTGGAAAATCCAACAGAAGTAAAAGGCTACGATGCCAATGCCAAAATAAAAACAGAAAAAGACAAAAAAGCGGTCTGGAAATGGACCGCAAAAAATATCCTTGATTTTGCATGGAGTGCAGACAGAGATTATTCTGTAGAAAGCTTCAATGTTCCGGAAGGCCCGAAAGTATATCTGGTGTATCAGAAAAATGATAAAACGAAAGCGTGGGGTGAATCTCAGCCGTATATCACGAAGTATTTCCAGATCATGAATGCTCACTTCGGGAAATATATATATCCTACCTATGCCTTTATCCAGGGAGGAGACGGCGGAATGGAATACGGGATGTGTACCATGATTTTAGGAGAAGCTAAAAGTGTTAAAGATTTGATGGGATTAATGGCTCACGAAGGAGCCCACTCATGGTATCAGCAGATGCTTGCCACTAACGAATCTGTACGTCCGTGGATGGATGAAGGTTTTACAAGCTATGCGGAAGGCTATACTATGTATCAGTTATTCCCTGAAGATCTTCCGAATCCTTTTGTTGAAAGATTGGATGCCTACAGAAACTTCGTTAAAAAAGGAATTGAAGAACCTGCCGTTTGGTTGGGAGATCATCATGATAACGGTACATCTTACACCTATGCATCCTATGTAAAAGGTGAATTGTATCTGGTGCAGCTTGGATATATTATGGGAGAGCAGAATCTTGCAGAAACCTTAAAGCAATATTATGATCTGTGGAGTATGAAGCATCCTTCAGACAGGGACTTCCTTCACATTGCACAGAAAGTTTCAGGGATGGATCTGAAATGGTTCCATAATTACTGGATCAATACCACAAAAACTATCGATTACGGAATTAAGGATGTAAAGTATGATGCGAAATCTACCACCATTACCCTGATTAATAATGGTCAGGTTCCGATGCCAATTGATTTTGGTGTGATGACGACCGATAAGAAAGTCGTTACCTATCAGATTCCGATGAATATGACCCATACATGGAAAGAAAAAGATATCTATGGTGAGTTTAAAACAATGCCTTACTGGCCATGGACTCAGAAAGAATATACCCTTACTATTCCTTACACAAAATCTCAATTGTCTGTCCTGGGAATCGATTTCAGCCAGAGAATTGCTGATGTGAATATGGAAAATAATTTTGTAGAGGTGAAATAATTATAAATATATCACATAAAAATCCACAGATGAGTCTGTGGATTTTTTATTGTATTCCAAATTGCTGTACCATCCAGTGATTGGGATGATTTTGGATAAGATCTTTCCTCAAAGTTTCATCTTTGGTATTTAGATAATTGTAAACCTTTAAAGGAACAGAATCCGGATATTCTTTTAAGCCGTTTGCAACTGTAATTTGTGCTTCTTCCTTTTTTGTGCCGCTCTCCAAGGCCTCCGCTTTAAAAATGTAAATAATTGCCGGGAGCTTTCCATATACTTCTTTTGTTTCACTTTCCAGAAGATTCATGGTTTCAATCTGAAACACGGGATTCGGTTTTTTTCCTTCTGCCACGGCCTGGCTGATATGCTGCTGATACATCAAAAAAAGATAAAGCAGGTGTATATTCTTGGTATTTGAATCCGAAACTGCTTTTTGAAGTTTGTGGGTAAACTCGGGAGTCATTTCATCATTGTCAGCCTGAAGATTTTTTTGATAAAACTCATCCATCAGATCATAAACTGCTTTATCCTGAGTATCAATTTTTGACTGACTTTTTATTTTTTGTAAAATGCCTGCCATTGAATTGCCGGATTGTGCAAAAACAGAGATGCTGAGACATAGTAAAGTACCGAGGATCAGTTTTTTCATGAGATAGTCAGAATAATTATAATGTGTTATTAAATATACTGATTTGTTCCGGAGAAAGAAAAAAATAAGTGAGCCATTGTAATTTAGTCTTATTATGACAGGTTCTTTTTTTTAAAATTATTAAATTTAGTGCCTCAAAAATAAGCAGGATTTCAATTTGTGTAATGAATTTCTTCTGAAAAATATGTCAATGAATTCAATCGTAATAAACGTAGGAAACAGCAATATCAGATTTGGTCTTTTCAATGGCGATAATTGTGATATTTCGTGGGTCATCAATACAAAACCTTACAGAACAGCAGATGAACTTTATGTACAGATGCTGATGCTCTATCAAACCTATAAAATTGATCCGAAAGAGATTGATAAGGTAATTATCGGATCCGTAGTACCTCAGCTTACCAAAGTAATGAGCTCAGGGATCAAAAAAATTCATGGAACAAATCCTGTGATTGTTGACAGAAATACTCCTTCCGGAGTACAGGCAAAATCTAAGCAGATGGGAACAGATATCTATGCCAACCTTGTAGCGGCACACAATCTGTACCCGAACAGAAAGAAAATTGTCATAGATTTCGGAACAGCCCTTACAGCAAGCTGTGTAGCTGAAACAGGAGAAACTTTAGGGGTAATTATTGCTCCGGGAATTGTTACGTCTCTGAATTCGCTGATCAACCAGACTGCACAGCTTCCGGATATTGAACTGAAGAAACCCAAATCTGTTTTGGGACTGGATACGGTAACCTGTATGCAGAGTGGGATGGTATATGGCTTTCTTGGAATGGTAGAAGGCTTTGTCAGCCGTATCAACGAAGAAGTGAATGACGATTGTTTTGTAGTAGCAACGGGAGGTGTTTCCCATGTTTACAAACCCCTTACGGATAAGATCCATGTGATGGACAGGCTTCATACATTGAAAGGTCTGTATTTCCTCGGAAAAGATTTATAAATTTAAATGATTAAGGTTGAGGTTGGATCCAGCTGATACTTTAGTTCCTCAATCTTACAATTAATATAATGGAAAAATTTCCCGTACTACAAACCGAAAGACTGATCCTTTCACAGCTGGAAGAAAAGGATATTCCTTTTATCGTTGAACTTCTTCAGCATAGGATTTTTTCTGATCTTACTTCCAATATTCCTTATCCATACGTGGAAAATGATGCCAGATCCTGGGTGAAAATGTCAAAAGAAGCTTTTGAAAATAATACAGGGTATACGTTTGCTATCCGGAATAAAGAGGATCAGATCATAGGAGCTATCGGGCTGCATGACAGAGATGATGATAAAGCTGAACTTGGCTACTGGATAGGAATTCCTTACTGGAACAAAGGGTATGTAACCGAGGCTGCAAAAGCAATAATAGATTTTGGCTTTAATGAATTGAAACTGAATAAAATTTTTGCTACTCATTTTCCTCACAATCCTGCTTCCGGAAGAATTATGGAGAAAGTAGGAATGGAGCAGGAGGCTGTTCTGATAAAAGAAGTGAAAAAGGAGGGAGAATATTTTGATCTGGTGAGATATTGTATCTTAAAAGACTAAAGAGATTGTCTTACTATTATAAAATTGAAAGCCGGAGAATATCACTATCCTCCGGCTTTTGTTTTTAATTATCTTTTACTTTTAAAAAATTCTTTAACAATAGAAGCGCATTCCGTCTCCATGATTCCCGTAATAACTTCTGTTTTAGGGTGGAGAGAAAGATGTTTATTGATAAAACCTCTCTGCTCATCACGCGCTCCAATCACTACTTTGGAAATCTGAGACCAGGAAAGAGCTCCTGAGCACATCACACACGGTTCCATCGTTACGTAAAGCGTACAGTCTTTCAGGTATTTCCCTCCCAGAAAGTTGGCAGCAGAGGTGATGGCCTGCATTTCTGCATGGGCAGTCACATCGTTCAGTGTTTCAGTAAGATTATGGGCCCTTGCAATAATCCGGTTGTTGGAAACCACTACACATCCGATAGGGACCTCATCTTTTTCTAAAGCGGCCTCTGCCTCCTGCAGCGCCATTTTCATGTAATATTCGTCGGTAAACATTAATCTGTTATCGTTAAAGTTAAAGGAAGTTTAAAGCGGTAAATAGTAGGGTCGCCCTTCAGCATTGCCGGGGAAAATTTTTCCGCCAGGGAATATAAAGCAATTTCTGCCTGTCTGTTAAAGGTAAAATTATCTCCCTGTGCATGAACATTGCTGACTGTTCCATCTTTTTCAACAATAAAATCCACATCCGTTTTTATCATCTTCTCTTTAGAATATACTCCGTCAACATACAGCAGATTGGCGACTTCCTGCCTTAAAGAATTGATACCTCCGGGATAATCCGCAATCTTTTCAGCATCTGCAAACTTTTCAGATGAGGTGAGCCTGGGATTTTTGATGGTTTGAAGGTCCTCCAGATTCCTGACTTTTAATAAAGCTCCAATCAGAGCATTGTTTTCAATGCTATCCATTTTTTTCATGAAAAAAAGGAAGTCTCCCTTTATCGCAGCTTTTTTTACCGTATTGGATTCTGCATCAAATTTCTTTTTAAACTCTTTATTCAGCATATTTCTGTGCTGGTTATAATAACTCTTTACAAGCCTGAACTCTTCTTTCTGCTGTGCGAGAAAAAAGGAAGAGATAAAGCAGCTGATGCCAATGAATAAAGTTTTCAATAAGGGTATATTTATGTAAATATAACAAAAAATATGAAATATATTCCTGATGATCAGCTTTCAAGATAACGGTTCAAAGATTCCTGCAAATGATTGCGGATCTCTTCAACTAAAGTTTTCGGTTCCAGAACGGTTACTTCTTTTCCGTAAGAAAGAATCTCCTGCATGAAATCATAAGTAGGGTGGAGGAAGAATTCAAAATAGATCTCTTCCGGCGTTTCTTTGGTCTCTTTCTGTGACTGATGAAGTGGGAAACTTCTGATGTACTCTCCCTGATGGCGGCTGCATTTCAATACAATGTTTTGCGGATTCTGTTCTGTCAGGTTCATCACTCCGAATGCATTTTTAAAGTGCTCTCTGAAGTTGTATTTGTATTTCTCCCTGAACTGATTTTTAGCCACATCAAGATAATTGATCCTGTCAAGCCCGAATGATTTTAAAACTTTGTCTTTGGTATCAATAGCAATAAGATACCATCGGTCTTTAGATTCTTTTAAAGCCAAAGGATGCACTTTTCTGGAGGTCATCAGTTTATTCTTGTAATTGTAGTGTTCAAAACTTACAACTCTTTTATTTCTGATCGCGAAGAACAGATCATAAAAATGTTCTACACCGGTGGGTTTACGGCTTTCAAAAAAGATAAAATCTGAAAAGTCCGGATGAAGATTCAGGGCGTTGCTTACCTGGAAAGATTCAAGAAGTTTTTGATTGTATTCATCCACTTCCATAATCGGGCGGCTCTCGATATAATACCGGTTGTCACCCTTTTTTTTGTTGTGAATAGAGAGGTTAAAAAGATCGGAAATCTCCCGGATATCCCTCTGCAGGGTACGGATAGAGTAGCTCTTGATTCCTGCATCCTGGAATTCAAAAGAGTTTAAAAGATAGTCCTCCAGCTGTGAATAGGTAGCCGGAGAACTTTCTAATCTTTTAATAATTAAGGCATATCTTGTCAGATAAAAATCTTTCTTCATTTCTCTATTTTTTAGGGTGCAGCAACGCTGCATTCATGGTAAAGTTTTATAAGACAAATATATGCGGTTAATGCGACAAAAAGTGTCGTGTTTTATTTTTTTGTTGGAAATTTATTGCCCGTAATCTATGAAAGAACTCTTATTTATGAACATATGGAATGAAGTAGGGGTAACTTCTATCTTTGAAATAGGACTATTGGAAATAACGAAAGTTGTTGTATCACTCTGTACATTTTCTGTAAATGACTTTCCTCGCAAATTTGTTTTTACCATATCTTTGAAAACCTGAGAAGGCGTTTGGAACTCCATAAATAAGTTATCCAAATATTCAGTATTTCCTCCGAAGTCAGTTTTTACTCCATCTTTAAAATCGAATTGTATTTTTTTGATATCTTTTCTTTTAGATGATTCTTTTTTTGTTTTCATATCATAATCTACAATTCCTGTCCAGATAGGTAGTGGATTTGCATATTTGTTTTTGAATACTTTGATAATGGTTGCCACTAAATCATTTAAAGAACATTGCAATAACAATTCCTCCAAATGTTCTTCCTTATTCATATTTTCCAATGTATTAGGATCATGTATTTCCTGATCGAGTGCAGTTAATCTGTACTTTTCAGGAGTAGTATAAAATAAAATTTCTAAATCTTTATCTGTTATCATAATTTATAATGTTTTTATGGTTTTTCATGTAGCTTTTTAATACTGTTATCCATACTTTTATAAAGAAGAATTTTCAATTTGACTTATCGAGGATGAAAAATTTATAAAATAGAAACGGTAACTGTAAGTTACCGTTAAAAATTATAGTTTATTAATAGAATTTATTTTTTAAACTGATTTAATAGATAATGGAAGGATTTGCTTAAATAAGTATAGTATATAATCTAAAATTAATATCCTCTTTGGGCAAACAAAATGGATTTATCTACCAATTCATCAACAAATTGACTGAAAGTATCATTTAGTTTGATAAGTATATTGGGGTCTTCATCATCCTCTCCATAAGTAGTGAACCATACAGCGGGATTTTCTGTTCCCTCATTAAGATAGAAGAAGAAAAACTGCTGAAATCCATCTTTTTCTGAGATTACCCAAAAAGGTTTATTGATAGGGATTTGAAACTGTTCTATCGATTTCTCCAGTCTTTTTCTAACATCATCTTTCACCAGCATATCTATACTGCTATTGCCTTCAGCAAGTCTCAAACTACCAGTATAATCTCCTGCTAGATATAAAAATTCTTTATAAACAAGAGGAAACTTTACATTCAGTCTTTTCTCTATTTTTTTTATTGCGTCTTCAGAAATTCCCTCAATTGTTCGTCTGTTAATTGTTGGGTTTTCTTTTAGTTTTTTTAAATATATAATTTCCATTGTTTAACTTTTAATTATACCTAGTTTTTTAAATCATTGTTATTTTGAATATGACCGAAATCGTCATATCTCGCCGCTTCTACTTTTATATTTTAATTTTATACATTTCTTGTCTTATCCTCTATTAATAAAATTATTAATTTTTAGATTATCTTTCATTGCTGTCATATATTCTATTGTCATAGCTATTTGATTTTATTAATACGGTTTTATGGAGATTGAAAGTATATTTTGCTAACATAATTTCTTAAGATTCCTGTAATTTAGATGATAAGCTTTTGATACTCCGCATTCTGTAATTCAAAAGGAGTTTAAAAGATAGTCCTCCAGCTGGGAATAGGTAGCGGGAGAACTTAAAATATGGAGGTCAGGGACACGCAATTATAAAAGAATTAATATTATTTTGTCTATCAAATTTTGATGAAAATTCAAGTAATTGATCTAACTCTTCTGGTGTATAAGAATCTGTAGTATGTTTGTTTTGAATAATAGATAAAGCCCAATGATAGGGAGTTTGGTGATTTATGTAATCCACACTTTCATAATCTTCAAGATTATTTAATAAAGAGATAAAGTAATAGTGAAATTCATTCTCAATAATCTTCTTGTTGAAAAAATCAGTAATGAGTAGACAAAGAAATTCAAAATACTTTTCTCTTAAAAAGATTTTCTCTTGACCATCGTCATCTATAAATAAAAATTGGCTATTTTTAATATGTTTCACAATGTAAATTGTTTCTGTATTGTTGAATTCAAAGAGTTTAAAAGAGGGTTATCCAATTGCGAGGGTAGCCGACGAAACTTTATACTAAGAGGCTGTCTCAAAAGGTAAATTAACGCTCTGAGAATTTCCTAAATGACAAAAGTTGTCAGGCAGGAGTCCGAGAGAGGGGGGACTTTTGAGACAGCCTCCTTATATATTATTGATCAAAAATATTCTTTCCTTTTCGATCTACCCATCCTTTTTTTGCTTTCCGGAGTTTAGAACCTGGCAAAAGCTCCAATGTGGAATTTTGGCTTTGAAATGTTTATTATTATGCTTAAGTTTTGGACATATCCTATTTACAGTTTTGATCAGGAAGAATATCTTTACTGAATAATTCTAAAATCATCCGTTCTTTTTCCATGGACCAGTCGAAATATTGATATTCTTGATCGGTAAAATTATATCTGTCTTTTCCATTATCAGGGAATGCAATAAACTTTTTAAATTTCCCATCTCTTTTAAATAATAATAAAATCTTTGGAAATTCTTCTTGGATACAATCACAGCCGACACTATTAGATAATCCTGTTCTGACAAAAATATTTTTTTTAGAGTAATTAAACAGAATATTTGATAATCTTTCTTTTTCTAATGAAGAAATCATTCTGATTTGATTATGAAATTTAGTATCCAAGTAATTTCGAGGCTCATCTACATTTTTAATAAAGTTAGGATTTGCTATATAAATTGAATCATACTCATTAAAAGGAAATATTTTCGTTCTTTGTATTGATGGAATCGAAAACCTTTCATAGTATTTATTATCAAAATCACCAGGATTTATTTCTCCTTTATTTTTTAATAATAAATCTCTTTTATATTCTTTGCAGTTCTTTTGACAAAATTTCACTCTAAGTGAATCTAAATCATTTACTTTCTGAGAATAAAAAAAATTACATAGTAATAAGACTGCCAGAAAAAGGATATTATTTTTCATGTTATATTCTTGATGTTGCAGTAGATTATATTCAGGGTAAATTTTATAAACAAATACATTTAATGGTTAGTAGAATGTTTATTTTTCTAACATCCAGTTGTACCTCTGTCCATTAGAAAGCTTATTGTAGATTATTTCAATATAAAACAATTTGTTAGTAATGTATACAATAGCTGGATATTTATTATCTATTAAAAATGTTTTTTCTCCATTAATCTTTACCACAGAGCCAAGATTATATTTTTTCTGAATAGTAGTATCATTATAGATGTCCTTTTCAGAATATTTAATATTTGAAGAATTTAATAAATTTTTCAACTGCTCTAAACTGGTAATTGTAGATTTATTTTTTGAACCTGAATTATTTTCAAGTAAATTGTCTATAAGATATACCTTGGAAATAAGGCTGTCATTTCTGTAGTGATAGTAGACAAACTTATTATCGTTTTCTTTATCAAAATATTCAAGAACAACAGGTTTATCAATATAAATAAGTCGTCCTAAAGGTTTAGTGCTTCTGGATGTGCGAATATTATCAGGCTTGATATTTGAGTAAAAAATATTCTTTTCAGATGATGTTTGCAGAGGTAAAACGTTATTATACTCGTATAATGACATTTTTTTGATTTGATTTATAGTTTTAGGTTGAATATCAGTTACTAGTAAATTTTCTTTGCTGGTACACGATATTAAAATTATTACAATTCCAAGATATTTTGATATTTTTTTCATATTATTTTTTTTTAATTAGGTCTTCTTGTAAAAGTTCTAAAATTTCTCCTATGATAAAATCTTCATCTAATTTTTCAGAACTTCTTAATATTTGTTTATAACCACCAATAGGTGTCCCAGATCCATTTGATATATCTGCTTTTTCATAAAAATCATGATAAATCGGAGAAAGTGGGATAGGGCTTCTTTCATCAAAAAATTTATCAATAATCTTAGTTTTAGAATCAACATCACTTGCATAAGCAATAATCTCTAGTAAACTTTGTATTGGTTTTACAAATTTAAGAGGGATCTCAACATATTTTTTTCCGTTTTTATGATAAGATCTGAACCATCCTCCTGATAGCCATCTTTATATTCCTCTTCGCAAAAAAGCTCACCAGTGTCATAGTACCGTAAAACAATACCTGTAAAAGGGCTGCCATTGTGATAATATATAGGAACTCCTCCGCCATCTAAACGGTTACATGTTAACTCGCTTTCTTTTATTTTTAATACTTTCATACGTTTAATTGGCTCCCATTTTTTACATGTGATGAATATAGCAAGAATGTGACAGTTTAAAAAATATAAGCCACAGCATTGCTGTGGCTTATATATTATTGATCAAAATATTCTTTTCCTTTTCTGTCTACCCAGCCTATTTTACCATCTGGAGTTTCAAACCTGGCGAAGGCTCCAAGATAAGGTTCAAGTTTTTTATATCTTGGATCGGTGCCTATATAAGGATAGAAGGTAGACAATCCGTCTTTTTCCAGATACAAATAATTTTGATAAGGAATAATTTTTTTATAATGAAATGGAATAATTTCTTTTTGTTCTTTGAAATCCCAAACACCATACTTTCCATTTAATTTAAGTATAATGTATGTGTGTTTTAGAGGTTTGTAAAGAGTTTCTTCAGTATAATCGGGTGATGATGTTTTTTCGAAGTAATCTGAAATATGAGAATTATAAAATGATAAAATCATTAAGTTTTTTTCATTGTTTACAAACCTGGCATCTTTCCCATCTTTAATTATTTTATAATTGAATTCTCTCGGATAATTTTCCTTTCCAAAATATTCTTTCCGTATATATGTTACACCATTATTTGTTATCGTATAGTTTTCCAGAGCTCTGTCACTTTTAACAAATAGATCTTTTTGTGATCCAATTTTCAATTTAGAAACATCAATTTGTTGTCCTTTGTTATTAAATGTTTTTATTTTATTGTTTTTGGTAATTATTTGAAATATGTCCATTGGAATAAAATATTCATATGCTTTAATATTCTGATCTAAGAGCGTTAAATCATTATTATACAAATCAAATTTATTACCCTTTTTAGCTATTACTAAAAAATCTGTGGAGACATCATCATAAATAGCAGGAACTAAATTTTTACCATCTATCCGAACACCATATTTGCTATTTTCTTCAAATTTTTCTGGAAGATTTTGAGCTTTAAAGCATATAGTAGTCGATATAGTAGCAAATAGTGTGATTATTAATTTATTTTTCATAATTATTATTCTATCAAACGAAGATAATTATTTTTAACTCCAGTATCAATCATTTTTTTCCATTGCCATTGATAAAAAGATTTATACTCAAACTTATTGTTTCTTGGTGCTGCTTCATTTCCATCTGCATCTCCATATTGAGAGTAGTCTAGGAAGTTTTCTAAAGTTTCAGTTTGGGGAAGAACAATTCCTATTTGTTTTTCTTGGCGGGATTTGTTTGCTTGTAAGGCTATAATCTCGTTTCTACGCGTTTGAATAATTGAATTAAATGTAAGAGGAGTTTCTCTTTCTACTCTTTCTTGTTTTTCTTGCTCAGTCTCAGTTTGATCATGTAATACAACAACTTTAGCATCAATATTTTCTTCCATGTGCAAAATAACACTATTAAAAATATTTTTAACTTTCATGTGCTCGTAATACCAGCATTTATCTTCTATATCTTTAATAAAATACACTAAAAAGCTGCTTTCAAAGCTTTCAACTGAAAGTTCTTCCTTCTTTTGTGAAAGGATATCGTATAAACCACTATATATCCAGTCTAGACGAATATATTTTTCATATTCAGAGCTTTTTTGCTTTAATGTTAAGAAGTTTTGTATTTCTTTTTCTTTAGCATCAATTTCTCCCTGTATTCTTTCTACACTACGCTTAGCAACATCTTCCATAGTATGGTTCAGTCCAAAAGCATGTCCTAATTCATGAATAATTAAAGCTTCTGTTTTATCGTCTTGTTTTCTTTCTTTCTCCGCTCTTTTATTGGCTTCTAAGGCGTGGTTGAAAATATGAACGGTACCAAAGCCAGTTGCAGAGAATGCCCGGACATTATCTTTTTCTCCTTTAGTTCTTGCTGATTCGAGATCATTACTATAAAACAAGTAAGTAATATTGTTCTTATTTATAGTGTTGTCTCCTTTGTATTTTTTTTTCAGTTCTTTATATTTTTGATAAGCTTTGTTCACCCTATCGCTTTTCCATGCATTTGTCGCTCGTTTTTCTTCGTAAAATTTAGCTGCTTTTTTTAAATCCGAAGTTTTTCCAAAATTAAATTTATCCTTAAACCCTTGAATCATTTCATAAGCAAGAGTCATTAGCTCTTCATTAATGTTTTGTTTTTCTTGTGCGTCAGAATTATAGGCTGCAAATCTTGATTCTATTAAATTATTATAAGCAAGTTTTTGGCTCCTATCAAGTCTTAGTTTACCTTCATCTGTAAAAAAAAGCTTTTTGTTCATAAATTCATCTAAAGAAAAGGTAACCGTTTTCGTTGTAGGAGCTAATGTAGCCTGAATGTATGCCTGGTTAAAAGATTTATTGTTAAAATATGGTAAAAGTTTGTTCTCAATAAAATCATCATGTTTGGGCAGAGATGCTAATTCTGTACTTGCTTTTTTACCGAAATTGATTAATACTGGCTGAATAGTCGTTCGATACAGTTTGGAGTTTGCTTTTACGATTAACCTTCCAACAATTTGGTTGTTGTATTTAGCAACAATACTTATGTCATTTTCAAAACTTTCTTTACATTCAATATTGATTTTGAAATACTTTATATTATTTAGTATTTCGGGATCTTTTTTTGTTATATTCAGTTTGGATGTGGTTTTTGAAAATGTTTGAGCATTTTTGTCCCATTCTTTACATTCATATTCTAGTATTTCTTCGCCTCCAGAAGTACCTTTTGCTTTTACATATAAAGAGACCTCGGTCTTAGGCCAAATACTTAAATATGGGCAAACATAGTCGTTTATAGAAATTGCATTTGCGTCTTTTAGTGATTTACCATTTTTATCAAAATAGTAAATAAAGCTTTTTTGTGGTGAAGTAACTAAACTATATCTGTCATAACCAAATTTTCCGAAGTATTGTGAATCCTCATTACCTAATTTGTCCTCAATACTTGTTTTTGAACGATAAAAAGTAACATCACCTTCAAGCTTATATTTTGAGTATTTCCTTCTGTCCGTTTTATAGACATCCACATCTGCCAAACCAATCTTTGCTAGGTTTCTAATATCTATATTTTTCATTTCTTAAGTTTTTTGAAATTAAAAATTGTAAAAAATAGCGGTGATATTTCACACCGCCATTAAGGTAAATTCTATCCAACAATTGTTGTAGGCAATGTTGTAGCTCCGTCACTATGTGACAATTGTGCATCTTCATCCAATCTGAAACTTGTTTCAAACTCCAATTCTGAAGGGTTTTCACAATTCTCAGGGGCATTTTCAGGGAAAATCGGTAATGGCTGATTTACCGGAAGTCCTGTAGATTTATCCTGAAGGATCGTTAGGGTAGTAGGGATTCTGGTAATCCAGTATTTACCCTGAGGCTCTCCGGTTGGCTGTCTCATTTCGTCCACGATACTCATGTACATTGGATCTCCGATTACCGGAACAGAACCGCCATTCCAGATCAATCCTGTTTCAAGGAAGAACTGAACCGCTGCTTCGAAACCTGGTTTTACGGTAACGATAATCCTTGCCATACCTGCCTGCAGGAAACTTCTGAACAATGGGTCCATACTTTCGCTGATATAGAATTCCTGCCAGCTCTTACGGTTGGCCCAATAGTAAGGATAGAAGGTATAATCCATGATTTCCCATTCAAATGCCTGCTCCATGAACTTGGCAAGGGCTGTATATCTGTCCAGATTTTCATTCAGGTATACCTGGAAATTATCCATGGTTGTTTTCTCATCAGCACCATTGGTTGTTTCCTGACCTAATGTATAAAGGTAATCCTGTAATAAATAAGCGATACAGTTGTGCTTTAAGACATCATGTTCCATATAGCGGTAGAAAGTATCCTGTCTTTCTTTAAGCTGAGCTTCTTTTTCTTTTTGCTCTGCATCCAGCCTTGCCTGATCTTCCTGGAATTTGGCATAAGCAGCTTCATAGGCTTTAATAATATCATTAAAACTGTCTGTTTTCCACTTGTTGATAAAGGCATCGCTCAGCTCACAGTTCACAACGACTTTGATGGTATAACTTCTTACGTTGTGGCCCTTCACCTGGAAAGATACATTACCTGTGATATTGAAACCAGATGACCCATCGTCAAAATTAAGGTCTCCACCACGTTCAGAACGGCCAATCATATCTCCTTTTAAGTTAGAGAACATCACTTCAGAATAACGTGACCCTGACCATCCACCACCTCTGTTTCTGGTTGATCTGCAGGCAAAGCTTGCATTTTTTCCGGCATAATTGTCCGGGATGGTAAACTGTGTATAGTCAATTCCAAAATCATCATTTGTCTGAGGAACGCTGGAAGCAGTATGAATTACTTGTTTGGTTGCTTCCGGGAATGCCTCTAAAGTTACTCCGTATTCCTGAGCCCAATGCTGGATCTGTACAATCGTTGCAGATTTTGGATCTGCCATTAACCATGGTTCCGGTGCTTTTCTTGGATCTACAGGAGCTTTAAGTACCTGAGCTTTGGCAACAGTAAGAGCCAGACGGTGTAATCTTGAAGGTTCAGGAACCATAAATTCAAACATCGTACGCTTACCATAGTTGTAGATCTGGTTTTTCATTTTCTTGTCGATCCATCTGTAAACTCCGGTAATGTGTTTAGGCTGTGCAGCTTCAGCATTATCAGTGTTGGTTACCTTTCCTCTGTTATCATATTCATGAACATTGGTTTCCGTATATTCCTTGATGATTTTCTGAACTCTTTCTTCTGAAATTTTAGTAAGAACTCTTTCCATTGCTCTTTCTGTAATTTCCTGAGATTTCATTACGGCTTGTCTTGTACTGTCGTGCTGTGCTGAGTTATTGGCATAATCTGCTCCGATTTCAAACTTCATGGCACTGTCATTTCCATAGCTGAATCTTGTGTAGGCAGAAATACTCTGCTGCTTTTCAATTTCTTTCGCAACTTCGGTCTGCATATCCGTTCTGGAAGTTTTGGAAGTGTCTGACATCTTCTCTGTTTCCTGAGATTTGGAAGTTGTATCTGTAATTTCAGAGTACTCTCTGGAAACGGAAGACTTATGTCTCAGTTCGCTTGCCATAACGTTCTCAATATTGGAAACCTCTCCCGGAACATAAGCATGAACACTTTGCACGACTTTCATATAATCTGCTACTCCCAATCTTTTGATCCCGAAGTTTTTACGTTTTTGGGTTGTACCTGGTTCAGGTGTTCCTGGGTTTTCCACTGCTGCACGCTTCAGAGTCAGCATTCCGGTAAGGTTTAAGTCTTCTTTCAGATATTGTGTGGCAATCTCTCCATAAGCCTGGCTTCCGTTATCAAAAATAATTTCTATTTTGAAACTAAAGCTGGTTCTGAATCTGTTTACTAAAGCCGCAGGTAAGGTAATTTTATTATCAACTACAGAAATATTGCTGTAATTTTCTTCGAAAGTTCCGGCAGCATCTGTTGTAGCTGTAATTTTAGCATTGGCAACGCTCCACGAAACATCTTCAACTTCAAAAGAAAAATTAACAAATCCTCTGCTGCCTGCTACTACGTAAGCACTGTGAGCATATAAGCTGTATGCCATCGGTGTTCTGGCTGTATTCTGAATAAGAGGTATTGAAGCTCCGCCGATATTGGCATACTGTTGTTCCGGAAGAGGACTATTTTGAAGTGCGGTCTCCATGGAAGCAGAGATATTGTTTCTTACAACAAATAAAGCATCAGCATAGCTTTCAATCTCATCATCAAGAACAATGGTCTGAGCGCCCATTCTTAAGGTGTCGTGCGAAAGGATCTGAAGGTTGTCTGTATCTTTTGCCACAGAAGTTAAGCTGGTTGTAGATTCACCGAAAAGTTCTACAAAAAGGTCGAAAGATTCCGGAGAAAGCTTTGCCTGCAAATCTTCCAAATTGATTTCATTTTTGTACGTAAATACGAAAGGAGCAACTTCATATTCTTTCAAAGTGTTGTAAAGGCGTTCTTTTTCTTCTTCGGACATGTCCGGAGTGATTTTACTGTCTACTTCTGCCAGCTTTCTGTCATACAGTTCCAAACGCTCTTTGTTTTCTGCCATATATTTGGAATACTCATCTTGATAGACCTGATATCTGGATTTATAGAACTTTTTCTGAAGCTTTTCCAGCTCGGAATTCAGTGTGTTCAGAGATTCTTTTCTGTGGATCGCTTTGCTGGATACAAAAGAAGCTCTTGCTTCAGACTCTAATCTTTGAACCGTTCTTGCTGCCAAAGCCGGTTCGGAACCTTCAGCGTTTGCAGATGAAACTAAAGATGCCGTTTCTGTATCCTCTGAAAATAGAATGGTAGGAAGTATAATTTTTCCATCCATTGCCTTTTCCAATGGTTTTTCTCCATTAATTTTGATGATTTCCTGATCTGTAAGGTCCTGGTTGCTGGCAAAACCAAGCTGAATAGCCATTAAAATGTGGCTGATGGCTTCTTTAATATAGAAATCTCCCTGGGTAACAATCTGATAAATATAATTATTCCAAAGCTGGGAAAATATAGCAATTCCTTCTGCGTTCAACTGTCTGTTGGTATTAATAAGGCTTTTGTAATAATCCGTAACGAACGTCCAGTCAGTGCTTTCTAATGTTTCTTTTTTAGAAAGCTTTCTTCCGATCATCAGAAGATCTTTAAATGCTCCTTCTTCGATTTTCTTCTCGCTTTCGAATCCGGAATTGTTAAACTCACCGGCAGCCCTTTTCATGGCTGTAAATTTTAAAGTTTTGGCAGGTCTTCCAACGACTGCTGTATCAAAGACACCGGTTACTCCTTTAGGTCTGTGGATAAATCCTAAGTTTTTGTCTTTAATTTCTGTCAATTGCGGGTTTCTCAGACTTACAAATCTGAAAAGTGATTGTGATGCGTTATTGGTATTCATAGGGTTTGTTTCTTTGTAGTTAATAATTCCTTCTCCTATTAAGGATTTTCCGACAGTAAATGCGGATTTTACTGTTGATGTATTATTTGTTGACATGGTTGCTTATTTTTTTGTGTATTCAAGGGTTAGGGTAAATGAATTGATAAGAGAATAATTGTAATCAGGTACATTCAACAGCTCAATAATAGCTCTTTCTCTTTCAATTGTGATATAGGCTTTTGTTCTCCATTGGTTGCCTGCAAATGCCGCTTTAAGATCATCCCATTCTGTAAACATTTCGTTGGAGATAATGGTTTCAAGATCCGGGAATTCAGGTATTAAATCGATTTCACCTGTTCTCGGAATCTGATTCAGATACAAGGTCTTTTTATAAACAGGCTTGCCGTTGATCCATTTTCCGCCTGTCAGCTCTTCTTTGGTGCTGTAGGAATGCTGTTTGTCTGCATATTGTTTCTGGATGTAATCATTTTCCTGTGCGTTGTCTCCAAAATAAGTTTTAGAACTTAATCCTCTGGCATCTGTTGTTTCATGCTCTATAAGCACAGGTTCATCAATGTTCGGACTTGCAAAAATTCCTTTTACACCTCCACCGTTTGTCTGTCTTAAAGCGGCACCTACACCGCTCAGCATCAAACGTGAGCCTTGTCCATAAGCGAAAACACCATTTTCTTTACTTACATCTACACTGGAGGCATTTGTTCCATCTAAATTGCCTGAAAACATCATTACAGACTCAGGAAATAAACCGAGTGCACTTTTTACACCATCAAGTTCATTAGTTCTGTAAATGATTCTCTCTTCTGGGTCTTCATCTGTAAACTGGATATTACCTGTCACTGGAGCTCCCGTCCCAGTTCCTGTTAATGAAATGAAATCAGTAAAGTCTGATAGGTTTTTATATCCCAATACATTACCGGCATTCAGAACCGCTACTTTTGTATAGGTATTATCGGCCAGTGGAGTTCTTCTTGCACTGATTACAGCATCAAAATCCAATGTTCTTGCGGCAAAATCGCCACCAATTAATGGAGTGACAAGATCGTGACGTCTTGCTACCGGATTGGATTCAATCACCAGCTTGTTGAATATTGAACCTCCTAACGGGGCATTACAGCCGATAACGACATTGTTATCTCCCCAAACACCCATAGCATGAGTAGTAGAGGCTGCATTATATCCGATAAAAGTATTGGAGCCCCATGCGCCTGAAGTTGTCGCTTTACCATGAACATACCCTGCAAAAGCACCTAAAAAAGTATTCTGGGTTCCATTAGTTAAGGAATAAGCAGCTCCAAGACCCAGCGCGGTGTTATTGGTTCCGGCAATATTTTTGTTTCCTGCCTCATCTCCGATATACGTATTTCCGTTTCCTGTTGTTGTTTCAGTTCCCGCCTGTGTTCCAAAAAAAGCATTGAAATTACCCGTGGTAAGTTTAGCTCCGCTTGAAACACCGGTTGCTGTGTTCCATCTTCCTGTAGTGGTTTCATTTAAAGCGTAAGAACCAAGTGCTACGTTATTTGATCCTGTAGTTAACTTTGATAATGTATTATAACCAATTCCCAGTCCGTAAGCTCCGGTGTGATCCGTGTTCAAATTTCCAAACCAGAAGGAATACGTTGTAGGACTGAAATTGATTTCGCCTGCTCTGCCCTGGCTTGGCTGAAAAATAATAGGTTTGGTTGTTCCGTTACCTCTGTCAATGACATTTTGTAAATTATCATTCCCGCTAAAAGTGGGTTTGTCAGAAAGGTCATTATAACTGCCTGTTACAGCTACTTTTTTCAGGATAACTTTTTCCTGTCCTTCCTGTGACAATGTAACACTTCCATCTGCATTGGTGGTGGGAGTGATACTGAATTCCGAAAGATTAATCTGAAAGGCAGAGCCGTCATTCTGGGTAATGGTAATAATATTTTGAGAGGCATCATATGAAGCATTCTCAATATTGATATCACGGGTTACCAAGCTGCTTAAATCTACGGATTTGCTTTGCTGAACCCCATTCTCACCCGTATAAAATACCGTTAAGACGTTTCCATTCAATTGCGGAGCCTGAATAGTTGTTTGAGTTTCAATTTTTTCTTTCCAAAGCTGAGCATTCTGCGGATTTATATTGGATGCATTTGCATCTGCTTTTTGTGACAGATCATAATCTAATTGAGCTGCAGGAATCTTTTCATCTTTGTGCCAGTATGACTCCTGCCATTCCCAGAATTCTTCCTGTACCGGAATATCTCCGTTTTCGAAATATTTTTTTAATTCTTGTTTTGTTTTCATTTGCTTAAAAATTTAACTGATTGGGTTTATCTGTATGTAATAATTCCGATTGGAATACCTGATCTGCTCAGATCTAAACCTTGTGGTGCAGAGACTGTTTGTAGTGAAGGAATGGCAAATGCATTTTCTCCTACAGAGGTGACTGAATCTGGAATATATAAAGCTGTTAGGTCGTTGCTTGTTGATAACTGAAATGCTGATGATTCAATAGTTTCTACTCCCTCTTCTAATATTATTTTTGATATCCGGGCGTTACCACTTGCAAAAGCGAATGTTTCTATTGTTTTACATGAACCAGGAATTGTTATGGTTCCCTTTAGGTATTGAGAGTTAAATGCTCGAGCTTTTATCCTTTCAAGAGATTTAGGAAAAATAATTTTTGAAATGCGTGGTACGGATACTGAAAAGATAAATCCTCCAATAGTTTTTATACCTTCAGGAAAAACAATGATATTATCAGTTCCAATAATTTCTGTACTATCCGTTGGCGAATAGGCAAATTCTGTATAAACAGGCAGATCAAGTGAAGTATTGTTTAGTTTCTCGTCTTTATGCCAGTAAGAGTCCTGCCATTCCCAGAATTCTTCCTGTACCGGGATATCTCCGTTTTCGAAATATTTTTTTAATTCTTCTTTTGTTTTCATTTTTCTAAAAATTTTAATTGATGAGTTTTCCTCCCACGATTTCTACTGTGCTGTCAAAAGAATAAGGTAAATAGGTCGTTTCCGGGCCTAGTGTTACTTTTGTAAGCTGGTTATCTCTGAAAGCATTGTTTTCAATCTTGAGAACACTATCGGGAATAATCACTGAGGTGAGCTGATTACTGACAAAGGCATCAGATCGAATTTCCGTTACTCCATTGGGAATCTCAACAGATGTGAGTTTATTGACAGAGAAGGCACCTTGTGAGATAACTGTTATTCCTTTAGGAAGGCGGAGCTGTGTCAGCTGATTGGCTGTGAATGCCTGTATTCCAATGTTGATAATGCTGTCCGGAATAACTAAAGACGCCAATCTGTTATTATAAAAAGCCCAATTGGGAATTTCGGTTACCTTTGGAGGAATTGTAATGGTCGTTAAGCCTCCGTTACTAAATGCTCTTTCCTGGATACTTGTTACAGAGTCAGGGATTTCTACATCAGTTACCTGCAGACCTGCGGTGAAATTTTGGGGAATAGTGAGTGTTCCTTCTTTTATCACAATTTTTCTCTTTGAAAAGAAAGCTAATGAAGCATTTTTATCAGCATCTATTTCAGCATAGAGTATGTTGAATGTACCATTCTCCAGACCTGCAACTTTCTGCATGTCAATTTTTTCATCCTTATGCCAGTAAGCGTCCTGCCATTCCCAAAAGTCTTCCTGTTTTGGGATATCTCCGTTTTCGAAATAGAGTTTTAATTCTTGTTTTGTTTTCATAATGTTATTTACATGTCAATGATTAAACTTCCACCCACAACTGTTGTTTGGGCATCAAAAGCATCAGCGTAATATAGGGTTGAGTGCTCCAGCCTTACATACAGTAAATCAGGATTGTTGCTAAATGCTTTGGAACCAATCATGGCAACCGAAGAGGGAATAGACAAAGAGCTGATTTTGTTATAGCTAAAAGCTGAATTTTTAATTTCTATAAGCCCTTCAGATAAGGATAATGTTGTGATCTGATTGTTAGAAAATGCATTATCATAGATGGTTTTAACCTGAGCGGGAAGATGAACATATTTAATAAGGTTATTGCTGAAGGCCTCTTTCCCAATGGTAGTAACGCTGTCAGAAATTGATATTTCTGATATCCCTGTATTAAGAAGAAACCTGTCGGGAATGTATAGTGTTCCTGCTTTAATAAATATTCTTTTGACTTGTAAATGAGCCAGGGAAGCATTTCCATTTTCATCTATCTCAGCATAAAAGTCATTAAAACGGGGTAATCCGTTTTCCAGACCTGCGATTTTTGCCATATCGATTTTCTCATCCTTATGCCAGTAAGCGTCCTGCCATTCCCAAAAATCTTCCTGTTTTGGGATATCTCCATTTTCAAAATAGAGCCTGAGTTCTTCTTTTGTTTTCATAAAACGTTGTGTGATTTGTTGGTTAATAAATTGATTATTGTATCCCTTTTTTAGTGGAGGATGCACTTTTGCTATATTTTCAGACATAGTTCTGGCTGTCCAGCATTTTGTGAATGGTGAATTCAAAGGGGTTCGGGGTTGTTTAATGAGATTGCTGTGCGTGTATTACAGAGATTTAAAGGTAATGTCGGACAGCATCAGAACTTGTCGTGTTTTTTTAATTGTATTTAAAAAATATCTTCTTCAGGTATTCCTTTTTCAAAATCTTCTCTGAAGAAGTTTTCAATGTCGTTGAGATAGTTTTCATAATCCATCTCAGCATTTTCGATATCACTCCATTCTATCGTATAGAGATCTTCATCGATGAGTATATCTGTATTGTGATCTGGTGTTTCCATGTTTTGTGTGATAAGGTGTTGGTTATATTTTTTTGAACATATTTCAGGCTGTTCAGCATAGGGAAATGTTGAATTCAAAGGCTTTTTAAAGTTTTTTAGATTGTTGTTCTGTGTCTTTTTTGATACTCCAAAGGTAGTGGGGCGAAACGACAAAACTTGACGTGTTTAAAAAAGATTTTTTAATTTTTAAATATAATCTTAATAACTTATATAAGGTAGTTATAAGGTAAAAAGCTTATATTTTATTTTTGATGAGTTTCTGAACAATCTGGTTCAAAGTTTCTCTGTTATCATCAATATAGCTCAGTCCGGCCTGTATCAGATTCTCAATATTGGACCTTCTTACATTATCCATGGCGGGAGAAGCATTTTTTAGTGAAGGATTCAAGCGGTAATAATTTTTTTGATTTCTAAGTCCCAGCGTCTGAAACATCTGTTCCAGCTGGTAATCCACTGTTTCTGCATTGGCAGACATCAGAATGTCAACAATAGGGCTTACCCAGCCAATTTTTCCTGCTTTTTCCAGTCTTTTAAAAGAGTAAGGCCTTGCTTCGATCCCTGTTCCGATAGAAACCATTATCATATCGTTTACCGTGGGATGGTTAGCTTTCTGATGATTTTTTAAAACTTCTGCAAAAGGAATCTTTCTTGCCTCTGCATAAGCGCACAATGCGGGATTATTGGCAAACATACCGCCATCAATCAAACTGAAAATCTGGCCATACATTGATTTAATCTGAACAGGACTAAAATAGGTAGGAGCCGCTGAAGTCGCTCTGCAGATATCCCTCACATAGAAATTGTCTGTGCTGAGGTTGGCTTTCCAAGAGTTGAAAAGCTTTGCCCTTCTGTTTTCTATATCATAACTTGTTATCAAACATGGTTTTATTAATTCTTTTAATTCTAAATTTCCAAAGAAATCATGTAAATTTTTTTCCAGAGCTTCCTGGGAAATTTTTTCATTCAATAATCCGAATGGATTAACCAGTTTTTCCCAAAAGGAAACCTGGAAGATGTCGCCGCCCTTTTCAGCATATAATTCCAATCCTTTCTGAATAGAATATTTTGCTTTTCGGGTTTCATCAGGAGAGAGAATAATAGAAGCAATCAGACCTCCGGTGCTGCTGCCAGCTACCAGATCAAAATAATCTCCCAGCTTGGCGGAAGGCTTATCATAATACTGGAGCTGTTCTTCTATGTAACGCAGAATAATGCAGGTTACGATTCCCCTTATTCCACCTCCGTCCAAAGAAAGAATGGTTGTCTTTTTCATGTGATATTTTTAATGGTTTGTTAAAAGGACACATGCAATCTTACATCTACAGAATCTGTTGAATATTTTAAAAATTGTGGAGATTCTATACTTAGATTTCATTGCTTTTTTGTTGTTTTCTTATAAAGCAAAGGTAGTCTGGGGAAGCGACAGAACGTGTCGTATTATATTTAATTTCAAATAAATGAGACTAAAAAATAACGTAATTCTGCTGGTCTTTTGGCATCTTCAAAAGCGTTCTCCAGCTGGTTTTTACAGGTCCTTTTTTAGAGGGAATTGTCTTTTTTTCAAAGTGGGGAAGGTCTTTAAATGTTTTCCAGTTTCCGCCCCAATCCCAGCCGTGGCGGGCAAAGATTTTTACACATTCGTACCAGTCTGCAACGTTGTCATTATCCCAGTCTTTTGCCGTATCCCAACTTGCTGTTTTTCCGTCAATCATAAGACAGATGTCTACCGCAAGGCCATAATTGTGAATGCTTTGCCCTGCCTTGGCATTGGTTACTTTTTTTCCTGAAGTAATTCTTCCGATTGCATAAAGCTTTTCCTGCTCTTCAAAAGATCTTAATCCCTGAGTGATCCGCACTTTAGCTCTTCCGGTAAGTGCTTCATCACATTCCTGTATAATTTGCTTCACTTCATCTCTTACCAACGGGTGAAGTTTCTGAATCCGTTCTAAGGTTACTTTGTCCATATTTCTTATTTTCTTGTAGGACAAAAGTATAGCGCGGATGCGACGAAACTTGACGTGTTATATTTAAAATTTTATAAATATTCAACCTGAGGTGAAAAACATTTAGGAAAAAGATTGGGAAATGGTTAAATTAATCTGTATAACTAAAAAATAAAAAAAAAATGTTTTTAAATTTTTAAAAATCAAATAGAAGTGGTAAATATGATGGATAAAACACAATAGTACATGCATACGATCCTACCTTTTTTATTGGCCATGGTGGCAGCCATTGTGCTGCTCAATATGTGGGCTGCCAAATTAAAAATTGCTTATCCTGTTTTACTCGTTGTATTCGGACTGCTTGTTAGTTTTGTGCCAGGTCTTCCGGTGGTAAAGATCAATCCGGATCTTATATTTTTTATCTTTTTGCCTCCTCTTTTGTTTGAGGCTGCATGGTCAATTTCCTTTAAAGAAATGAAAAGATGGTGGCGTATTATCGGAAGCTTTGCTTTTTTAGTGGTCTTTTTTACAGCGCTGGCAGTAGCGGTGACAGCGAATTATTTTATTCCCGGATTTACACTTGCTCTCGGGTTTTTGCTGGGAGGCATTGTGTCTCCACCGGATGCTGTGAGTACAGGAGCCATTATGAAATTTGTAAAAATACCATCCACTACATCTGCGATTCTGGAAGGAGAGAGTCTGTTGAATGACGCTTCCTCTCTTATTATATTCCGTTTTGCTCTGATTGCTGTAGGAACCGGACAGTTCGTATGGCAGGAAGCTTCTCTGGATTTTTTATGGATGGTAATCGGAGGTGCAGGAATCGGGTTAGTACTGGCATGGTTTTTTGTACAGGCTCACAAGCGGCTTCCTACAGAAGCTTCTTCTGATATTGCCCTGACCCTTATTGAACCGTATCTGATGTATTGGGTCGCAGAGCAGTTTCACTGTTCCGGAGTTTTAGCTGTAGTTTGTGGTGGGTTGTATATGTCTGGAAAACGAATGATATTTCTAAACAGTACCAGCCGTATCATGGGGTATAGCGTATGGGAAAGCTTCGTATTTATTCTGAATGGCATCGTATTCTTAATAATAGGGCTCGAGCTTCCTGAAATTGTCGGAGGGCTGCGGTCAGAAGGAATTCCTTTGAGAATTGCTATCCAATATGGAGTGTTGGTGACCGGTATTCTGATTGCCGCCAGAATCATAAGTTCTTATGCCGCCATGCTGGCTACATTGATTTTCCGGCCAAGTGTCGCTCCCCGTGCTTCTTCTGCAAGAAGACGTCTCCTGATGCCTTTGATGCTTGGATGGACAGGAATGAGAGGTGTTGTCTCACTGGCCGCTGCCCTGGCCATTCCGATTACCCTTGAAAACGGACTCCCTTTTCCCAACAGAAACCTTATCCTATTCATTACTTTCGTGGTAATCTTGCTTACCTTACTCGTACAGGGACTTACTTTGCCTTACTTTATAAAATATGGACATGTATTTGATGATTTCACAGATGAAGAAAAAGATAAAAAGACACGGGAAGAAATAAAATATAAACTAAAGCAGCATGTCTACCATTTTCTTAAAACCAAGCATGAAACCTAATTGAACAGCCATGCAGGATTAGAAAGAATGCTGAAACAATGGGAAGAAAAGATCCAGACCAATAATACTGAATGGATGAATGAAAAGGCCAAAGATATCTTTTTTGAAATGCTGGAAAGCCAGAGACAGTTTCTTTCAGAATTGAATAAAGATACTTCCGTGAATGAAGAAATTATCCGCCATCAGCTCTATCAGCTCGACCTCGAGGAAGAACGGTTGAGAATGATTTAATCCTGATCCCAGTGAATATTTTTTGAAAACAAAATTACAGCACTAATACGACAAAACATGTCGTATTTAAAAATTTTATTCATTTGTTTTCAGAGTGTTAAATATGATGTTAATTATGGCTTAAAAGATTATTTTATTCTTTAAAAACTATAATTTTGTATAGATTTTACTATGCAATTGTCATGTACGCTCTGGTAGATTGTAACAATTTTTTTGTTTCCTGTGAAAGGACTCTAGATCCCGATCTTGAAGGCAAACCCGTTGTGGTTCTTTCCAACAACGATGGATGTGTTGTATCCAGAAGCAAAGAAGCAAAAGATCTGGGAATTCCCATGGCTGCTCCTGCATTCAAGTACAAAGAGCTTTTCCAAAAACATGATGTGAAAAGCTTTTCTGCAAAATTTGAACTGTATAATTACAAAAGCCAGCAGGTTATTAATATTGCCAAATCGTATGTCCTTGACCATGAGGTGTACAGTATCGATTATCAATAGTTATTTTTAATCGTAACTTCAGTTCAATTTATGATGATAATATATTGATTTTTAGATTGTATTTTGATAATAATGTTTCGATATAATTATCAATTTGTTATTTGATTTCGGATCCAATTCACATCTGTTACTTTGGATTTGTACTTTAGTTTTTACGGGAAACCATATTGTTAATATTAAATATTTGTGGATATTTGCTATAATGCTAGTTCCCAATAAAATATGATTAGCATGTAAAAACTAATAAATCAACTCCAATATGCCATTATTTTTTTATAAAGGAAACGAGAATACTATCGAATACAAAAATACTCAATCTGAGAATGTACCAACTCAAAAAATTAAAGATGCTTTTTTAAAGGTCTTAGATAATAAGAATTTATCTTTTTTATTAGGCAGTGGTTGTTCATCGTATGAAATTGAAAATAAATCGGAAGCTGGAACTGACTCTCAAAATGTAAAAATCCAAGTTGGTATACCAATTATGGTCCCCATGGCAAAGGAGTTTTATGGTTCTGAAGCTTTTAGGGAAAAAAAAGAATGGCTAAAAAGCAGCTTAAAAATTGATGTAGATGCTTCTCCATTTGCAACCAATCTTGAAACTTTTTTATCGACGCTTCATAATTTGTCTTTCTATCATTTAAGTATTTTAAGTGATCATGATAAAAAGGAAGCTGTTACAATAATTAACGAAGGAAAAAAAGAATTCGCTATAAGAACTGATTTTCAAAAAATAGAAACTATAATTATAGATGCTCGAAATTTCTTATTACGAAAGTGTATAAATGAATCGAATATTAATTCTGGATTGGATAATGAATTGATTGAGTTGTATAAAGAATTCTATAGGAAATTACTTTCTAGAAATTCAACTTTGCCACGATTAAATATATTTACAACAAATTATGATTTATACTCAGAACGTGCTATGGATTTACTCGGAATTCATTATGTAAATGGTTTTACAGGTGGAATAAGTAAATTCTTTAATCCTGCAATTTTTAATTATGCACTTGCGGAAAAAATGGATTTATCACAGTCTAAATGGAGTGTTATTGATAATTTTTTCTACCTCTATAAAATTCATGGTTCAGTAAATTGGATTGAAGAACAAGGAGAAAACAAACTCTTTAAAGTTCGTGAAATTCAGGAAGCAAAATATGATATTTTAAAAGAAAAAGATAATATCATGATTCATCCTACTCCTTTAAAATATAATGCTAGTCTTGGTAGTCCATATTCAGATTTATTCAGAGAGTTCCAAAAAAAGTTAATGCAAAATAATAATATCCTTATAACACTTGGATATAGTTTTAGTGATGAACATATAAATAACATAATATTTCAAGCATTTACAATTCCATCTTTCAGATTAATTGTAGTTGGTGAACCTAAAAATGGAAATTCTATTGAAAAACTACAAAAGTTAAATGATTCAAGAATATGGATTGTTGGAGGTAAAGATGAATTGGATAGTTCTGATTATCCCTTACATTATTTTAGACGTTTTGTTTATGAAATGTTACCTGATTTAACGGCTGACGATTTGGATAAAAAAATGGAAACGACATTAAATAATTTGAAAGATTTACTAAAATGACAAAAGAGGATAAACAAAGAGTAATTGGTAAAATAGTAACAATTAATTCTGATCGTTTTAGCGTAGAACTTTTAAGTGGGCTGGATAATTTTAATATGAATGGTTATGATGACATACATTATTTTGCGCAATTAAATAGTTACGTTATTATTCCTTACCAGAACTATCATATTGTAGCAGAAGTTGCAGGTGTAAGAGAAAAGGATCTAAATCTTGCATTCTCTAACCCAACTGATCAAATCCTTAGTAAAATACAAGCAGGAAAATTTCTAGATGTTTTACCAATTGGTACTATAAAGGCTAATAGCAAGAACGAAGATTTTGAATTTGGTGTTAGTGTATACCCATCTTTATATTCTGATGTCTTATATATTAAAGAATATGAATTGGATGTTATATTTAAGACTAATAAATTGAAAGAAATAAATTGCCAGAAGTTAGAAGAATGTGCTCAAGGTGATTGTAAGTGTGATAGTAAATATACTTCTTTACCAATAGGAAAATCAATAATTTTTCCAGATTATGAAGTAAAAATTGACATAAATAAATTTTTTGGAAGTCATTCTGCTGTTCTTGGAAATACAGGTAGTGGTAAGTCATGTACAATTTCATCTATGTTGCAAACATTGTATAAATTTAAAAGCTATAGTGCCACTGGAAGTACATTTGTTTTTTTTGATGTAAACGGAGAATACAGCCAAGCTTTTGGAGAAGTAAACATTGAGAATAAAGATATTGAAGTAAAAAACTTTACTATCGATTATATTGAAAAAAGTAATGATAAATATGAGAAATTTATACTACCACATTGGCTTTTAAATATTGATGAATGGGCATTATTATTAAAAGCGAGCGAAAAATCTCAATTACCTATTTTAAGAAATGCTCTTGCCCTTGCTGTATTATTTCAAATGAATTACACTGATAAGATAAAAAATCACATCTTGGCTTCGTGTATTACCCAGATTTTAAGAGATGAGACTAGTAGTCCATCAAAAAAAGACAGAATAAAATCAATATTACAAAAGTTTAATACGCCTGAAATAAATTTGGCAATTCGCTGCGGAGTTGGAGATTTTAATAATGGATTAAGAAATGTTTCTTGTACAATTGAAAATTGTCTTTTTATTCATTTTGGGGAGATGAAAGGCATTAAATATTTATACGATTATTTAGAACAGAAAGATGAAGATGGTGAATATAAATTTTTAGATTCAGACTTTTCACTTCCGTCTTATCAAGGTAATCAATTTTTTGATTTTAAATTTTTAGATGATGCTTTGGATCTTGCAATTCTATATGAAGAAGCTCATGGCAATCGTCAAATTAGAGATTATTGTTCATCATTAATAACTCGATTTAAAAGTATTAAAGAAAGAGAAGATTTTAATTTCTTGACTAAAAACAGAGTTGATATTGATAGTTTTAGTTATTTGAATAAGTTTTTAGGTATAGATGCGGAAATAAAAAAATCTCAAATAATTGTTTTAGATTTAAATTCGGCAAATGATGAAACGACAGAAGTAATATCATGTGTTCTTGCGAGACTTATATTTGAAAAATTAAAGATTGTAATTGAAAGAAATATATTTCCAGTAAACTTAGTTTTGGAAGAAGCACATAGGTATTTATCAACTAATGCAGGAAAAGTATTTGGAGATGCTAATAACATTTTTGAACGTATAGCCAAAGAGGGAAGAAAGTATGGAATGTTTTTACTTGTATCTTCACAAAGACCAAGTGAACTATCAAAAACGGTCTTGTCACAGTGTAGCAACTTTATTGTACATCGAATTCAAAATCCTGAGGATTTATCCCATATACGACAAATAACTCCTCATATATCAGAGACTGTCCTAAAACGTCTTCCATCAATTCCAATACAGCACGCATTAATAT
This sequence comes from Chryseobacterium sp. CS3K3.1, assembly GCF_059515165.1. NCBI lineage: Bacteria > Pseudomonadati > Bacteroidota > Flavobacteriia > Flavobacteriales > Weeksellaceae > Chryseobacterium > Chryseobacterium sp. CS3K3.1. Next base: position 276,104 of record NZ_JCAKRV010000001.1, on the reverse strand, counting down.
TTGGTCACTCGGTGAATTTACCAACAACTTTTAAAGTAAATGATGCAAATCCTAAACCGAAAAGTGACAATAATGAAATAAGTGAAAATTGGTTTAAACCAAGGAATCATCAAGTAAAACTATAAAAACTTAAACTATACCATGAAATCAAAAATTATTTTAGGTGCTGCTATTTCATTAGGTTTGCTTTTCACGTTAATCTCTATTGTTTTTGCTGCTAGATATTTTTATGATAATCAATTATTTCCTATTTCTGAAAAATATAATACAAAAGAATTAAATGATCTCAACGTTGAGAATGACACCGTATTTATTAGGCAAATAGCCTCTCCTAAGACTATTGTTATTGATAGTACTTTGATCAATCCTTTGTCGCCAGGAATAGAAAATTTTTTTCAAAAGAAAGTTAGATTATCTAAAAAAATATTATCTAAGAAAGATTCGATTTCAAAAAATAATTCAGCGATATCAAAAGATGTTAATGCAGTTGATTATTATATTATTCAAAAAGATAAGGAATCTTTCCAGCTTGGAGATATTGGAGATTTTTTAGGTGGGTATTTTGGTGTACTATTGGGGTTCGCAGGAATTGCTTTTACTTTTATTGCATTTTATGTACAATATATAGCTAATATAGAAGTTCAAAAACAATTTCGATTACAGCAATTTGAAACTCAATTTCAAAAATTAATTGATATATATTTAAATAATAAAGATAAATTTGAAATAATAGGATATAAAAATCCAGATAATTTAGAGACAAATCTGAACATGAATAGTGGAACTAATTTATTAGACAAATTAAAGTTCATACTTATTGCTAAAAGAGGACAGAGTGGGATATCCTATTTCGCTCAGCCACATCAGGCGTTATTGACACAGACCAATAATAATCGAATATTTATTGATTATAATACTAAAGATCAAATAGTATTTCAAAAGATGTTAGTAGAATTAAAATGTGTTTACAGAGTATTCTTAGAAGCGTATAAGGAAAAGAAGGGAAAAAGAGAACAAGATCTTTCAGATTTAATAAAAAAAGAATTGTTTTCAATGGCTTACAAAACATTCTTTAAGGGCCTAAATAAATTTTCAAAAGAATACTTAGAAGATAACACTATAAGTACAATAGATGAAGGTGTTATTAAATACAGCTTTTCTATTTTAAAAGAGCTTAGAAGTATTTATAAATTAGATGGAACTAAAGCATACCAAAATTTTTATAAGGACAGTAGAGACCAATGGAAGACTCTCTGGTTAAAAGTTAATTATGAACCGTTTAAAGGCTATCTTCATTTTTTACCACAATATTACCGTAACCTTTATACAATGGTGAAATTTGTTGTAAATGATAATTCAGACTTAAAATTAAATGATGAAGATAAATTAAAATATTTACGAATTTTAAGATCTACTATGTCAGATTATGAACAAGCTATGCTTTTTTATAACTGGTATAGTGGAATTGGTGATGATTGGGAAAACAGCAATAACAAGTTTCTATCAAAGTATAAAATGATTCACAATATGAAAAAAATTACTCTAATAGATCCTCAAATTGACATTTTAACAATTTTAGGAATTTCATCAACAGCTAATTTCTTTGAGAATTATTAATTTATGATTATAAATATATGTACACAATTGTAACCAATTTAGCTGAGTATCAAAAGACTATTGAAAATTTACAAAATTCCGGGATGATATGGTTTAGGGGGCAAAGTAATGCCAGTTATGAAATAGTACCATCACTCTTTCGAGAAAAATTTGTAATTGGAGATGATCAAGGAATTGATAGACATAAGTACGGATTTAAAAAATCCGATGCTATTATGAAAAATGATATTAAAGCAATAGAAATCTTTAAAAATAAATTTGAAACACTATATCCTTCGAGAGTAATACGTGAAATAGATTGTTTGTACTTAATGCAACATTATGGAATAAAAACTAGATTGTTAGATTTTACAACAGATCCGATAATTGCTTTGTATTTTGCGCTTAATAAATTTAAGAAATGTGATAATGAAAACGATGAATACGTTGATATTGATGAAAAATATGGTTATTCAGAAAAAGGGAGCAGTATTTTTTGCATCGATCCCAATTTCTTAAATAAGGAAAGCTTTAATGATGGCGAAATTGTTAATTTAGAAAACTCAGAGTTTTCAGAAATTAAGGATATTTTTCATCCTGTAGCAATAGAAACAGATTTTGATGAGCCTAGAATTAAAGCCCAAAAAAGTAAATTTGTTTTTTTTGGAATTGATTACAAGCCATACGAAGCATATGACGTTTTAAAGAGTCACTATCATAAAATTATCGTTCCAAATTCTGCTAGAAAAGATATGTTTAATGAAATTAAGCAAAATGGATATAATCATTTCACTATATATCCGGATTTAAAAGGATTGGCTTTAGAGACAAATGATGAAATAGAATTTGATTATTCGAAAAGGGTAGAAAAAATAAAGAATAATAGATAATTACCATTTTTTAAATCGATAATGACATATTTACAGATTTCGGAAATTGTGAGAGATAATTTTTTATCAGGCTTAAAAGATTATAAAATTAAAAATCTTGATGATTTACAAAACTTACATGAAGAATTGATACAAATTAGAACTAATTTGCATTTTGATTACGGTTTTGATGTACATACTCATTATAGAGGAGAACAATTATTTGGCAGAGATATCATACCTGGAATTTTTCGTCCTCCTTTTTCAGCAGATGTTAATATGGAGAATGCTAGATTAATCGAAAAAAATGCAATAAATATTTTTAAAGAAAAGGTAATTGAAGAATATGGTAAAGATGTTATATTTAAGTATGAAGAGCATTCTGAACATTCTGAATCTTGGAATTTACTGTTTCAAGCTCAACATGCAGGTGTTAAAACTAATTTAATTGATTTATCTACATCAATTTTTAGTTCAGCTTTCTTTGCTACCGAACCTTCAGAAAAACATGATGATAAAGCTGGGCAACTTTGGTGCTTACTAGTACCCTCAGAATTTATATATGGTGAAAGTACAGAGTATGATAAACCATGCTATTCAAATTTAGATCCATTTAAGTTAGATGAGTCATTTGTTTGTAATGTTCCAACCTTTATTGATAACATTGATCAAAGAAAATATCAGTTTAGATTATTTCGTCAGCATGGTAGATTGTTTGTTTCATCAGATAGGGACATCAATATCCCATTAAATAAGAAAGAATTTTGGAAGAATATGATTGTGCCTATAAAGATATTGCCTCAAAATAAAAAAAAGATTTTTAGACAATTAAATGATAATGGTATCAATCATGGGAAATTAATCTTAGATGATGATGATAAGTCTCGTGAATTTATTACTAAAATTAATGATCAAATAAAAGATATATAAGCGAGTGAAATAATATGAAGCGTATTGGATAATTGTCAACTATTTCTATAAAATTAAAATTTAATTTACGTACAAAGAAAGTGGTTATACTTTATTTTTATTATTCTTCAAATCCTTCTGAAAAAAATTCTTCCAGAGTCATATCAAAAGCATATATTATTTTCGCCAATGTACTGAATCTTAAATCTTCTCCTTTTTCGTATCTTCCAAATTGAGCTCTAGATATATTGTGTTCATAAGCAAAATATTCATAGCTAGAATAACCTTTAGCTATTCTAAGTTTTCTTATTCTTTTCCCAAGCTTCTTCAGGATTTCTTCCTTTAAAAATTCTTTTTCCTCCATATAGCCTCAATTAGAGAATACAAAGCTTGGAAATAAGCGTCAGTTATGTTACCACTAAAAAGATGTATCTTATTAGTGGCTTTTTTTAAGAAAAGTTTTATATTTGACCTATTCTTTATTGTGAGGCTGCTGACATAAAGAGAAATAGATTAAAAATAAATTATAAATAATGTTGGTAATACTTTCTGCTATAAGCCATAGTGATGGAGAAGCTCTTTTTTTTAGAATAATTCTTTTCATTTATTTTGCTCCTACTATAATAGCTTTATTTAGATCTCCAATTATAAAGTTTAAATTCTTCAGTGTATTATTTATTAATCTTTTTTTTGGCTGGACTTTATATGGTTGGTGGCTGGCATTTGCAAAGGCTTTTTCAAGTAAGAATATTATTAATCTTAGGCGAAAGTCACAAGATCCTTTAATACTTGATAAGTACGATCAGCTTAGTAAATTAGATAATTTGCGTTCTAAAGGTATTATTAATGAAGAAGAATTTGAATCCGAAAAGAATAAAATTTTAAATCTGAAATAATTAATCTAAATGCAATGATGAAGGTTGTTCTGAAAATTAATGAAAAGGATTTAGATTCTATGTTAAAAGAGTTTTTTAAACTTGAGATTAAAGAAATTAAAATTAAAAGAATTGCTAAGAATAAAAATATGCGGAAGGTTCCTATCAGCACATATAATGAACCTGATAAATAAATTTTATATGAAAAAAGGAGAATTAAGAAAGCTGATTGATACAACAGAAAAAAGAGGTGTTGTTGTTTATAAAGGAAAAGATACTAGAAAGAAATTTGATGAGAGCGTTACTCAAAATAAATTAATTATATTCTCTAAATTAATAGGAGATAAAACAGAGGAAATTAAAAAGATTTTAACAACCTGATATTATTAAGTAATTTCAGTTGATCTAACTTTAAATAGTGATTTGCGAGAATCCGTAATTTTATGAATAGTTTAATTTGTTTATTTGTTACTTTGATTTATTCGAATAATATAATAAATAAAAAATGAAAAGATTTTTTGATGCACTTCTTGCAAATAGTATATTAACATTTTTAAAGGAATATTTCGCAATTATTATTTTTGTCCCTACTTTATTAGGTGGATTGGGGCAACTTTACCAATTAGTATCACTTTCTCCATCTCTTATAGAATACTTTTCTATTAGCCAGCTTCTAATTGATGGTATTTTAATACTTATCAGATCTCCATTATATCTTATAGGAATTCTTTCATATGGTTTTTATCTGGCTATTAAGAATGATAAACGACAACACATAAAATTTTGGATTACTTTATTTTTTGCTTTTATGGCCCTGGCACTAAATATTTATAGGGATTTCGTAGATGAAAATTATTATAAACTCTTCAAAAGCTTTATGCTACTTGGAATTAATATTTTTTTCATTTTTCTTTATAAAAACATGGGAAATGCAAAGACTAGTTTAAAGATTTTTGGACTTGTTATCACTGCTGTTTTATTCTCAATACTATTAAATATTTTAGATAGACAATTTGATTATAATTCTATAGAAAATATTTCTTTATTAACGGATAAAGTAAAAGCTCAGTATCCTAAAGCTGAATTTAGATATTATAATGATAAGTTTGTGATTTTTGAGAATACAACTAATCAAAGATATATCATTAAAGAGTTTGGAGATTTGTTTAAAGAAAATGATTTAAAGGATAGCTCCATTGAAACAAAATGATTAAACATTTTCAAGATACCTTAAAAAGCTTATTTCAATCGAAGTCGTAAAGTTAAATTAATCCGTTCTTTCATAGTACTATTGATTTAGAATTCTATGTTCCCAATACTCCTGAAGGTCACCTTTCATAATGAGTAATGAACCATTAATGAGTAGTAAGCTATATTTACTTGGATGATGACCTATTTTTCTGAAATCGAAATTCCTGGTTTGTTTAAGGCTTACTGATGCAATAATTGAGTGCTTACCATAGTTGATATCGACGTAAAGTATTTAATATTTTGCGTAGGGTTCTGTCGTTGTACTGTAGTAGATTTGTAGAATCAATGAAAGGCTATAGAATCACAGAAGATTTCCTAATGTTTGGAAATATTTTGTATTAAATCACGTATATACGACTTATATGAACTAAAAAAGTTAAATTTGTGCAAAATTTGAAAAGCTAATTACTAAACTCAAAACAACACGGGAATGAAAAAGATTTATCTCAGTGCATGTCTTATATGTACAGTTCTTGGGGTGTCTGCCCAAGAGGTTCTGTGGCAGAAAGATATCAGATCTTCTACCCAGGATTTTCTAAGTCAGGTTACCACTACCATCGATCAGCAGTATCTTATTACAGGAAGCTCCATACAGAGCGATAAACTTCAGCAGGGAAGCAAACAGAACAACGGTTACGATTTCCATCTGCTTAAGCTTAACCAGCAGGGAGAAGAAGTCTGGGAAAAATATTTCTCCGGGGACAATCACGATTATTTATCTTCTACAGTAAGCACCCAGGAGGGTGGATTTTTAATTTCCGGAACCAGCTATTCGGGGAAAGGTTTAGATAAAAAAGAGGAATCCAAAGGCGGATCAGATATCTGGCTCATCAGAATCAATGAATTCGGGGATGAGTTATGGCAGAAAACGTTGGGAACCTCTTCTGATGAAGAAGCCAAAGCAGTAATTCAAAGTACAGATTTAGGCTTTTTTGTCGCCGGAAATGTACAGAACTCTTCCAGTGGCTATGGTTCAAAAGATGTCTGGATCACTAGGATCAATAAGGATGGCAAGGAACTTTCCCAGCTGATTTTAGGCGGAAAAGGCCTTGATGAAGTGGAAAAGATGATTCCCACAAAAGACGGTGGCGCTTTATTAGGGATTTACTCAAGGAGCTCCGAGTCCCGAGGTTCGGGATCCGGGATTAGATATCCTGAAGCAAGATCTTCTGCTGCAGATACTGCTACCCGCAACCTGCTATCTGCAGTCTCAAAACAAAGCAGTAATTTCGGTGAAGGGGATTACTGGATCGTTAAGCTGGATAAAAACGGAAAAGTAGAATGGGAAAAGAACTTTGGCGGTAAAGGAGATGATCATATCAGAACATTGGCTTTAACATCAAATGGTTACATCATCGGTGGGGAATCGAGATCAGAAAGGTCTGGCAACAAAACCGTAGGAATTGAAGAAGGCACAGATCTTTGGATCATTGCTCTTAACGAAAGAGGGGATGAGCAGTGGCAGAAGTCCTACAATTTCAAAAATCGGGATATACTGATGGGAATGAATGTGATTCATTCTGCAGACAATCAATCTAAAGGAATTCTGTTAGGTGGTTACACCCAAGCCGAGGGAAGAATAGAAAAAGATGATGAAACCTTCTGGATGTTATATCTGGATTGCAACGGCAATGAGCAGTGGAGAAAGCATGTAGCAGGAGAATCTAGGCAAAAAGAAGAGCGGCTTTCGGACTTGAAACTAAATCGTGATGGTTCAATTGTTTTAGCAGGAACCAGTGCCAAAGAATTAGGGAAAGAGAACTGGAAGATTGTAAAGTTGGGTGACAAACAGGTGAATGATTTAATTGCAAAATACGATATCAAAGTCTATCCAAATCCAGTAACTGATTATGCCTATGTAGAAATCGGATTTGATTTCAAAGAAGCTGATATTATGCTGTATGATATGAGCGGAAGACAACTTCAAAACTTCGAAACCAAGAATAGAGTGACTAAAATTAATACGCAAGCTTTAGTACAGGGAGCTTATTTGGTGACGATAAAAACTGATAATAATAAAACAGCGAATGCAAAGCTGATAAAAAAATAAGGATAAATAATGAAAAAAATATTTTTAATATTTCTATTATATAGCTATGGTAGTATATATTCTCAAAAAAGTGTAATAGACTCAATGGCCAAAAGTGATATTCTTAGGTCTTTAGACAAAATATCATCTCTTGGTGGAACTACGAGTAAAAATTCTACTGATAATGATGGCTCTCAATATAATACACAAACTCCCAATACTAACAGAGATTTATTCCAATTTAATAAGATAGAACCATTTGGTTTAAATAAAGTTGTAGGTAAGGTTAATGTTAAAATTCCTTTGTATGAAATTGACTTTCAAGGGTTAAAGATTCCGATTGAACTTGTTTATAATTCTGGGGGAGTTAAAGCTGATCAATTTGCTACTGAGGTCGGATTAGGTTGGGCATTAAATACTGGAGGGGAAATCAATAAAAATATTGTGAAAATAAATGATGCAAAGTCAAATATACAATACTCTTTTGGTTTAAGTAAGTTATATGAATTTTGCTTAGGGTATCTTTCGTCTATTACCATGGATTTTAGTAACTCAATGCCATCCTATAATAAAGATTTACCTGATGTATATGATGTGAATTTTTTAGGATTAAACTCTTCGTTTTATATTGACCCTAACTTACAACCAGTACATATTAATCCCTTTAATGGGCAAAAAATATCACTTACTTATGAAAGATTTGATCCTAATTTTGTAAACAAATATGGATTTTATCGTGAATATTCTTCGGGGCACTTATGCCCATCTAATCCTGGGCTTACCAAAGTTCCAGTATATTTTTTAGGACATCATCAGAATTTGGGGTGTAATTCTATATTTTTAGCTTATAAGGATGTACAGAAAATTAATATCATTAAAGATCACTTTACTTATGACTTTAATGACTTCTCGGTACAAATACCATCAAGTGCCTCTGATTTAGGGCATCTAACAGATTCTGGTGCAAACTATACTTCTACACGTTCTAGTGAAGTAACTAGAAATGTTAATAAATATCACATCAGTTCTATTACAGATAATATAACGAAGAAAAAGGTGCTTTTTTCATACATGGTGCATAGTGGTATAAATGATTATATTAGGCAGGGAGCAACCTATAATGTACTAAGACTTGGTTATGATGGAGATTATCAGGCACCCAATTCAATACAGGATGCAGTAACCCAGGATTATGATGGCTTTATTAAAAAAAATATAACTCAAATTAAAACTGATAAAGAAATCATTGATTTTGAATATATTAATGGTAGAGACGATAGTAAATCTCTTGATATATTGTTAAGCAGCCCAACAAATTGGGTTGGTCACAATAAAGATCCTTATTTATCCAAAGTCTATATTAAGGATTATAAGGGTAATCTTAAATGGATGTACGTTTTTAATTATAGTTATTTTGATTCAAAATGTACAGATTATAATCTGACATATAATGTGGAACAATGTCGTAGATTGAAGTTAACATCAGTTTATAAATATTCTGATGTAGAAATGCAAAATATTGTTGATTATAATATATTTAGCTATTATGAGGATCGTGATCAGCCTAAAATAGGAACTTATCATGTGGATCCTTTTGGCTATAAGTCACCCTTAGATCCTGCTGCAACATCATATTTGTTATCAAATAACGAATGGGATCCTATAGATTGGCCGACCAAAGAATATGGAAAAAAATATGCTAATAAGCGGATGCCAAGAAAACCGAATATGTATAAGTATACAGAAACACAAGGAGGTTTTAGTTTAGATTATTATTCAACATTGATAATACCTGCTTTATCTCCAGTTTTAGTAAACTACGGTGGATATAATCAAGAACTTTCAACATTAGAGGATTCAAGAGCTTGGAGCCTAAAATCAATTCAGTATAGAACTCAAGGATTGCAAAACTTTAATTATGAATTAAATACATTTAATTGGAAAGGGCAGCAAATATCTGGAGCAGGTATAAGAATTGCTAGTATTGATTTAATTGATGATGGTAAAATTTATACTACCACATATCAATATTCTGGTGGGCAAATTGCTCACCTCCCAATAATAAGTAATGGAAAAACTGGTGTTGCCAATCCAGTCCTTTCACAAAATCTATATGGAAAAGAAACTACTTATAACGGAGGTACTGTTCAATATGAAAACGTAACAGAGAAACTCCCTAATGGTGGGAAAATAGTTGAAAAATATTCTTCAATAAGTGATAATCCTCAAAAAGTGACTGCTATAAATACAGTTACAAATGCAAACTTTGATCTTTATAATTATTATTTTCCTGTTGGATCAGAATCGTTTTTGTATATGTTAAAACATCCTCTCGTGGGGCAACTATTAGAAAGAAATGAATATAATGATTCAAATGATTTAATTAGAAAGACAGAATATAAATATACTTTAGAAAATAAGGACTTTCCTATAATGGATATGATTAGGTATGATGCGAACCAGCAATATATACAAGATAATAACATACCATATACTTTTGCTTTTGATTATACAGGACCTGGAGTTAATGTAAAGATTCCTGCTGCATTGTTCAACCTCGTTCCTGGGACTAGTACAGGCTCGTTTACCGTAGGAAAGGATAGCAGAATGTATCGTAATAACCTATTAGAGGTAAAGACAACTGACTTTTTTAATAGTCGAAGTCTCACTAAAAATAAGGTTTATAGTTATCTAGATGCTTATAATTTGTTAAAGAGTACTACAGATTACTTAGGCGCAGATACATATAAAAGTGAATTTTTATATAGTTTTGAACAAGGCGATCAATTTAACCAACAGATGTCTACTGATGATAATGTTAAAACAATGCCTGTTGGGAGTAAAGAGTTTAAAAATGGAAAATTTACTATTTCCAATATTGATAAATTTATTTACACGCCTAGTGGGAGTATTAATTTAACAGAAAAAATAAAAGGTTATCCACAGGATGATTCTGATAAGACTTACTTTACTCGCTATGATAATAAGGGAAACATTATTGAAGTAAAAAATTCTGTACAGACCCCAACAACTTTTATTTGGGGATATGGCCAAAACTCATTAATTGCAAAAATTGAGGGCGCGACTTATGCAGAGGTGATGCAAGCATTCTCTTTGGATCCAAATAATTCTAATTCTTATTTAGATTTGGATATTGTTAAGAAGTCAGATTTACATATCAATGACGGAACCGAAGGTGAATTAATTTCTAATTTAGAAATATTTAGAAAGAAGGCAGAATTTAAAAACTTTAAAATTTCTACCTATACTTATAATACTTTAATAGGAATAAAAACAGAATATAACGAGACAGGAGTTAAAACTGTTTATAAATATGATGCATATAATAAGTTGCAAAAAATTCTAGATCAGGAAGGAAACATTTTAAAGGAATATAATTACAATTTCGCTTCGAGAATATTTTACAGTAATACAAAAAGTGGAAGTTTCTTAAGAGCTAATTGTGGGCCAGGAACTCTACCGGAAGCAAGTCTCTATACTGTTCCTGCAGGGAAGTATACATCTACTTTAAGTCAAGCCGATGCTGACCAAAAGGCCCAAAATGATGTTAATGTTAATGGTCAAAACTATGTGAATAATAATGGAGTATGTAAACCTTATGTATGTACTATTACTCCTACACATCTTGCAGATATTTATTACTCTTCTTTCCAAGAAACTTCTTTCGGACATATAAAGGTTATTCTAAGTTTTCCCATAACTGGCTACAACGGATCTACACCCAATTGGTCTAATGGAGTGTTTATAGGAACATTAGATAGTTTATGTAGGCCAAATTCTTATAAAAATATAGATGTGTCCTCCAATGATGGTGGATGGAGTGTATCATTAGGCCCAGCTGGAGATGTTACAGTAAGATCTACAGGAGGAAACTCAGGCAGTTCAGCAACTTTATATTTTGAATATGATAAAAACTAGTAATAAATGAGAAAAACTATAATTTTAATTAAAATTTTTGCTTGTACTGGGGTAATATATGCTCAAAGTTCTCCAAGTACAGGAGAAAATTATATACAGAAAAAGGAGTATTTGGAGCCTGTTAGTGTGAGTAGTTCAACAGCTAAGCAAATTAATACAATAAAATATTTTAACAGATTAGGAGCACCTAAACAAACGATTAATGTGAAGGGATCTCCAAAGGGAAAAGATATAGTAAAACATATAGAATATGATAATTCTGGAAGACAAATCAAAAACTTTCTTCCAGTTCCTCAAAGCTCTACCCAGAATGGAGCTATTTATTCTAACCCATTAAGTAATGCTACTGATCCGGAAATTTATGGAAGTGAGAAAATATATTCTGAAAGAGTAATAGAAAACTCATCTTTAAATAGGATAAAAGAGGAAAAACCATTAGGAATTGGTTGGGATGGGAAATCAGTACAATTTGGTTATGATGTAAATATTTTTGAAGATTATGTAAGAAAATACGAAACAATTACAGAATGGGATGCAATAAATAAAGTTTTTAAGCCTTCGGTAAAGCTTCTTCAATATTTTGATGCAAATCAATTATATAAAAATACTGTAATTGATGAGGATGGAAATAAAAGTATTAAATTTAAAAATAGTAAAGAGCAAATAATATTAGTTAGAAAGATATTGAGCTCTACTGAAAATGCTGATACTTATTATGTTTATGATGATTATGATCGATTAGTATATGTAATTCCACCACTTGCCTCTGCACCAACTGTTGAGCCTAGTACGCTTGAAAAACTTTATTATGAGTATAAGTATGATAACAAAGGTAGACTGGTAGAAAAGAAAGTACCAGGTAAAGGATGGGAGTATATTATCTATGATAAGCAAAACAGAAAGGTACTAACTCAAGATCCAGCTTTACGAACATTAGAAAATAGCTTTAAAAAGAAAGGTTGGTTATTTAATAAGTATGATAAATTTGGAAGGATTGTCTATACAGGATTTTTTGCTAATACATCTACTAGAGTAGATTTGCAAACTGCCATAAATAACATGACAGCTAATCCTGGGAATAATGAAGAAAGAAGTACTGCTCCGTTTTCAATAAATGGGATGGATGTGTATTACACTAAAAATGCTTTTCCAACAGAGAGTATGACTATACTAAGTATAAACTATTATGACACTTATCAATCCTATAGTTTTAATCCTGTTTTTCCATCTAGCATATTGGGTGCAAATACACTAACAGATAATTCTATTGGTAATATTTTAAGTACTAAGAATTTACCAGTAATGAGTTTTGTTAAAAATATTGAAGATGATAGCTGGACAAAGAATTATACTTATTATGACAATAAGGCCAGAATAATTGGTACACATTCTATTAATCATCTGGGCGGTTATACTAAAACAGAATCTAGGCTGGATTTTGTAGGAGTAGTCCAAACTGTAATCACTAAGCATAAAAGGCTGGAAACAGATCAGGAAAGGGTAATCACAGAAAATTTTGAATATGATAACCAAAACAGACTGCTCGTACATAAACACCAGGTAGACGCCAACCCTGTTGAAATCCTTACCCAGAACAAGTATAATGAACTTACCCAGCTTGAATCTAAAAAAATAGGTGGAACGGATATTATTAATCCTTTACAAACAGTAGATTACAGATATAATATCAGAGGGTGGTTGACTAAAATCAATGATCCTTCTAATCTGAATGGAAAATTATTTGGATATGAAATAAAGTACAATAATCCATTAAACTCCACAAATTCACCTGGCAGATTTAATGGAAATATTGCAGAGATAGACTGGAGAAATTCTTCAGAAGATATTTTGAAAAGATATAATTATCAGTATGATTCCCTGAATCGTTTAAAAAATGGCTTCTACTCAGAACCTAATGCCACTAATCCTGCTAATGGTAATTTTGATGAATACCTTACTTATGACCTGAACGGAAATATCAATACCTTGAAAAGAAATGCGATTCCTGTATCGGGAGGAACCTCTACTTTGGTAGATAACCTGGAGTATAAATACACAGGAAACCGTTTGAATCAAGTTATAGAATCTGCCATGAATGATGCAGGGTATGAAGGCGGGAATAATATGATTGATTATGATGCAAATGGAAATATGACCACTATGAATGATAAGGGGATCTATTCTATTGTTTATAATTATTTAAATTTACCCAACTCCTATTCAATTCAGGATAACAAGTTTGGGCTTCCTATGTATATAGGTCTGAGCTATCTTTACCGTGCAGACGGAACTAAGCTTAGAAAAATCTATTCAAGCAGACCTGTAAGAGGTTCAACCAGTTACACTACAACTGATTATTTAGATGGGTTTCAGTATACTTATAGAGAAGGTGACGGAATATGTATAACCTGTCGTACAGAGTCTGCTTTTGAACAACAGGCTTATGGAAGTATCAGTAAAGTTTTTCCTGATCTGGAACTCCCCCCAAGATGGATACTGGATTTTGTACCTACAGCGGAAGGTTTTTACAGTTTCACAGAAAACCGTTATATTTACCAGTATAAAGATCATTTAGACAATGCCAGGGTAAGTTTTGCCAAAAACAGTGCAGGAGTTCTTGAAGTAACAGATACAAACGACTATTATCCATTTGGGTTAAACCACATCTCAGGAATGTTTAGTCTTTCTAATTTTGGAGGATTGTATAGTTACAAATACAATGGTAAGGAATTGCAGGAGACTGGAATGTATGATTATGGCGCAAGATTCTATATGCCGGATTTGGGAAGATGGAGTGTAATTGATCCAAGGAGTCAATATACTCATGAAGCATATAGTTACGTTTGGAATAACCCAATAAAGTTTGCTGATCCAACAGGTATGCAAGGTGAATTGATTGGAAAGTGCCCGCCTGAATGTCCAGAGGGAGTTAGTGCAATTAATGTACTTCCAAGTGGAGAGAGTGAAACTCAGATTCAGGAAATAACCTTTACAGGTCAAGCAGGAAACAAGAATTCTGGACCTGGTAGTTTAGCAATGATGGCCCTATATGTCTCACAAGTTGATTCTCCGGCACCTGGACCCGCAGATATAGTAGCAGCTGTAATGTTGGCAACAGCGGGGGTTTGGTGGACATACAATCATCTTAGTACACCAACTACAGGATATACTACCATTGCAGATCCTGGTGCTGGTTATGGTAGCATGAAAACAGAAGATGCAGCTGAAGAAGATGTGAATGGAACAGATGTTCCTCAAGAAGATGGAGAAAATTCGCTTTATGAATCAAAGACTGGTAAAAGAGCTGTTAACAACAGGGAAACGAATATCTCTCAGGGAGAGTTTGAAAAGAATTTAGAAGAATCCGGATTTGAAAAAACAACTTCTTCAGATGGAGAGAGAACTACTTATTCGAAAGACGGAAAATCTTATACGGTGAGACGGAATAGTAAAGAAGGAAGCCCAACAGCAGATTTTAGAAAAAGTCCTGATGGAAAAGGAAAAACAGACATTAAAATAAGATTAAAACCATAACAATGATTGATTTTGTAAAAAATAAACAAGAATTTGAAGATTATAGAAGTAGGTTTCTACGATTATTCAATTCTGATAAAGAGATAGAGAATAATATATTTAATAATGAATTAAAATATTATTTAGCTTTTGATTTTGATTATATTTTTGATAATTCGTTTTTTGATACTTTGGTTATGTTTTTAATAAGTATAAAATCTGAAAAGATAATATTTTATACTATCAATCCTTCACCAGAAAATTATTTCCTATCATTCAATAAGTATAATGTTTTTAGCTTTAGTACTTCAACCGATTTTAACGAATTTGAAGATATTCTTTATAAGGAACCGGATAATAATGTAATAGACTCCATAGGTTACAGTTCAAATGATATTGCTTTGTTCTCAAGTAATTCTGATGAATGGGCTATAGCAGGGTCAAGAGATTTGGAAGTAGCTATTATTGGGTTTAAAACTCAAGATATGAAGGAATATTTTTCGAGTTTCTTTACAAGTTTTAATCCATGTCTTCCTATAAAAGAGTATATAAAAGATTTGGATGATAGTATCGGATTTAATGAAAATCAGTGGACATACTATAACAGGATAATAGACAGTTATACTGAGTAATGACGTAAATAATCAGTAGTTTTAAAAGTCTAACCAGCTAAAAGGCAGGTTAGACTTTTTTATGAGATTGTTTGTTGGCGTTAAATGCTACATTTTCTAATCTCTGAATATCTTTTCGTAATTCCAGAAACATGTCTTTTACGTTATGGTCTCTGCTGTCAGGTTCAAAATCCTCTGGAAATATACTCGAAGCGTATTGCCATATCTCCACAATATCTTCTAATGGAATATCATAAGGCTGGTAAAATGGATTATCAGCAACTACGGTAATTGATTTTTTCTTTCCGGCATCGAATCTCTTGTAAGAAATCCCATCATTGAGGGTAACAAATATGTAGCTTTTGCCAGGTTTCAGATCTTCGATATTTTCCACATACTTTCCGATAATGTAAGATCCATCTTTAAAAGGAGGCATTGAATCTCCTTGCGCTGGAAAAGCTCGGTATTTTCCATTGGTTAAAAAAGGAAATGTGATCCTTTGCAGCCCTTCAATATATTCCGGGTCACTGTAGCCGGATAAATAACCCATTGATGCTTTTTGCGGAACTATCTCGATACTGTTGTTTCCTAATTGGTCTACAACAACAGGTAAGACTATTCTATTATCAGGAAGTTTCAGGATATCTTCCAATGGATATTTTCGGATATCAACAGTAAGAAGTAAATCAATGCTTATATTGAAGTACTTCGAAATCTTTATTAAAACTTCGTAAGGAGCTTCCGAACGGCCACTTTCATATTTGGAGTAGCGATCTCTGCTGATGATCAGAATATCATTGGCAAAAGCCTGTTGGGATAATCCTCGCTTAACTCTCAAAAACCTTATGTTATCTGCAAAAGTTGACATTGGGACAAATTGTACCAGCAAATATAATAATTTTGGGACAAATAGTCTCTAATTTTGTAACGTGAATCGTGCAATTGTACATATGGACCTTGATACATTTTTCGTATCCTGCGAGAGGCGTAATAACTCGCAGCTTCAGGGTATTCCTCTCATCATAGGGGGTGGAGATCGTGGAGTGGTAGCCTCGTGTTCCTATGAAGCAAGAAAGTTTGGGGTTCGTTCAGCAATGCCAATTCGTATGGCGATGAGACTTTGTCCTGATGCAAAAGTTATCAAAGGCGATCATGAAATGTATTCCAATTTATCACATACTGTAACCGAAATTATTCAGGAGAAAGTTCCACTGATGGAGAAAGCAAGTATCGATGAATTTTATCTGGATTTATCAGGAATGGATAAGTTTTTTGGCTGCTACCAATGGACCAAAGAAATTGCTGAGGCGATTACCAAAGAAACAGGCCTTCCGATAAGTTTTGCTCTGTCAACTAATAAGACCGTTTCAAAAATCGGAACCGGAGAAGCCAAACCTGTTGGAAGGTTGGAAATCAGAGAAATGGAAGTGAAACCATTTTTAAACCCTTTATCCATTAAAAAAATTCCAATGGTGGGTGACAAGACCTTTCAGTTATTATCAAGGATAGGAATCCGGACGATTCATACCTTATCTGAAATGCCAGTACTGGTTCTGCAGCAGATGATTGGCGTTAACGGAAAGGAACTCTGGAAAAAGGCCAACGGAATTGATGAAAACCCTGTTGTTCCTTATTCTGAAAGAAAATCTATCTCAACTGAAAGAACTTTTACCAATGATACCATGGATATTATCGAGTTAAAACGGATGATATCGGGAATGGCAGAGCAGCTGGCCTATCAGTTGAGACAGGAAAAATGGCTGACATCTATAGTGGTGGTAAAAATAAGATATTCCAATTTCGATACCGAGACCAGGCAGTGTAAAGTGTCTTATACCTCTGCTGATCATACTTTATCCAGGGTAGCATTAGACCTTTTTAATAAAGCCTATACAAGGAGAATGAGGCTTCGTTTGGTAGGGCTGAGATTTACAGGATTAGTACACGGAAACCATCAGATGAATCTATTTGAAGACACCGAGGAACAAATGAGTTTATATCAGACAATGGATGATATCAAAAACCGCTTCGGGTCTGATGCGGTAGGGCGCGCCTCCGGTTTTGACTTCGGGAAATAATTTTAAATCTTTTAACATGTTTATTAATTGTCATTCTTTCCACAGCCTTCGTTATGGAACATTATCCATACAGGAATTAGTAACACAAGCCAAAGCTTTAGGGATCAAAGAGCTGGTGCTTACTGATATCAATACCGTGACGGGAATTTATGATTTTAAAAAAACATGTGAAGAGCTGGGAATAAAACCTATTCCCGGTGTTGAGGTCAGAAACGGGGGGAAACTTCTTTATGTAGGCATAGCCAGAAAATTCTCAGGAATTGGTGAGATCAACAAAATGATTACAGATCATAATTGTAATGGTAAAGAACTGACTGAAGCTGCTCCTGAATTCAAAGATGTATTTATTGTTTATCCCATGAGTAATATTCCTCGGGAATTGAAAGACAATGAATTTATAGGAGTAAGAATAGAAGAATTAAATTTTCTGATACGTCCCGAATATGAAAAACACATCGCTAAAATGGTTGTTTTTCATCCTGTTACCTTTAGTTCTGATGAAGAATACGAATTGCATAAAATTCTGCGGGCTATTGACAACAATACACTACTGTCTAAGCTGACCAAAAGAGAAGTGTGCCGCAGATCTGAGTATTTTATTTCCAAACAGGAGATGATAAAGGCATTTGAAAGATATCCCCGGATTATTGAAAATACGAAAAGCCTCCTCGAACAATGTAACTTTGAATTTGATTTTGGAAAAGTAAAGAATAAGCAACACTATAAAAAATCCAAAGAATCTGATGTAAAACTTCTCAGAAGATTAGCCTATTTAGGATTGAAAAAACGGTACGGAAAAGATCATGAGACGGCAAAAGAAAGAGTTGAAAAAGAGCTGAAAGTTATTGATGAACTGAATTTCTGCGCTCATTTTCTGATCACCTGGGATATTATCCGCTACAGCAACAGTATGGGATTTATGCATGTTGGCAGGGGAAGCGGAGCGAATTCCATTGTAAGCTACTGCCTGGGAATTACAGACATTTGCCCTCTGGAGCTTGACCTTTATTTTGAAAGATTCCTCAATCTTAACCGCCAGGTACCACCCGATTTCGATATCGACTGGAGCTGGCAGAACAGAGATGCTATATTGGAGTATATCTTCAACAGGTATGGAAAAGACCATGTCGCCTTTTGCGGAACTAATGTTGAATTCAAATACAAATCAATTTTCAGGGAAGTAGGAAAGGTATTTGGTCTGCCCAAGGAAGAGTTGGATGATCTGGCAGGTAAATCAATGGAAGTTCATGACCGGAATTCAGTAGTGGAACAGGTGCAGAAATATGGTAAGTTATTGGAAAAGTTTCCTAACCAAAGAAGTATGCATGCCTGTGGAATCCTTATTTCGGAAGAGCCCATTACCCACTACACAGCATTAGAAATGCCCCCCAAAGGTTTTCCGATTGCCCAGTTTGATATGAACGTGGCAGAAGATATAAAAATGGAAAAACTGGATATTCTCTCACAACGTGGGCTGGGTACTATTAAAGACACGGTAGACCTTGTAAAAAAAACAAGAGGAATTGATATTAATATCTGGGATACAACGATTTCCAAAGATGAACAGAAAGCTAACGAATATTTGGCAATAGGAAGAACTATCGGATGCTTCTATATTGAATCTCCGGCCATGAGAGGACTCTTAAGAAGATTAAAATGTGATAATTACAGAATATTGGTTGCCGCTTCCTCTATTATCAGACCTGGAGTAGCACAAAGCGGTATGATGCGGGAGTATATATTCAGACATAATCATCCTGAGCAGTTTGAATATTTTCATCCCATATTTGAAGAGCACTTAAAGGAAACTTATGGCATTATGGTCTATCAGGAAGATGTGCTGAAGATTGCCCAGTATTTTGGAGGGCTGTCTCTTGCAGACGGTGATATTTTACGTAGGGCAATGAGCGGAAAAGGAAGATCAATCAAAAAGCTTCAGGAGGTAAAAGCGAATTTCTTTGCATCATGTAAAACGAAAGGTCATTCGGAGCTAATGACAGCTGAAGCTTACAGACAGATTGAGTCTTTTGCAGGATATTCTTTCTGCAAAGCTCACTCCGCTTCTTATGCCGTGGAAAGTTACCAAAGTCTTTATCTGAAAGTATATTATCCGTTGGAGTTTATGGTTTCTGTGATTAACAATCAAGGTGGATTTTACCGCACCGAAGTCTATATCCATGAAGCAAAAATGTCAGGTGGAAATGTTCAGGTTCCTTGTGTGAATACCAGTGAATATAAGGCAACGCTTAAAGGAACAGATATTTACCTGGGGCTGATGCTTTTGGAAGGGCTCGAAACAAGAGTCGCACATGGTATTATTGAAGAACGCGAAAAAAACGGAGTATACAAATCGCTGGAAGATTTTATCAGACGAATTCCCATTGGTATTGAAACAATACAGATTCTTATTTTTATTGGCGCGTTCAGATTCACAGGTAAACCTAAAAATGAACTGTTGGTGGAAGCCCGATTACTATTGGTCAATTTTAAACCGGAACAGAGAGGGCTTATGCTGATTGAAGAACCTGTGCAGGAATTTAAACTTCCGCAATTAAAAAGGGAACAGTTTGAAGATGCTTTCGATGAAATCGAACTGATTGGTTTTCCGGTTTCATGCAGCCCTTTTGATTTACTGCAGACCCAATACAGAGGTTCTGTTTTTGTTAAAGATCTGCTGCAATATCATAAAAAACAGGTAAAGATACTCGCCTATCTTATTTCAAGGAAACATGTTCCAACCAAAAAAGGAACGATGTATTTCGGAACCTGGATTGATGCAAATGGAGATTACTTTGATACTGCCCATTTTCCGGATAGCCTGAAAAATTATGACTTTCAGGGTGGCGGCTGCTATTTATTACTGGGAACAGTAGAAGTAGATTTTCATTTTCCAACTGTAACGATTCATAAGATGGCCAAAATGCCAATGATCCCAGACCCCAGATACGCTTATGATAAAGAAAAACAATATGATATCCACAGACAGATTAAGGAAGATGTGAGTATGACTTTTCGAAAACCTTATCCACAGGCACATGAGATTGGGCTGCCAAGACATAGAATAGTTAAATAGTATCTCTTATATTAACTTTAAATTTTCATTGACATTATTTTTAATTCAAAAATTCTGTTTATTTTTCCCTTTATTATTTCTTATTGAATGGAAAATAAAATACCTGAAATCAATAATTTAGTATATAAACTTGAACTGGAAGACTTTTCCGGATATGAATTTGTAGATTACTGGGACGCAGATACTACAGCTTTAGGACTGAAGAAGGGAAATGTTCTCATTTATATTTCAGCATACGACTATTTTAAGACCAATGGCTATGATGTCATTATTGAGGAATCTGAAACAGGAACAATATTGAGATCGGAATATGAGAGATCGTATAATGAACTTATTAATGACATCCAATCTTTTCTGAAATAATCTTTTTCATCCAAAAGCATAAATTCTTTAAAAATTTCTTACGAAATAGGGTTCAGTTTTATCGTAAAATAATAAAATTCCGTATTTTGATAATGTAAAATAATATCCTATTTTGCTTATTATCAATATTTTAAGTGTTTGTGTCTTAAGCGGGGCTATTGTGTGGGATGTGCTTTTACATTTATCTTTGACCAAGAAATGTACTCGTTTTAAAACCACAAATTAAATGAAAAATCTAAGTATTTTGATGAAGGGAATTCTGGTTCCCTTATGCTTTACCATAAGCTATTCAAAAGCTCAAGTAGGTATTAATACTTCAGGCCCTCAAACTATTTTCCATGTGGATGGGGCAAAAGATAATCCCTCATCCGGAGCTCCGTCCTCTACCCAAATTTCCAATGATGTTGCCATCACTTCTGCCGGAGAAATCGGAATCGGAACTTTAACACCGGCCACCAGAATCGATACGCGCTCAGCCACCAATACTGATAATGCAATCGGAATAGGAGAAACCAGTCAGACAGCATCAGCTGCAGGCGGAGGTGCTGTACGGTATAATCCGCTGAATGGTGGAAAGATGCAGTATTCGGATGGTATTGTATGGCAGGATCTTATTTCTTCCCCAACAAAGGCAGTAGTGGTAGCCAACCTTCAGGCTGCGAACTTTGCCGTTAAAATTCCCTATCAGGCTGCTACAGGTATTACAGGCTGGACAGAGGTTTCCGACCCGACAGGAAACTTTACTCCCGGAACAGGTATTTTTACAGCGCCAAGAACAGGAGTATATCTTGTTTCTTTTACGTATGACTTTGTAAGAATTCCTATTGTTTCAGGCTATTTTTCAGAAGCAAGATATGTTGTAAACGGAAGCACTACGGTAAAAAAATGCGTAAAATCTTACTCCAATATCTCAAAACAGGCACAGGTGGCAGGATCTTGCGTTGCAGGCGTTCAGCTCAATAAAGGAGACACGCTTCAGCCGTATATCTATCAGTCTGTTTATAATGGCAACCTGAGTCTGAGAACCGATACTTCTTCTGCAAGCAATGAATATGGCTTTGTAAATCTTTCTATTCTGGAACAATAACACATTGGATATGATAAAAAAATTAGGACTGGCCCTGGTCATTTGCAGCAGCATAGCGATGAAGGCCCAGATAGGAATCAATATGTCTTCCCCGGAAGGAGCAGTACATATTGACGGACAGAAAAATACAAATACCTCAATACTTTCCAGTTATTATGATGATGTAGTCATTACTTCTTCCGGAAATGTAGGAGTAGGAAAAAAAACTCCCAAAACAAGACTGGATCTGAGATCAGGGGAACGCCTGAATGCTATTGGAATCGGAGGAACTTCACAATCTGCGTCTGCAGCAAAGGCAGGAGCGATGAGGTATAATTCCGGAACTCAGGATCTGAGCTATTCCAACGGAACGGCCTGGGTAGCACTGGCTCATAAGGCTCCCAATGATTTTGTGGATGCCGAAAATGCTTCCATACAAAGTTTCAGCAATGGAGTACAGACTGCCGTTACGGGCTGGACTAAAAAAACAGATGTGAACAGCAGCTTTAATGCCGGTACAGGAACTTTTACAGCTTCAAAAGCTGGGGTATATATTGTATCCTTTACCTTTTCACTGGCTTCCGGAAGTATTGCAGACGATTCAAGATATGAAACCTTGATCCAGACCAATTCTACCTCTTCCGCAACCGGTAAAGTTTTCAAATGTGTAGGAAGTTATCCCGGAAACAATACAATTGGAAACCGCGTCGCAGGAAACTGCTCAGGTATTTTCAACCTGAACCAGGGTGATAATATTACAGTAAGCCTGAATCAGAAACTGGGAAGTTCAAAAACCCTGGATACCGATTCTACGCTAACTTCTTTAAGTATTTTCGGATTATAAAAACATACATGATGAAAAAAAATTGTTTACTGATTTTAATGACGTTAAGCTTCCAGTGTGCATTTTCACAAATTGGAATCAATACCCCAAATCCGCAGGGCATTTTGCATATTGACGGACAAAAAGATAATCCTGCTTCAGGGTCTGCATTTACTCCAGCCCAGCAGAGTAATGATATCCTTGTGAACAGTGCAGGGAAAATAGGAGTTGGAACTTTGGTTCCAGCCGTAAAAGTGGATGCCAGAAATTCCGGAAACGGCGCCATTGGTTTTGGAACATCTGCCCTTACAGCCGCAGCCGCAGATGAGGGTGCCGTACGGTATAACAACGGTGTGGAATATTCCAATGGAAATGAATGGCTTCCTTTGCTCACAGCACAGCCTGCCAGTAATAAAGTAATCGTTATTGCAGCCAAAACGACCAATAATGTAAAACTGGCAACTCCTGCTGCTCCCACTATAACTGCGGGTTTACAGAACAGAGCAAGCAATTATCTTGTAGACTGGAGTAAAACTTTTGAAAGCAATTCCGGGACGAGCTTTAATGCTGCGACAGGTATTTTTACAGCTCCCAGAAATGGAATTTATGTAGCCACTTTCACTACAGATCTGGCTCCGCTGGCCATTAATTATACAACGGATCCTTTAAATCCTATTCAGATAGAAGCCATCTGGCAGCTTTACGATAACACGGCCGGACTGGCTGTCACCAATATTATCAACACCGTAAAATGTGCCAATACCATGTCCTCAAACAGCGTAGGAAATATTGATGCAGGAAGTAACTGTACTGCTTCATTCTACATGACAGCAGGGCAGAGGCTGATGCCTTATATCTGGTTTAATTTAAATAATTCAAACCTCGCGAATTTTTCACTCAACAATACGGGTGGCTATAATAATCTTACCATAGCAGAACAGTAATCAGGAGATTTCATCAAGGGTTTTGATAAAAGCAGACGGGTGAAGTCCTGTAATCTTTTTGAACTCAAGAGAAAAAGCACTGTGGGAGGAATATCCCGTAATTTCTGCAAGGTGATTGATCTTATACTTTCTGTATTGAGGTTCATTTTTCAACTGGTTAACAATGTAATTGATCCTCAGATGATTAATGTATTGGTTGAAATTGAATTTCTTATGTTTCTTAATAACCGTTGAAAGATATTTTGTGTTGATATTCAATGTGTTGGCAAGATTGTAACGCGAAATGTTTTTGTTGTTAAACTCAAGATTTTCTTCAAATATTTTTAATCCCTGTAATATGTTTTCCTCTACTTCCGGCGAAATTTTTATTTCTGTTGGAGTAGAGGTATTTTTTGCCTGAATATCCTCAGAAATTTCCTGTGGATCTTCCTCATAAATAACGGGTGAAATGCCTTCTCTGTAAATTCTGGAAACAGCTTCTTTATGTTTTTTACGGAGACGAAGGCTATTGAAAATCACAGCTCCTGAAACAATTAACAATGCAAGGCACGCAATAATAAGCCCTTTTGAGACAGAATGGCTTTCATTGAGCTGCTGATGAAAGCTTTCTTCTTTTTTAGAAAGTGTTTTGTTGACGGCCATGGCCTTGTTGTAAGCAATGCTGTCTTTTAATGTAAGATTTTCAATTTTATATTTTTCGGTATTGGTGTCGTCGTGAAGCTGGGCGTAGGCTTCTTCAAGATTTTTAGTTACCTCAATCTTTTTTTCATTGAATCCATACCGATCTACAATGGCCAGGGATTTCTGATAATAAAGCACCGCACTATCCGGTTTATTCTGTTTTGAAAAAGAAAATCCGATATCATTCAGGATGTTTGCCCGAAGATAATAATTGTTTTCCCCTACCAGCGAAAGGGCTTTTACAAAATAAGGTTTAGCCTCCCTGAATTTTTTTACCTCAGATAAATTATATCCCATATTGGTATAAGCGGAAATCAGCAGTTCGTTTCTTCTGTTGACATTCTTAAGCTTCTGAAATTCCTGAATGGCACTTTTGGAATAATATGCTTTTTCTTTATACTGTTCCTTGTTAAGAAGGATCAAAAAAGAATTATAGATCATTCCTTTCAGCTCATGTCCTTCTTCGGTATTATTATTTTTTACTTCAGCGAGTGCATTCCGGAGGCTGGCAGAAGACTCTTTAAGCAGCCCGAGCTTTGCATATTGAGTTCCCTGCATTCTGTATGCGAGAGCTTTTCCGATGCTGTAATCGCTTTGGGTCGCTATTTTAAGCGCCTTATCTGCAAAATCAAGACTTTTCTCAGCATCAGATCTCAGATAGCTGTTGAAAGACTTTAAATAATAAGCTTTTGCTAAAAATTCCGGCAGATTTCTTTTCCGTGCAGAATCTATAATCTTATTCAGAACAATTTCTGAGCTGTCCGGATTTTTGGACGATAGTGTACGGGCATACTTATATTGTCTCTCAAAATCAAATTCCTGAGCGAATGTAAAAATTGAAATAATCAGGAAGAAAAAGAGAATAATTTTTTTCTTCATTGTGTGTGTTTTTTTATTTTTTCTGGTACTTCCAGTTGCGGCCTTTACCTTCGGCTATCCATTCCAAAGACTGTTCCAATCTTTTATTTCTGGTAGCTTCTGTTTTGGCTTCTGTAAGCCATGCAATATACTCTTTTCTGAAAGATGGTGAAGCTTTTTCAAAAATTTCTTTTGCTTTCGGCTGAGCATCCAGAGCAGATTGAAAATAATCAGGAATTTCCATTTCTATCCTGGATGGGGGTGCTTTTTTCATCGTTACACCCATATCTGTAAGCTCCATGGCTTCTTTAATTGCTCTTTTCAGCTGAGATTGGGATGGCAGATCTTCAAGACGGGTTATTTTTCCCAAACTGAACATTGAACTTTTTTCAGTATTTGTTTCTATTTCCTGTAAAGCTTTCATTTCCTGATGCAGCCAGAATCCCAGGCTGCAATATTGCTTGAAAGCGGTGATGGAACATAAAATCTTCCCTTTATACATGAAAGTGGGAAACTTCCATTTGATGGCTTCTTCCACATCGGGGCTGGCTTCATGAATGATTTCACGAAGATAATCTAAGATAGGTTTTGCAAAATCAGGAGATTTTTCAATGTATTCATCAACTTTTACGCTATGTTTTTCCATACTGTTTATCGGAATAGTTCTACAATTTCATTCACAAGGAATTTTACCTGGTCAGGTCTTCCTCTGTCATTCTTAGGATTATTGGAATAGCTCCCGGTTTTTACAATAACCATATTATGCTCCGGAACCATGATAATATATTGTCCCTGTAATCCGAGGAAATAATAATGTTTGACAGGATTGTCATGATTGATCCAAAGTCCCATTCCATAAATGTTTTGAGACTTTTCAGTAGGAGTTCTCATCTGTTCAATAAAGTCTGCATTGAGAATCTGATGATCTCCGGCTTTCCCATCATCCAGAAAAAGCTGCCCCAGTTTGGCAAAATCTCTTGCATTGGAATGAATACAGCAATAGGCTTTTTCCATACCGTGATCATCTGTACTCCATTTCGCATTCTGTTCCATTCCCAGCGGGACCCAGAATTTTTCTGATAAATAAGTTGCCAATGGCTGATTCAATGCTTTTCGGAGTGCAAAACCAAGAAGCTGTGTCGAGCCGCTTTGATACTCAAATCTTACACCTGGTTCTTCTTTAAATTTTCGGGAAAATACAGCTTTTACAAGGCTTTTTCCATAATAGGCTTTAGCATTGGGAAGAAAAGGATTGTTGTAATCTTCATTCCAGTCCAGTCCGGCTTCCATCTGGGCCAAATTCTTAAGGGTAACCTGATTTCCAAAGGGTTTGTTTTTAAATTCGGGATAAAAATCGGAGAACTTTTCATCTAGAGTTGGAATAATTCCTTCTTCCAGTGCCTTTCCCAGAAGCATCACTGTCACTGCTTTTGCCATAGAAAAAGAATTGGTTTGTGATAGCTGGTTGTAGCCATCCCAATACTGTTCATGAAGAATTTTTCCATTCCTTATCACTACCAAAGCAGCTGTTCTGGAACGTTTTAAGTTTTCAACTAAATGTTTAGGTAATTCTGTTTTATTGTAGTCCGGATGTTCCTCCCAGAGTTTAGGTTCTTCTGTTGCAACAGGATTGCTCGGGAAAAGATTTCCATCATCAATATGGGCGCTTGATTTTCCTTTCAGGTAGGTTTTGGAAATGCCATTGAATAAATAATCATATCCCAGAAAATAAGCTGCTGCCGCACCGGCTACAGCCCCGCCTATCATATATTTTAGTATTCTCATTTTTTATGAATGGGTCTTTAACAAATTTAAAATAATTTGGTTATAAAATTTAAAATGAATCAGCAAATAAGTTATTTTTGTTCTTATTGATGAAAACTATGACCAGAAAAATTTTTGTATTGGGGTACTTCCTGTTTTCAATCCTGGGAACAGCCCAGATTTATAAACCGATAGATACTGCAGATTATATACAGAGAAAAGCATTTTTAAAGAGTTTTGAAGGGAATAATGAAGCGACTGTAAAGAGATTAAAGTCTCAATATTCCGGGAAAACAGGCTCTGAATTATCCAAAATTTATAAAGAGTTCGGAACAGACTTTGAAAAGCAGGTGAAGAATAAGGATTTTATTTTTAAATCTGAATTTGAAACCAGTATACAGTCCATGATTCAACGTCTTAAAAAGAACAACCCGGCAATTCCCCAGGATCTTAAAATTCTGATTGCCAAAGACAACACTCCCAATGCCTATTGCCTTGCTGACGGAACTTTTGTCATCAATATGGGTCTTTACAGCTGGCTGAATAACGAGGAACAGATTGCTGCAGTGATTTCCCATGAGCTTGGGCATAAAATAGAGGAGCACTCCCTGAAGACTTTTTTGAAAATTATAGAACAGGATAAACAGGATAAACTGGTGGTTGAGAATATCAAATCCACTACGACAAGCAGAAGCCAGAGCCAGAACCAGAAGGCTTTCGATATTTTTAAAAACAGAGTCTACAAGAAAAGCGTGGAAAGAAGACAAAATGAAATACAGGCAGATTCTTTAGGGTATGTTATTTTTAAAAACAGTGATTTCAGGAAAACAGAATTTGTCAATGCTCTTCAGAGGTTACAGGATTTTGATACGATCTCTCCACGGGAATTAAAGGTGGAAACCTATAAAAAACTGTTTAATCTTCCCAGACAGGCATTCAATGAGAAATGGATGAAAAAGGAAGATTTTTCCCTGTACAATTATAACTTTTATAAAGAAAAGCTGAACAAAGATTCTCTGGCATCGCATCCTGAAGTTTCCAGAAGAATAGAAGCGCTTAAAAGGACTTTTACAGAACTTAAAACTCCTGTCAGTCCGGAAAAACCTTCAGACCTTTTTTTAACATTAAGAAAAACTGCAAGGATGGAGATTTTACCCAATTATTTCCATTCGGAAGATTATGGACTGGGAATTTATGCTGCCATGCAGTTTTTGCAGGATGAAGAGGAAGAAAAATATTATAAAAGCTGGTTGGGAAGATGTTTCTCCAAAATATATGAAGCGAGAAAAAATTATAATCTCAACCGGTATCTGGATAGAATAGAACCTAAAAATCAAAGTGAAAGCTACCAGCAGTTTCTGAACTTTATGTGGAATTTAAGTCTTGATGAAATAAAGAATATAGCAGACTTTTATCAGACGAATGAGACGCTGGCAAAAGCAAACTGATTTTAATTATAACTGATTGAAATATCGATAGGAATGGGCTATTGTCCTGAGCTTAGTAGAAGGGAGCCTGTTTTTGAAATAATAAAAATTCCGCTGGCTTTAGCCAAAACATAAAAGAAAGAACCCTGATGTTTTGTCAGGGTTCTTATTATTTTAATAATTTAATTTTTCCAGACGGATCTTATTGAATTTCTCTTTCTCGTTATACTCACGAAGCAGGATATAGCCTTCTTTTCCTACATATGGCGTTACTGCATAATTATCTTTTTCAGAGATCGGAATAATCTCCTGTTTGAATTTTCCATCAATAATGGTATTGATAAACAGATTCCATCTTTTTTGTTTGGTGACTTCATCTTTTTGATAATCACGATAGAAAAATACCACGTCTTTTCCTCCGTTGAGGTACTGTGAAAACAGATAATCGCTGTTCACCCATTTTGATTTTTCCTTTTCAAAAACCTGAACATTTTTCACTTTAAAATCCTTATCCGTGTAGATGTACACAAGATCAGTCGTCTTTGGTGCGTTATACTGACCGGCCGGCTTATACTTTTCTGATAAAATACCCACACTTCCATCATTCATAAAGTACATGTCTTTAGTCTGAAGCATGTATCCGCTTTCTACTATACCATTTTTATTGAGCTTCGGGAGAAAAGCAGAGATGTTGGGCTCGTAATTAATCGTTTTCGTATCTACAGAGAAATCGGATTTGTTGAGGAGCATTCTTGCAAACCCTACTGATTCTGAGTTATCATAGTTTCTTCCCAGCAAAACTACTTTATCATCAAAGGTTTTATCATTATCAAGCTTTCTGTAATTGGAGTAGAAGGATTCAATATTGTCTATGGTATCATCAGATAATCCGGTAATAGGCTTGCTGGATTTCTCTTTTCCGGTTTTCATATCAAGAACCATGAGACTGAATGTTTTCTGCTTGTCATTCACTTTTTTCATAATGCAGTACATATTGTTCTCATCCCTTTCCAGAACAGAAAGGGTAGTGTACAGTTTTTTGCTGCCGTCTGTGTTGTATTGATACCTCCAGATTTCCTTTTTGTTTTCATCAAATCTCATGAGGCTGTTGCTGTTTTCATACTTACCGTAATCTTTGTATTCAACAGCAAAATAACCGCCTTCTTTCAGTTCTCCTACTGCGGAAACGTAGTTGTAGCCTTTTTCTTTTTTCTCATCACGGTTTTCCTTACGCTGTTCTTTCCAGCTCTTTGGTTCGTTAATCTCTTTGAAAGTACCGTTTTCCAGATAGTCGTAATATATTTTCCGGGTAATGGAGTTGGTTTTCGGATCTATTACCATAGAAACCGGAGTAAATATTTCTTTGCTTTTCACAAGAGAATAATCCATCATGGAAGGCTTTAAGATAATCTGACCTTTAAAATCAACATATCCCAGATAAGAGGCTGCCGTGATATCTCCTTCAAACTCCTTATTGGCAACAGGGTTGAGGTTTTTATCAAGAATTACATACTCAAATTTCTTGGTCTTGTCACCGGATTTACCATAAGAATAGAGAGAAACGTAACCGTACAAATTATCTTTATCATCAAATAGAGCATTCATTCCTACGTGATCGCCTGCAGCAAGTGTTGTCAGGTCCTGAGTTTGGGAAAAAGCAAATGTCTGGATCAGGCCAAACATCATCAGAGTTATTTTTTTCATGGTTAGAATTTGAGACATAAAAGTAATAAATTAACCCATATGTTACGAAAAATAAAAAAGCCCTGAAACCAGGGCTTTTCAACTATATTTTAGAAAGTAAATTTCTGAAGTTTGTTTTTTCATCAATGATTCTTCTCAACTCTGAAACAGGAACTCTTTCCTGCTGCATCGTGTCTCTGTCTCTGATGGTTACCGTGTGATCTGTAAGAGAATCGTGATCCACAGTGATACAGTATGGGGTACCAATGGCATCCTGTCTTCTGTAACGTTTTCCGATAGCATCTTTCTCTTCGTAGAACAGGTTGAAATCATATTTCAGATCATTGAAGATCTTTTCTGCATATTCTGCTAGACCATCTCTCTTCATCAATGGAAGAATAGCTGCTTTAATGGGTGCCAATGCCGGAGGTAAAGATAAAACCGTTCTTTCTGAACCGTCTTCTAAAGTTTCTTCTCTTAAACAATGAGAGAATATAGAAAGGAATAATCTGTCTAAACCTACTGAAGTTTCCACTACATAAGGAACATAGTTTTCGTTTCTTTCAGGATCAAAGAACTGTAGTTTTCTTCCTGAGAATTCTTCATGCGCTTTTAAGTCGAAATCTGTTCTTGAGTGAATACCTTCCAGCTCTTTAAATCCGAATGGGAAGTTAAACTCAATATCAGCCGCCGCGTTCGCATAGTGAGCAAGCTTTTCATGATCGTGGAATCTGTAGTTCTCATCTCCCAAGCCTAAAGCTCTGTGCCAGTTCAGACGTTTCTGCTTCCACTGTTC
Source organism: Chryseobacterium sp. CS3K3.1 (assembly GCF_059515165.1). Classification (NCBI taxonomy): domain Bacteria; kingdom Pseudomonadati; phylum Bacteroidota; class Flavobacteriia; order Flavobacteriales; family Weeksellaceae; genus Chryseobacterium; species Chryseobacterium sp. CS3K3.1. The sequence goes on along the minus strand of NZ_JCAKRV010000001.1, from coordinate 244,956 downwards.
ATAGAATTCAAGTTCTGTTCCCGGAGCTACGAAAAACTGCATTTCCATCTGTTCGAACTCACGCATTCTGAAAATAAACTGTCTTGCTACAATCTCATTTCTGAATGCTTTACCGATCTGCGCAATACCGAAGGGAAGCTTGTGACGTGAAGTTTTCTGTACGTTTAAGAAGTTAACGAAAATACCCTGAGCCGTTTCAGGTCTCAGATAAAGATCCATTGCACTGTCAGCAGAAGCTCCCAGTTTTGTTCCGAACATCAGGTTGAACTGTCTTACTTCAGTCCAATTTTTAGAACCTGTATCAGGATCTGCAATCTCAAGCTCCTCAATCAAGGCTTTTACATCAGCAAGGTCTTCATTTTCCAGAGACTTTGCCAATCTTGAAAGAATAGCCTCTCTTTTTGCTCTGTATTCAATAATTTTTGGATTGGTAGCAACAAACTGATCTTTATCGAAAGCCTCACCGAATCTTTTCGCTGCCTTTTCGATTTCCTTATTCTCTTTATCTTCAATTTTAGCACAGTAATCTTCCACCAAAACGTCTGCTCTGAAACGTTTCTTGGAATCTTTATTATCAATCAATGGATCGTTGAAAGCGTCTACGTGGCCCGATGCCTTCCATGTGGTTGGGTGCATAAGGATCGCCGAATCAATGCCGACAATATTTTCGTTAAGCTGTACCATAGCTTTCCACCAATATTGTTTGATATTATTTTTTAGTTCGGCACCGTTCTGTCCATAATCATAAACAGCGGATAAACCATCATAGATCTCACTCGATGGGAAAATAAAACCATATTCTTTAGCGTGAGAAATCACTTTCTTGAAAACATCTTCTTGCTTTGCCATAATTTTTTTACGTCTGAAATGCAAAAATAGCAATTTGGATCCAAAATCATGAGATTCAATAAAAAAAGCAGTTAATAAACAGACAAATATTGACAATTTAATTTTTCAGGAGCCGGGAACCCGCTCTCCGTTGCAATTCCTCGCTCGGCGGCTCTGCTTCGCGCCGCCGCCTCACTGCGGGATTTTCTCTCAGATCGGGGCTATTGATAAAGGAATGTCTAAACCTGTTAGGTTTACAAAGATGGCAGCATATAATATCAATCGAAAAATCTTTACTTTTGCCGGATGTTAGAAATTCTTTATCGTGACGAGCATCTTATTGCCATCAACAAACCCAGCGGGTTACTGGTTCATAAATCTTTTTATGCCGGAGAAGCTGATACCTATGCTATTCAGGAGTTGAAGAAACAGATCGGGCAAAAAGTGTATCCCGTACACCGGTTAGACCGGAAAACTTCGGGGGTTCTGCTGTTTACTCTGGATAAAGATACGCTTAGAATCATGAGCGAGCAGTTTGCATCACGCGATGTGGAGAAGAAATATCTGGCCATTCTTCGGGGGTGGACAAAAGAAGAAGAAACCATTGATTATGATTTAGTTAATGAAAATGAAGTTAAACAAAATGCGGTTACAAACTATCGTCGTTTGCAGACTTCGGAAATAGATTTACCTTTTTTAAAACATCAGACTTCGAGATATTCTTTGGTAGAAGCAATTCCTGAAACGGGAAGATTTCATCAGCTGAGAAAACATTTTAAGCATATTTTGCATCCTATTTTAGGTTGTAGAAAACATGGCTGTAATAAACAGAACAAATTGTGGCTTCAGACATTTGACATCAACAAAATGACGCTTCATGCCCATCAATTGATTTTTAATCATCCCATTTCTAACGAAAGAATCACCGTAAATGCTACTATAGATGAGGAATTCAAAAGAGTAGGGGATATTCTGAAATTCGATTTGAGTGCGTACTCTTCATTAAAACCTTAAGATTTTAAATATCCTTGTCAAGGTTTTAAACCTTGACAAGGATGGTGAAGGTATTTCTCTGTTTCTATTGTTTTAACGCAATGCTCGCAAAGTTATTGATAAATAGCTTTTATTTCCGATCGCGAGTGCACTTCGTTCAGTAAAGACTGATAGCGTGTACTTTGCTTAGTGAAACGCCCTTGCGAACCAAAATGTTTTCAGGATGGTAATATTTCTTTGCGATCGTAGCGCTTAAAAAAATTATCTCACCAATATGTATATCTTATAGATGCTGTGTATGAGATATTTCGATAAAATATCATACATCAATCCAACATTAATTTTAAAATGAGTAATTTTGTAAAACTTTTTTTCAATGTACAAATCGCTCATTCGTCCGATCCTTTTCAAATTTGATCCTGAAGAAGTTCATCATTTTACATTTTCAATGCTTAAAAATTTTGGATTTCTTACCAAACTGTTTTTACCCAAACCTATTGAAGACAAACGTCTGGAAAGAGAAGTCTTTGGATTGAAATTTAAAAATCCTGTAGGACTGGCTGCCGGTTTCGATAAAAATGCAGTGTTATTTAACGAATTGGGAGATCTTGGTTTCGGATTTGTGGAAATCGGGACGGTAACTCCAAGAGCGCAAGCCGGAAATCCTAAAAAAAGATTGTTCCGTTTGATTGAAGATGGCGGAATCATCAACAGAATGGGATTCAATAATGACGGTCTTGAAGCAGCTATTGAAAAACTGAAATCCAATAAAGGGAAAATAATTATCGGTGGAAACATCGGGAAAAATACAGATACAAGTCCGGAAAATTATACGCAGGATTACTTAGACTGTTTTGAAGGTCTTCATCCTCATGTAGATTACTTTGTATTGAATGTGAGCTGCCCGAATGTAGGAAGCCACGCCAAACTGGAAGACGTAGACTATCTGAGAGAACTGATTACGGAAGTGAAAAAAATAAACCAGTCAAAATCTGTACAGAAACCTATACTGCTTAAAATTGCACCGGATTTGAATAACAATCAATTGGATGAAATTATTGATCTGATCGCAGAAACAAAAATAGATGGTATTGTAGTTTCCAATACATCCGTGAACAGAGAAGGACTGAAAACCTCTCCGGAAGTTTTAGCACAGATAGGAAATGGTGGATTAAGCGGAAAACCCATCCGTGAGAGAAGTACAAACATGATCAAATACCTTTCCGATAAAAGTAACAGAGCATTTCCAATCATTGGAGTTGGAGGAATTCACTCTGCTAAGGATGCGATGGAGAAGCTGGATGCAGGGGCTACGCTGGTTCAGCTATATACAGGATTTATTTATGAAGGTCCGGAACTGATTAACGACATCAATAAGGAATTACTAAAAAGAGCCAGCAGGTTGCCGAGATAAAATAAAAGAGAGTTGATATGACTCTCTTTTTTATTTTGACTTTACAACAGATGCATTTTTAATATTTACTGTAAGCGTATGGGGCGGAGTGCTTTCGGTTTTTCCTATTTTATAGATAATCGTTTGTTTGTCTTTGGATTTCGTTTTGGTAACGTCATATATATTTTCGCGGCAGCTCTCAGTCAGGAATTCTTCATAGCTTTTATAATTCCAGTCTTTTGTGAAGTAAAGAACCCGGTAGCCTTTCTCCCCATTGCTTGCCCCGCATTGCCCGCAGGCATTAAAATTTGATATTTCCTCAAAATACAGTAAAATCCTGTTCCCATTTTCTCCTGAGGAATAAGATATTAGCTCGTTTCCGCCTGCTTTATTAATGAAATCATAGGTGTTTATTTTCTTGTTATTCGGTAAGTACAGATAATTGTTGAGACGGTAGATCATCGTATTGCCTGTAAACAATTTTGCAGGCTGAGCTTTTCCATTCAGATAAAAATGTCCTGGAACAGGGCTGGTATTCCGGCTGCTATTTTCAAATACAATAGATTCCTTTGGAGCTAATTTCTGGGCTATTTCATCAGTCTTTTCTACCTTCTGAAGAGAGGTAATCTGCTCTTTCAAAAGCTTCGAATTCTGTTTTTGTTTCGCTCCAAAATTATATAGCGACAAATTTCCATAATAGTCATATATTCCGGTAAGCGGGATTTTCTTTTTGTATTTGTCATAATAATACCATCCATCCACATAATGCTGATACTGATTACAATCTACTATTCCTGTATAGTTGAGTTCTATGGTAATCGGAATTCCTCCGATTTCTCCGGTAAAGGTCTGGGAAGAATCCGTTACTTTCTTTAATTCAACTTTTTGACACAGGGCAAATGTGAGGAAACAAAAAAAGAAGAGACTGAAAATTTTTTTCATGGCTGAGTGATCGTGGATTTTAGTTTTTTAAATGAAGAAGTGTGCGATGGTGTAGATAATCAGACCGACCAGCCCGCCGACCAGCGTTCCGTTGACCCGGATAAACTGCAGGTCTTTTCCTACTTCCAGTTCCAGTTTTTCACTGAGCTCTTTTCCCTGCCAGTTCCCAACGGTAGTACTGATGAGGTTTCCGAATTGATGAGTGTTTTTCAGGATGTACTTATAAGCCGTTACGCGAACCCAATGGTCAATTTTATTCTGAAGGTTTTCATCTGTTTTTAAATTCTGGGCAAACTCATTCAGATTTTTTGAAAGGTAATTTTTCAAAGCGGAATCCTCCTCCTGAAGTTCTTTCATCAATGTCCTTTTAATGGAAACCCAGATATCATTGGAATATTCATCCAGTTTATCATTTTTGAGAAGACCGTTTTTAATCGTTTTAAATTCCTCATCCCATTTCGGATCTTCTTTCAGATCAACGGAAAATTCATGAATTTTCTGAGTGATCAATGCTCTTACTTCATGCTGAGGATCTTCTTCTATTTCTTTGAAAAAATCAGAAAGTCCGTCGGCAATTTTATCAGCAATTTTGTTATCTACAAAAGATGGAATGAACGAATAACTGCCTTTTTTTACTCTCTCCTGGATCATTTCATCGTTTTCAATGATGTATTCTTTGATCTGTTTTGAAAGATTGGTGATGATTCTCTGGTGATCATTTTTTTCCAGTATATAACCGATTCCGTTTCCTACTACTTTATTAAGCTTGACATCATCTGTCATTTCAGAAACCTTTTTGCTGATAAACTGGCTTACCGTTGAATCATCCAGTTTATTGAGAATATCAAGAACAATATCCGAAAGGTTTTTAATCAAAATGTCCTGGCTTTTTTCCTTGGCCAGCCATTCTCCAACAAAATTGGAAACTTTAAGCTTTTGGATGTAAGGGCGGATATTCTGAGGTGAAAGGAAGTTTCCCACCACGAAATTTCCAAGATTGTCTCCCAGTCTCTGCTTACTGTTTTCAATCAGATTGGTGTGGGGAATAGGAAGCCCGAGAGGATGCCGGAATAAGGCCGTTACCGCAAACCAGTCCGCAAGCGCACCCACCATAGCGGCTTCAGCAAAGGCCCGGACATAGCCAATCCAGTGAGAGTTATCAGACTTCTGTAAAATAGTGGTAACAATGAAAATAACAGCCATCAGGACAAATAATCCGGTGGCAAATGCTTTATATTTTCTAAGTTGTTTTCTTTTTGCTTCGTCATTCATATTCTCAAATTTACTAAATTTGGTTATGAAACCATTCGTGGTTAAAGAATTAAAATTTACTATGAAATTTTTAATTTCAATAACCCTATTAATTATTCTGCAGGCATGTACGCAGAAATATGAACCTATTAAAAAAACTCCTATGGAAAATACACAAGCAAAAAGCAATCCATACTACTCCAGAACAGATACTTCAAAACTCAATGTTTCGAATGAAGAATGGAAAAAAATCCTTGCTCCGGATCTATACGCAATAGCCAGAGAAGCGGCAACAGAAAGAGCTTTTACAGGAAAATATAACGAATTTGATGAGGTAGGAGAATATTATTGTGCGGTATGTGGAAATCATCTGTTCCGTTCGACATCAAAATTTTCCAGCAGCTGCGGCTGGCCGAGTTTCTTTGAAGCTGATAAAGAAGGAGTCTATTATGTAAGAGATCAGTCGTACGGTATGGATAGAGTAGAGGTACTTTGTAAAAGATGTGATTCCCATCTGGGACATGTTTTTGATGACGGTCCGAAACCTACCGGATTAAGATATTGTATGAATTCTGTAAGCCTGGAATTTGTTCCGGATTCTCTAAAATAACCACTTTAATTCACAAAATCAGGACGTTAAAGTTTCTTAAATAGCGTTAAACTTTGTAGAGTTATAACTCCTTGGTAATTATGTTTTTATAATTTTGCCCCACTAATTTGGATTTATATAGTATTGAATGAAAGGATTTTATAGCGTATTAGGCCTTGTTTACATGGTGACGACTTCATTCTACATTTCCCCAAAAGTGGTGGCGAAAAGTGAGAATGTGAAAACAACGAAAACTGAAAAAGTAGCTGAAACGAAATCTGAGAAGAACACTGCAGCAGTGTCTTCATCAGAAGCACTGTACCAATCTATTGCATTTGAGCCGGGGCATGAACTGAATTATGATGTGTTCTCAAAAGCATTGACTGGCTATGAAAATTTAAAAAAAGCAGGATTGCTTACCCAGGACTCGCATTTATTGACTATCTGCGATTTTTCTATGTCTTCTAACACCAAAAGACTTTGGATTATTGACCTTGAAGACAAAAAAGTTCTGTTCAACTCATTGGTAGCACACGGAAAAAATACCGGCGAAGAATTTGCGACGAATTTTTCTAACAAGGAAAGTTCGCTGCAGAGCAGCCTGGGATTTTATATCACGGATGCAACCTATCAGGGTGATAACGGATACTCTCTGAAATTATTGGGAATGGATAAGGGCTTTAATGATGCTGCATACAGAAGAGCAATTGTAATGCATGGTGCGGATTATGTGAGTGATGCATTTGCTGCGATGCACAAAAGAATCGGAAGAAGCTGGGGATGCCCTGCCGTCCCAAGAGAACTGACACAGTCTATAATCAATACGATTAAAGGCAAAAACTGTCTGTTCATCTATTATCCTGATCAGAATTATCTTTCTTCCTCAGAATGGTTGAAAGCATAAATTAAAAAGCAGTCTATTTTAGACTGCTTTTTAATTTATGGAAGGAAATTCCACAGTAAATATACTTCCTTTGGCTACTTCAGAGTCGATAGTCAATTTTCCTTCGTGTATTTCTACAATTCTTTTTACAATGGAAAGACCGATTCCGTTTCCTTTTTCGAAACTCTTATTGGAACCGCGATAAAAAAGATCAAAAATTTTTGAAAGATCCTTTTCTGAAATACCGATCCCATGATCAATAAAATGAATTTTTATATGTTCCTGTTTGGTTTCTATCTCGATATGACAGCTTTTGTCTGCCGAATATTTACAAGCATTCTCTATTAAGTTGGAAAAAGCAACCTGCAGCAGGTAAGGGTTACCAAAAAAATCATAATTGTTTTCATCATCATCTGAGGCATTGCTCATATAATTGATCCCGATTTTGTAACTGGCATTTTTCTGCAGCAATGCAAGTTTGGCTTCTGCCAAAATCTCATCCAGACGTAGATTGGTAAAACTGATTTGTGATACATCATAGCTGGCTCTGGCAAAATCCAAAAGAGCAGAAGATAGTTCCGAAGCATCATTCGCATCCTGCAGGGCATTGTCAATAGAAAGCTTATAGTCATCCAAGGTCACGTTAAGTTCCTTGGCAAGCTCAAGCTCAGCAATTAAGGTAGAAAGAGGTGTCCGGAACTCATGGGAAATAGTGGTGACGAATTGCTTATGATTGTTGAAGGATTTTTCAAGTCTGTTGAAAGTAGAATTAAAAGTTTCCGTTAGTTCATAAATCTCATCTTTTGCTTTGGGAATATCCAGCCGTTTATTAAGGTTGTGCTCTGAAATATCACGGATCTGGAGAATGATATCCTTTAAAGGCTTAAGCGTATAATAGGAAAAAAGAAATCCTATAATAAAAATGATAACAATGGAGCTGATGTAGATGATGATAATATCTTTTTTAAACTCAGAAATATGGGCCTTTCCCGTAACATCTACTGCACTTCCAATGATATAATATTTTTCTCCGTTGGATGGAAACTGCATGGCAATATACTGACGGTCACCCTGCTGCCAGAATATTCTGTTTTTATTGGACCGGGTAATTTTGTTCAGGTATTTTTCATTGCTTTTGAGAGGAGGAATATCTGTGAAGGTAAGCTCTTTTTTGCTGTTATAAACACTGATGTCTGCTTCATTCAGAAGTTTTTGGTTACGCCGGTGAAGTTCACGGATTTTTTCATCACTGATTCTGGCATCAAATATAAATTCTGAACGCCAGATCACTTTGTATCCCAGCCGGTCATTGAATTCATCTTCTCTGTTTTTTTCAGAAACAAAATAAAGAACGTAGGCAAACAAAAATAGGATGCCTGCAGTAAGGATGGAATAAATGAGTGCTGTTCGGGTTGCTATTTTCATAATTGTGAAGCAAAAATAAATCCTACTCCGGGTTTGGTATGAATCAGTTTATGGTCAAAATTTTTATCAATCTTTTTCCGTAAATAAGCAATATAGACATCAATATAATTGGTTCCGGTGTCGAAATGATTCCCCCATACATTTTCGGCAATTTCTTCACGGGTAAGAATTCTTTCGGCATTGCTTACCAGAAATACCAGGAGTTTAAATTCTTTGGGAGTAAGTTCTATTTCCGCTCCGTTTCTAAAAACTCTGTTGAATTTCTTATCGATCTTCAGGTCATGATATTCGAGTTCGGTCAGATAAGCTTCTTTATTTTTATTTGATCTTCTCTGCAGAATGGCTTTGATTCTCACATAGAGCTCCCGGATCTCAAAAGGTTTCACCATATAGTCATCTGCTCCGGCATCAAATCCTTCAATTTTTTCATCAATCGTTCCCAGAGCGGTAAGCATGATGATGGGGAGGTCAGGATATTGCTGTTTGATCAGTTTGCACAGATCAATACCACTCATTTTCGGGAGCATAATATCCGTAATGGCCAGATCAAATGTTATTTTATTCAGCAGGATAATCGCATCTTCTGCATCTTCCGAAATATAAACCTGATATTGCTGGCTTTCCAGCCCTCTTTTCAAAAGGCTTGAAACACGTGAGTTATCTTCTACAATTAAAATTTTCATAAAGAAATACGATGAATAGGGGTGTTGGTTTTTCAAACGTTTTTTTTGATTTTAAAAGCCTGATTTTCATTTATTCCCAAAGCACTTTACAAAGGTATTTTATATTTTTCTTTTATCAGAAAACATTCCCCCTTTTAATAGTTTTCTATAAGGTTTCTAATAGATTTCTAATACCTGTCGGGCTTTTAGCAATCTAATTTTGTCCCGTTGAAATCAACAAAAGATAAGAATAGAAAAATATGAAGACTACCTCTTTCAAAACAGCAATTGCGTTGTTTTCCTTATTAGGACTTATGGGGAAATTAGAAGCCCAGAAAAAAAATGATTTTAATAATCCCGGATTGACTCATTATTTCAATGAAGATCACTCAAGATATATTTCCTTTAGCGGATATGCAGAATTGTGGGGCAGATATACTCAGCTTAACCCTGGGAGCCTTGTCAATAACGAAGCCAAATCAGACCTGTCTGACCTTTCGCTTAGAAGGGTTCGTGTAAAAATGACTTATAAGCCAACAGAAAAGCTGATGTTTGTATTGCAGGGTGGAACTACCAACGTGAATGTCAATGCAAAAGGAAGTAATTATTTTGACCTTCTGGATGCCTACGCTGAATATGCTTTTAATGATAAAATTGCTTTTGGGGCAGGACGTTCTACATGGCGCGGCCTCTCAAGATTTACTACAGGACCTTTGAATACGCTGTTATACGACCTTCCAGCTTACGCAACCTCCAATGCGGGAGCAACAGATTATACCGTAAGGGAATTGAGTGCCTATATTAAAGGACAGCTCGGAAGATTTGATTACCGTCTGGTAGTGGCTGATCCTTATACCATGGCAACTTCTGATCCGAAACTGAATGTAGCTTCCTTTAGTAAAAACTCCCCAGGAAAAGACTTCTCAGGATATTTCAGATATGCTTTTTTGGACAAGGAAAATATTTCCACTCCCTTTAATGCAGGAACTTATGTAGGGAAGAAGAATGTACTGAGTCTGGGAGCGGGGTTTGATTATATTCACAATGCATTATGGCATCTGGATTCCGGTAAGAATACAGTGAATGATGATATGAAAAGCTTTGCAGTAGATTTATTTTATGATGCACCACTGAATAAAGAAAAAGGAATGTCAATAAGCGCTTATGGGATGGCGATGCATAACGACTATGGACCCAATTATATCCGGTATGTAGGTACCAATAATCCTGCAACTTCTGTAGATGTGACACAAGCGAGTCTGAATGGAGCAGGAAATGCAATGCCTGTTATCGGAACCGGAAATACATATTATGTACAACTGGGAGGAACCCTGCCTTATCTGGACAAAGAAAAGAAAAGTCTTCAGCTTCAGCCTGCCGTAGGAATGCAGCTGTCAGATCTGAAAGGGCTTCATGATAATGCTGTGATCTATGATGCAGGAATATCTCTGCTGATGAACGGAATGTCTTCCCGTTTAACCTTTGACGCCCAGAACAGACCTGTTTATACCAATGACCCTTCAAACAATGCCGTAGTTTCAGACCGGAAATGGCAGTTTGTCCTTAAATACAGAATAGATTTTAATTAAAATAAATGACAATGGAAAGAAGAAAATTTTTATTCCGCTCAGTCCAGGCTTCTGCTTTGCTGCTGATCTCAGGAAATATGTTTGCCTCTGCTTTACCCATGTTTAATCCTAAAAAAAAGAAAAAAGTGTACTTCCATTATTTGTTGTTCTGGCTTAGAAAAGACCTTTCCGGGCCTGAGGTAAAAGAATTTGAAAATTTTTTTGAAGGCCTTAAAAAGCTTCCTTATCAGAAGAATCTCCGTTATGGAAAGCCGGCAGCTTCCAGCCCGAGAAGCGTTTTAGACAGCACATTTACTTATAATGCTTCTATGGAATTCGATAGTCTGGAAGAGCTTGAAGCATATGGAAAACTTCCTGAACATCTTTCTTTGGTTCAGAAATATAAACCATTCTTTGACAGAATGCTGGTTTACGATACTGTTTATAATTAAAAATAAAAAATTAAATTTATAATGAAAAACATCATTAAGGGCTTAAGCCTTGTTTTAGTAGTAAGTACTGTAGGATTTATGAATGCACAACATAAAAAACACAACCATGTGAGCGTTACTGCGGAGAGCTCCACTGAGTTTATTCCTGCCATAAGATTAATTAATAATCCTGACGGCTCATGCTCTTTTGAGAAAGGGAAAATACCTACTCTTAAACATATGAATACCACAACATTCTGGATGAGCAATAAAACGGAGGAGTGGGAAAAAAATGCACATCCGGCTCCCAGAAGACAATATGTGATTACCATCAAGGGCAATATACGATTTAAAGTAACAGATGGTTCTACTTTTATGATTAAACCGGGAGTAGTTCTTCTTGCAGAAGACCTTAAAGGAACCGGCCACAGCTGGGATATGGTGAAAAGCAAAGAATGGGAGAGACTCTATATTCCGATTGCTGAAAATGCCGATGATTTTTTTATACCGGATGCTCAATAGTTACAAGTCAATCTCTTTATAAGGGGTATATAATTCGTTATATTTGAAGCAGTCAGTTTTGACTGCTTTTTAATTTTTAATCTGATTAAAAAATCCCTGCATGGTTTTCATACAGGGATTTTCAATTATTTAATCTGATTAGCTGAATTTCTTAAATACTACAGTGGCATTATGTCCACCAAATCCAAAAGCATTACTCAACGCAAAATTGATGTTCTTTTCTTTCGCTTCTCCAAAAACAATATTGATATCCTTAGGAATACTCTCATCAATATTGTGAAGATTAATCGTTGGAGGAATAATTCCGTTTTGAATAGCCTTGATTGAAAGAATGGCTTCCACCGCTCCGGCAGCTCCCAATAAGTGCCCTGTCATGGATTTTGTGGCACTGATATCAAGGTTTTTACTTCCTTTGAATGCTTTATTAATGGCCGTTAATTCAATCATATCTCCTAATGGTGTTGAAGTAGCATGAGGGTTAATATAATCAATATCTTCCATATTGGCTCCTGCTTCTTTCACTGCCAGCTGCATTGCTTTTATAGCTCCTGCACCTTCAGGATGAGGTGCTGTCATGTGGTATGCATCTGCCGTCATGGCAGCTCCTGCTAATTCTGCATAAATTTTTGCTCCTCTGGCCACAGCATGTTCATATTCTTCAAGCACCAGGGCTCCTGCACCTTCACCCATTACAAATCCGTCTCTGTCTGCATCGTAAGGTCGGCTGGCCGTTGCAAAATCATCATTTCTTGTCGACATGGCCTTCATAATAGAGAAGCCTCCGATAGAAGCCGGAGTGATAGCTGCTTCAGAACCACCGCTGATGATTACTTTGGCTTTTCCCAAACGGATATAATTGAAGGCATCCATCAATGCCGTATTTCCTGTAGCACAGGCAGAAACTGTTGTATAATTGATTCCCTGAAGACCGTATTTCATAGAAATCATTCCCGAAGCCATATTGGCGATAAACTTCGGTACAAAGAAAGGATTGAAACGTGGCGTTCCGTCTCCGGCTGCGAAATCCATCACTTCCTTTTCAAAAGTCCACATTCCGCCCTGTCCTGTTCCCCAGATGACTCCTGTGTCGAAGGGATCCATTTTTTCAAGCTCCAGGCCTGAATCCTGAATCGCTTCTCCAGAAGCATACATGGCATATTGTGTAAACAGATCACTTCTCTTGATTTCGTTATGATTCAGATATACTTTTGGATCAAAGCCTTTTACCTCACAGGCAAAATGTACTTTAAATTTTTCCGTATCGAAATGGGTAATGAGTCCTGCTCCGCTGACTCCTTTAATACTGTTTTGCCAAAAATCTTCAACATTATTTCCCAAAGGTGTCACAGCACCTAATCCTGTAATGACAACTCTCTTCATATGTAGTTACTATTTTTTAATAGATTAGACTTTCATAAGATAAACCCTGTTTATCCCATGTTTTATTTTAATTACTTCTTTTATCAGCTAATTTTTGCACTGCAATATTATCAATTTTCTTTCTCTGCAGACGAATAATCAATCATATTATTTACTGCATAATAAAAGAATCTGCTCTTTTGAATATAGGATGAGGCTTTTATTACTTTTCCAAAATCATCGTTACTCCCTGCCCACGGGCTGCACAAATGGATATAAACCCTTTTCCACTGCCTTTTTCATGAAGTAATTTTGCCAGTGTTGCGATAATTCTTCCTCCGGTTGCAGCAAAAGGATGGGCGGCTGCAAGGCTTCCTCCTTTTACATTCAGTTTATTTCTGTCTATTTTTCCCAGCGCTTTTTCCAATCCGAACTTTTTGGCCAGCTCATCATTTTCCCAGATTTTTATGGTAGCCAGGACCTGTGCTGCAAATGCTTCATGAATTTCGTAGTAATCAAAGTCTGACAAATTCATGCCTGCTTTTTTAAGCATTCTCTCTGCTGCAAAAACAGGAGCTAGAAGTAAATCCTGTTTATTTTCAACATATTCTATTCCTGCCAGTTCTGAAAAAGTGATATAAGCTAAGACGGGAAGGTTATTGGCTGTCGCCCATTCTTCGCTGGCAAGCAAAACTGCAGAAGCACCATCTGTAAATGGAGTTGAATTTCCTGCCGTTAAGGTTCCGTTCTGCTTATCAAAAGCAGGTTTCAGCTGCGATAATTTTTCAATACTGCTGTCACGTCTCAGATTATTATCTTTATCCAGTCCAAAAGCTGGAGTGATCATATCATCAAAAAATCCCTCATCATAAGCTTTTGCCATATTCTGATGGCTTTTTAATGCCAGTTGATCCTGTTCTTCTCTTGGTATATTGTAATATTGGGCAGTGATTTCTGTATGTTCGCCCATCACAAGACCTGTTTTGGGTTCCTGCCCTTTATAAGGAATGGGCATCCAGTCTTTCAGCTTCGGGCTTAGCAGTTGTTTTATTTTTCCAAACGCTGATTTTTCTTTATTGGCTTTGAGCAGGGCTTTTCTTAACCTTGGTGAAGATTCAAAAGGAATGTTGCTCATGGCTTCCACACCGCATGCAATACCACAGTCTATCTGACCCAGGGCAATTTTATTCCCAATATAAACAGCTGCTTCAATTCCTGTATCACATGCCTGCTGAAGATCACAGGCAGGAGTAGCGGGATCCAGCGTTGTATTCATCACCGTTTCTCTGATGAGGTTGCTTTCGGAAATGTGTTTAATGACTGCGCCGCCGGCAACCTCTCCGAGTCGTTTTCCTTTTAAGTGATAACGGTCTATTAATCCGTTCAGAGAAGCAAGCAGAAGATCCTGGTTTCCCTGCTCTGAATAAGCGGTATTCATTCTGGCAAAAGGAATTCTGTTGTATCCTACAATAGCCACTTTTTTTGTTTCCATATGGTATTATTTATGATGGAAGAATATTGAGTTCATGATCAATCATTTGGGCCACCTTATCTAAGGCATGGTTGAGATAACTTTGATCACCCATTGTTTTTGAAAGCAGGATTCCGCCTTCAATAAGCATGATGAATAGGGAGGCATATTGCTCAGCATTGACTTTTTGATCAATTTCACCTTTGTTTTGCCCCTCAGCGATAGTAGTTGATATTTTTGTCATCCATTGTGTAAAAGACCTTTTCACCTGAGTTTTTAAAGCAGGAAAAGAGTCATCAGCTTCCGTAGCAGCATTCATCAGCGGACAGCCGCCGTTGGCAAAGACAAACTTCCAGTTTTTTCGGTAAAAATCTACAAATGCATGGAGTTTATCCAGTGAAGTAGGAAATTCATTGCCAAAGGAGCGGCTGAGGGTTTTACTCAACACGGCGGCATTGTATTTATAAACCTCAATGGCTACTTCATCTTTGTTTTCAAAATTTCCATAAATGCTGCCTTTCGTCAGTCCGGTTGCCTGGGTAATGTCTGACAGCGAAGTGGAAATATAACCCTTGGTATTAAAAAGAGTTGCTGTTTTCTCAATGATATGCTGTTTTGTTTTTTCTGCCTTCGACATTATAAATGTTTAAATATGATGCAAATATACAAAAATATACCACTCGGTATATTTTATTGAAAAGAATAATTAATTTCAATGTTTTGGATTTAAGTTTTGGCTGAAGCCAACGGATTCTTTTAAATTAAAAAAACGGGCTAAAGCCCGTTTCTATTGATATTGAATGAATACTTAAATTAGTTTTCCAAAGTAGCATTCAATGTGATTTCAAAGTTGAATGCGGCGCTTACAGGGCATCCTTCTTCTGCAATTTTCGCAAACTTTTGGAATTCTTCTTCTGAGATTCCCGGCACTTTAGCGGTTAATGTCAGTTCAGATTTTGTAATCTTTCCGATGTTTGGATCCAGGGTAATAACAGAAGTTGTTTTTAATTCTTCAGGATTGTACCCTGCCTGAGATAATTCGGCATCAAGTTTCATGGTGAAACATCCTGCGTGGGCAGCTGCCAGCAATTCTTCAGGGTTAGTGCCTACACCGTCTGCAAAACGGCTGTTGAAAGAATATTGAGTCTGGTTTAAAGTTGTACTCTGAGTCGTTAAATGTCCTTTTCCTTCTTTAATAGTACCGTTCCAAACGGCTGTTGCGTTACGTCTCATAATGTTTGTTTTTTTGTATTTAGTATTGTTTGATTTTGATGTTACAAAGGTATGTCTGCGATAAGGATCTTTCAATAGATAAAATGACTTAAATATTGTACTTTTTTCCCGTAGAGTAATTTTTTTTAAAATTTGCGGGAGTGCTTCCTGTTTTATTGGTGAAAAGACGGTTGAAATAAGCCGGATCTTCATATCCGAGATCATAGGCAATTTCTTTTACAGGTTTATCCGTATAGAATAGTAATCTTTTTGCTTCTAATAAAATTCTGTTAATGATAAACTGGTTGGGAGACTCCAGCTTTAAGTTTTTAAATTTATGAGTTAAAGTTTTGGGAGCAATGTGAAGAAGTTCTGCATAATCTGCGACATTATGTTTTTCTCTGAAATGAATTTCCAGGTGTCTGCTGAAATCCCGGAAAATATCAAGTTCGCTGCCAGGAATTCTGATGGTATCATTGTCTAAGTTTTGTTTCTTCCATTTGCGGGTAGCCCGTATGATGATCTGTTTTACATACGTTCTGATCATTTCCTCTGCAGAAGAATCTCTCCATTCAAGTTCATCCTGGATATTCTGGAACAAACTTTTTATAAGAATGGCTTCTGAGTTGTCAAGTTCCACAAAAGGAATTTCAAATACATTATGAAAGAGAAGCCCGTCACAAGCCACTTCCTTATCATGGATCTGGATACAGTAGAAATCTCTGTTATAAAAAAGAAGGATTGATTCGTCCTGTCCTTTTTGTATGCTTAGATGCTGGTTGGTCAGAAAAAACAGAGAGGGTTTCTTTGTTCTATAATGATTAAAATCTACCGTAAGCTCATATCCGGGAGGAATAAAAAACACCTTGATATCAGTTTTGAAATGATTTCCGTTGAAGTTTTCCAGATTTTCTTCTGAAAATACTTCCAGTCCGAGTCTTTTATAGTGATCTTCAAAAATAAGCTGTTGCGGCATCTTTTAACTTTAGTTTAAAGATACAAAAAAGCATGATTTGAGCTGTATTAAATTATTGAACCCTATCATTTCTTATGTTTGATATATAAAATTGAAATAAAATAAATCGGAAATATGTTTTTACATTGATATTATTTTATCATTTTTACAAAGATTTGTATTGTAACCTAAAAGTATTAACTTTTTTTCATAACTGCCTGTATGAGCGAATTAGAAAATATTCTGAGAGAAATAACTCCACTATCTCCTGAGGACAGTTTTCTCGTGTTTGACAGGATTAAGGCCTCCTTCGACTTTCCGTATCATTATCACCCGGAAATAGAAATCAATTTTATTTATAAGGGGAAGGGTTACAAAAGGATGGTGGGAGATCATACCGGAGAGATCGGAAATATAGAATTGGTATTGGTGGGACCTAATTTACCGCATTGCTGGGCCAATTACAGATGTAAGAACAGAAAGACCCACGAAATTACCATACAGTTTAATCAGGATTTCTTTAACCAGTCACTGATGGAAAAAAATATCCTGAAACCCATCAATAATCTTATGAAAGATTCTATCCGGGGAATTCTTTTTTCTACAGAAACTGCCGAGAAACTAAAAGATTCGTTTCTCAATCTTTCAAAGATGAACAGCTTTGAATCTTTCATAGAAATTATGAAAATTCTGAATGAACTGGCTGTAGCGGAGGATAAAACACTTTTATCTTCGTATAGTATTGAACTTGAAACTTTTGCAGATAATGATAAAATGAAAGTGGTTCATGATTTTGTTCATAAAAATTTTGAAAACAAAATTACACTGGATAATGTAGCATCATTGGTGAATATGAGCAATGTAACTTTCAACAGGTTTATTAAAAAAAGAACAGGGAAAACCTTTATCAATTATCTTAACGAGATAAGAATCAGCTATGCTGCGCGCTGGCTGATGGAAAAGAATCTTACTGTTTTTGAAATTGCTTTTGAGGCTGGCTTTAATAATATTGCCAACTTCAATAAAGTTTTTAAGTCGATCAAAAAGACAACTCCAACCGAATTTAGAGAACAGTTCAAAGGAGTTAAAAAGATTGAATAATACGTTTTAAAAATTTATTTTTTAATTTTTTTCATATTTTTTTGCACTAAAATTCTGTGCAAAAATCTACTTTTATTTTGTCAGAATATCAGAATAGATCCTCTTTTTTTTAATGTTTGGAGAGTATTGTATTATGTTGATATATAGGGTTTTAATGTCTTTTGAAATTAATTGCTGAAAAAATAATATCGTTTTATGATAAAATAGTATTATATCAGACTGGTTACAAAATTTAGATTTGTGAATGTGAATTAAATCTTAACAAAACTTTAAATAATTTAATACATAAACGGCAAAATTTTGCTGAAAGAACAATAATTTTTTTTGTATTAAAAAATAAAGTAATGTCACTGATTCTCAATTAAATCTAACGAATCTATACCTTATGAGAAAAGCAGTTATACCCGTTCTGTTCGTTTTTTCACTTACTGCGAATGCACAGGAGCAAAAAGCGGCCGACACTACGAAGACAACCAGTATTGAGGAGGTCGTGGTCACCTCTTTGGGGATAAAAAGGCAGGCCCGCTCTTTGACGTATTCCAGTCAGCAGATTGGTGGAGATGAGCTTACAGAAGTGAAAACTCCCAATCTATTAAATTCGATCAATGGAAAAGTTTCCAACGTACAGATCAACAGAACCAATGGTGTAGGTAGCTCCGTAAGGGTGGTCATGAGAGGAGATAAGTCTGTCAACAGTGCACAGCCACTGTATGTAATTGATGGTATTCCTATTATCAACGGAACTGGAAAATCTGCAGATATCGGACAGTATTCCAATATGCCGGATCCGGGAGATGTACTGAGCTCCATCAATCCTGATGATATTGAAAGCATCAACTTCCTGAAAGGAGCTTCTGCTTCTGCATTGTACGGTTCTGCCGGAGGTAACGGGGCTATCCTGATTACGACTAAAAAAGGACGTGCAGGGAAAAGCTCAATTACTTACAGCTCAAGTCTTACCGTAGACAGAGCATACAGTCTTCCAAAGCTGCAACATAGTTATTTATCTTATGACCCATCTGTATCAGGCTCACAACCTGGACAGGCTGTAGACAGCTGGGGTGCAAAAGGTTCTTCCAAGGACTATCTTAAAGATTTTCTGCAGACAGGAACGACATGGGTAAACAGCCTTTCTTTCCAGTCCGGAAATGAAAGATCAACTAGCTATTTCTCTATCGGAAATACCACCAACAAAGGGGTCGTTCCCATGTCATATTTTGATCAGTACAATGTGTCTTTCAGAAATTCAAGTAAGTTTCTGGATGATAAATTAACACTAGATGCCAATTTCATCGGATCATTACAGGAAAGTAAGAACAGACAGACTCCCGGAGCTTCTTTTTCTCCTTTGACGAGTTTGTATTGGCTGCCAAGAGGAGTCGATTTTGATCAGTATGGTCCTGATAATTACAGTTATTTAAATAAAGAAAGATTTTTACCTGCTCAAAACTGGTGGGAGGTAAATCCGGATGGCAGTTTTAAAGGAAACCCGCCAACACAGAACCCTTATTGGATTTTAAACCGTAATCCTGTTACTGTAAGCAATAAAAATACCTATGGAGCGCTTTCACTATCTTACCAGATTAATCCCTGGTTAAAAGCAAGAGTAAGAGGGAATTATAGCTGGAATATTTCAGACAGTCAGCGTGATATTGCTGCTTTTTCAGCACCTACTTTACTGGCTGTTCAGGAAGGAATTAATGGAAGAATGCTTAAAAACACCTATGAAAACTCTTCTACATACGGGGACGTGTTGCTTATCGGTAGTCCTAAAATAAGTGAATCTTTCTCTTTAGATTTTACGTTAGGAGGAAGTATTAATACCACAAGAAATAAAATAGGACAAATTGATAATGCTTACCTGACAAACCCTAACCTTTTCACTGTAAGTAATCTTGAATGGGGTAAAAAAAGATCCCCTGGTGATGGATATCATAATATTTATACCAATATGAAGAAGCAGGTACAATCTGTATTTGCCAGCGCTACAGTAGGGTATAAAAATATGTTTTATGTGGACATGACTTTTAGAAATGACTGGGATTCCAGTTTGGCCTTAACCGGAAGAACAGGGTTTGACTATGAATCTGTTGGAGCCAATGCTGTATTATCTTCTGTTTTCAAACTGCCGGAAGTTATTAGTTTCTGGAAAGTAAGAGGATCTTATGCAACGGTAGGATTAGGATTGCCTACCAATATCTCCAATGCAATGATTGAATATAATAAAGGATATACCGTTGGCGTAGATGCGGGAACGCTTGTGTTTCCAAAAAGTTCATTCATTACTGATCCCAAGTATAAGGAGCTGTTTCCGAAACCTGAATTTAATAAAACTTTTGAAGTTGGAACAGAGCTAAGGATGTTCAGCAACAAATTAAGTTTTGATATTACTTTCTACAACTCCAATACGAGTAATCAATTGTTAGAAACAAAAATAGATTCTTATTTTGGAGGGATAGCTCCTGGATCATATTATATTAATGCAGGGAAAATCCGAAATACAGGTTTTGAATCTTCATTGTCTTATAAGGTCTTCAGTTCAGAAAAATTTGGATGGACAACTACATTAAATGCTTCTGCCAACAAAAACAAAATTGTTGAATTGTTTCCACCAAGTTTACCTATATCAGAAAACCAACTTTTCTCATTAACAGGAGGAGGGGAATACACAAAACTGAAATTGGGAGGATCTTTCGGTGATCTTTACGGAATCAAGTTTAAAAGAGACGATCAGGGGCGTATTTTAGTGAATGAAAAAGGAATCCCATTAGCAGAAGGTACTCCTTCTTATCTTGGTAATCCGAATCCTAAGTTTATTATGGGATTCAATAACTCCTTTAACATTGGTAAGCTGGGAATATCTTTCCTTATTGATGGTAAATTTGGAGGGAAGGTACTTTCTCTTACAGAAAAAGCCAATGATATCTATGGGGTAAGTCAGTCTACAGCTGATGCAAGAGATGCAGGCGGAGTATCTATTCCAAATGCAGTGTATGCACCCGGAACTCCAAATGCAGGCCAAGCTTACACAGGTTTAACTAATGCAAAAGATTATTATAAAGCAGTAGGAACAACAGAAGGGTTTGGAAAAGGTATTGATGAAGCCTATCTGTACAGTGCTACAACAATACGTTTACGCCAGGCTTCCATTTCATATACTTTCGATATTCAATCTAAATATATGAGAAACGCAACCGTAAGCTTAGTAGGAACCAACTTATTTTTCTTCTACAAAAAAGCACCGTTTGATCCTGAGCAGGTATCAGGAAATACACCTGGTGGAGTTGGTGTAGATTCATTCGGATTACCGGTTACCCGATCTATTGGATTATCATTAAAAGCTAACTTCTAACTTTTACAATTAAGAAAATGAAAATCAATCATATTAAAATATTGGCATTCGGAGCTGTACTGTTATTTTCTGCTTCAGGATGTACTAATGACTTTGAACAGTATAATCAGGAAAAAGCAGGAGGTCCTGAAAATTTTTACGCTGATTTTATCGCTGTTGTTGATCCCATGAAATCCATGCAGAGAGGATTACAGTCAGATTATCAGCTGTACCCTAACCTTAGTGCAGATATGTACAGTGGAATGTTCAGTACAGCAACACCATTTAACGGAGGGGTAAATAATCTAACCTATTCAATGATGGATGGATGGAATAATAGAATTATTGCCAGACAACAGGATATTTTCAATTACTCTCTTATTATTGATAATACGGCTAAGGAAATCTATAAAGGAGTAGATTTTACAGGAACATTTGCTGTGAAAAAAATCCTGAAAGTTATTACAGCTGCAAGAGTTTCAGACAGTCACGGGCCTGTAGTTTACAGCAAATATGAAAAGCCCAATCCGAATGGAGTAACTGATTTTGATTCTCAACAGGAAGCCTACAACTATTTTATTGCTGATCTTACTGCAGCCATTACAGATTTGCAGAAAGTAATTGCCATGTCAGCAACGCAGAATGTAGAAGATAAATCGGCGTTGAAGAAAGCAGATTTAGTATATGGCGGAAATATGGCGCAATGGGCAAAATTTGCCAATTCATTAAAGCTGAGGTTAGCCATGAGAATGAGCTATGCTGATCCTGCAAAATCTAAACAATATGCAGAAGAAGCACTAGCTTCACCTGCAGGATTGATTACGGATAACGCGGACAATGCATTGATCAGCGTAGGACAGTCAGAATTGAGTTTTATCATTTACTCATGGGGAGACTGTTTAATTGGAGCCCCTTTGATGGCATATATGAACGGATACAATGACCCAAGACTTCCTGCCTATGCTATTCCTGCATCTGACCCAAGCTTACAGGGAAAATATATAGGAATCCGCCAGGGAATTGATTTATTAAATGGTAAATCAACGTACGGAGGGTTCTCACAGCCACAGGCAAAATCTGCCAATGGAGATTATTTTTCCGGGACCGACGGTAAAATGAAATTATTCACCGCTGCAGAAACGTGGTTCCTGAAGGCCGAAGCTGCTTTGAGAGGATATGCCGGAGCAGGGGACATTCAAACCAACTATACTACCGGTGTTCAGCAGTCTTTCGGGGAATGGGGGAAAAGTGCAAGTGTTGCCACTTACCTTGCTGATACAACCTCTACAGAAGCTCCTTATATTGATCCGAAAAATCCAGACAATAACGTACCTGTTGGAAATCCACAGTTAAGTACCATCACCATTGCATGGAATAACGGTGATACCAACGAAAGAAAATTAGAAAGAATCATTACCCAAAAATGGCTTTCACTTTATCCCAACGGACCAGAAGCATGGGCTGAGCAGAGAAGAACAGGATATCCGGTTCTTTTCAAGGTAAGAAAGAATGACAGCGGCGGAGCCATCAGTACAGAAGCAATGATCAGAAGAATTCCTTTCACTATTGATACCAAAACATCATTATATAATTACCAGCAGGCCGCTCAAATGCTTAACGGTCCTGATACCGGAGGAACAAAACTTTGGTGGGATAAGAAATAAAAATATTCAGAATCACTCATTAGTAAAGAGGCATCTCAACATCAGATTTTTATTTGATGCATTCATTAAGGCGGGAGAATAGAGTAGAATCTCCAAAAAATTTATAGTTTCGTTTTTTTAGCCTGAATGTATTTTGAGATGTTCTCTTTTATTTAGAACCTTATTTTAAATATGGGAAAAAACAACTCCGGAACCCGTAGGATCCAGCCAATTCTCTGGATTTCCACATTATATTTTGCAATGGGTGTTCCCTTTGTAACCATTAATGCGGTTTCGGGAATCATGTATAAAGATATGGGGGTGTCGGATTCGCAGATCACGTTCTGGACAGCTCTTATCCTTTTTTCCTGGACCCTGAAGCCACTGTGGAGTCCGTTCCTTGAAATTTATAAAACCAAAAAATTCTTTGTTGTTTTTACTGAGTTTGCGATAGGAATTCTGTTTGCTCTCATTGCATTAAGTCTGCCTTTACATGATTTTTTTAAATACAGTATTGCCCTTTTTACGGTAGTCGCATTTTGTGGAGCTACCCATGATGTGGTAGCGGACGGGACCTATATTGGCTTTTTGACCAATAAGGAACAGGCAAAATATATCGGCTGGCAGGGTGCTTTTTACAATCTGGCGAAGATTATCAGTAGTGGTGCTCTCGTTTATTTTGCAGGTATTTTAGAAAAAACAAAAGGAGTTACCAATGCCTGGATAATCATTATGGTGATTTATGCATTGTTGTTTTTTGTATTGGGAGTTTATCACTATTTCATTCTGCCGAA
Organism: Chryseobacterium sp. CS3K3.1; assembly: GCF_059515165.1. Taxonomy (NCBI): domain Bacteria; kingdom Pseudomonadati; phylum Bacteroidota; class Flavobacteriia; order Flavobacteriales; family Weeksellaceae; genus Chryseobacterium; species Chryseobacterium sp. CS3K3.1. The sequence goes on along the minus strand of NZ_JCAKRV010000001.1, from coordinate 221,603 downwards.
AGAAAACAAGGAAGAAAATAAAGAAGAAAAAACGGCTGGAAACGTTCGTCAGGAACTACTGGAAGTGATTACTTCTTTCTTCACCAAAAAGAAAATTCTGTGGTGTATCCTCTTCATTATACTATATCGTTTTGCAGAAGGATTTGCCATCAAAATTGCACCTTTATTTTTTAAAGCTCCAAGAACATCAGGAGGATTAGGATTATCTACTTCAGATATCGGACTTATTTACGGAACATACGGTTCTGCAGCATTCATCTTAGGATCCGTACTGGCAGGATATTTTATCTCAGCCCGCGGATTGAAAAGATCTCTGATATGGTTATGCTGTGCATTCAATATTCCGTTTGTGGTGTATGCACTACTTGCACATTACCAGCCGTCAGATCTTCTTCCGGTAGGAATTGCTGTGGTCGTGGAGTATTTCGGATATGGTTTTGGTTTTGTGGGGCTTATGCTCTACATGATGCAGCAGATTGCTCCCGGAAAACATAAAACGGCTCATTACGCATTTGCAACAGGAATTATGAATCTTGGCGTAATGATTCCCGGAATGATCAGTGGAACGATCAGTGACTGGATCGGATACAAAATGTTCTTTATCTGGGTGTTGATTGCTACCATTCCTGCTTTTTTGGCCACCTTATTCGTTCCTTTCCCTCATCCGGAAAATCAGAAAGAACAACAAATCAATTCATAATAATTAAAAATAAAAAAGTAAAAATACTTTATGACAGCTCAATCAGTAATGATCCCCTGGCAGGATCGCCCGGAAGGTTGCAATGATATCATGTGGAGGTTTTCCGAAAACCCGATCATTAACAGATACGCGATACCAACATCCAACAGTATATTCAACAGTGCCGTTATTCCTTTTGAGGATGGATTTGCCGGAGTGTTCCGTTGTGATAACAAGGCAGTACAGATGAATATTTTTGCCGGTTTCAGTAAAGACGGAATCAATTGGGACATCAATCATGACCCTATTGAAATGCAGGCAGGAAATACGGATATGATTGAATCCGATTACAAATACGATCCCCGCGTAACTTTTATTGAAGACCGTTACTGGATCACCTGGTGCAACGGATACAATGGTCCTACCATTGGAATCGGATATACTTTTGATTTTAAAGAGTTTTTTCAGTGTGAAAACGCCTTTCTTCCCTTCAACAGAAACGGGGTTTTGTTTCCTGAAAAAATCAATGGTAAATATGCGATGTTGAGCCGTCCGAGTGATAACGGACATACGCCTTTCGGTGATATTTATATCAGCTACAGCCCAGATATGAAATACTGGGGGGAACACCGTTGTGTGATGAAAGTAACCCCTTTCGAAGACAGTGCCTGGCAGTGTACCAAAATCGGAGGAGGGCCGGTTCCTATCAAAACAGAAGAAGGATGGCTGCTTTTCTATCATGGTGTGATCAATACCTGCAGAGGATTCAGATATTCAATGGGAGCAGCTTTGCTTGATCTTGAAGATCCTACGAAAGTATTGTACAGAACGAAACCTTATCTGTTGGCGCCAGCAGAATTGTATGAACTGACAGGAGATGTACCGAATGTGGTTTTCCCTTGTGCAGCATTGACTGAAGGAGACAAAGTAACAGTATATTACGGTGCTGCCGATACCGTGGTTGCGATTGCCTTTGGATATATCTCAGAAATCATTGATTTTATGAAAAAGAATTCAATTTAATACAGTAATATAAAGTTTAGGAAAATAGGTTAATCATCTTAATTTTTCCGTTTGCTGGGAATTTTATAATGGTTTTCCTATTTTTAAACCAACTTTTAAACAAAACAATCTCCGATACCTCTCTTATCATGAAAAAAGAACTGTTAATCTGCTTTTTTACCACCCTGATGTCTGTAGCCAGTGCCCAGCAAAATAAAAACGATGTTTTATCCTGGGTAGATCCTTTCATAGGGACTGGTGGTCATGGACATACATTTCCGGGAGCAACTACGCCATTCGGGATGATACAGCTGAGTCCGGATCAGAATACAAAAAGTGGCGACTGGGATTGGTGCTCAGGATACCACTACAGCAGCAAAACCATCATGGGATTCAGCCATAACCATTTGAGCGGAACGGGATGGGCAGACCTTGGAGATATTCTGGTAATGCCTACCGTAGGACAGGTTAAAATGGTTCCAGGATCTGAAGACAAGCCGGAAACGGGTTACCGTTCAAAATATACCCATGATAAAGAAATCGCTTCTCCGGGATATTATTCCGTAATGCTGGACAGCTATGGGATTAAAGCAGAGCTGACTGCTTCTCCAAGAGTAGGATTTCATAAATATACTTTCCCGAAAAGTAGTGAAGCCAATATCATTATTGATCCTACCAACAAAATCTTCGGAAATATCTACCATACTTTAGTGAGTGTGGAAGGCAATAATAAAATCAAAGGATATTGCTACAGCAATGGCTGGGGAGGTAAACGGTTTGCTTACTTCGTGATGGAGTTTTCCAAACCGTTTAAGTCTTACGGTGTTTATGCTGACGGAAAAATCAAAAATGATGAAAAAATTGCCCTTGCCAAAGATGCGAAAGCTTTTGTTAGATTTTCAACCGAAGATCAGGAAAGTATTGAAGTAAAAGTATCTTTATCTCCGGTGAGTACAGAAAACGCACAGGAAAATTTCGATACCGAAGCAACAAATGTTGACTTTGCCAAAGCAAAAGAAACCGCTCAAAAGACCTGGAGAGATCTGATCGGAAGATTCCAGGTAACAGGAGGTACAGAGAGCCAGAGAAAAATTTTCTATACCGGAGTTTACCATACATTTATTGCTCCAAACCTTTATATGGATGTGAATGGAGACTATGTTGCTGCTCAGGAAAACATGAATACCAAATGGTTTACGAATTACAGCACGTATTCTTACTGGGACGGATTCAGAGCAACGCATCCTCTGTTAACCATTATGGATCAGAAACATACAAAAGAATTTGCTAACTCTTTGATCAGCAGATATACAGATCGTAAAGATCATATGCCGATCTGGGAGCTTTGCGGATATGATAACTTCTGTATGCTGGGTTATCACAGTGCCTCGGTAATCTGGGATGCCATTTCAAAAGGAGTTCCGGGTATTGATGCAGAAAAAGCATTTGCTGCGATGAAAGATGCTTCTTTAACAGATAAAATGAGCAGCAGTGATGGTGGCGGAGGTCTTAACGACTATATAAAATTAGGCTACACTCCATCAGAAAACGGAGCTTCAGTTTCTGCCACGCTGGAATATTCATATGACGACTGGTGTATTCAGCAGCTTGCGGAAAAATTAGGCAAAAAAGAAGAATCGGAAGTGTATAAAAAACGTTCTATGAACTTTCTGAATACCTTCAATAAAGAAAATAATCACTTCTGGCCAAGACAGAAAGACGGGAAATTCTTAGCAGATTTCACCCTTAACGATTGGAAAAAACTTCAGCCACACTGGGTTTCCGGAAACATCTGGGCGTATGATTTCTTTGTTCCTCATCAGATTGACGAAATGATGAATCTGTACGGAGGAAAAAAAGGATTTGAAGAAAAACTGGATAAAACCTTTACAGAAGCGCTTCATATGGAAGGAGAGCAGCACGTAGATATCTCAGGATTCATCGGATCTTTAGGATTCGGGGATGAACCGGGTCATCATGTTCCATACCTGTACAATTATGCAGGAAGCCCTTACAAGACTCAGAAAATGGTAAAATATATCCGAGACAATATGTATGCAGCCAAGCCAGATGGAATTGTGAATAACGAAGACTGTGGTCAAATGTCAGCATGGTATATCTTCTCATCATTAGGATTCTATCCTGTGACACCGGGAAAACCAGTTTATGCCATCGGAGCACCACAATTCCCGAAAGCTTCTTTAAAACTGGAAAATGGAAAAACATTCACCGTAATTGCAGACAAAATATCTGACAAGAATATCTACGTACAGAAAATGTTCCTGAATGGGAAAGAATACAAAAGCTGGGAACTGAATCACAGCGATATCATGAACGGTGGTGAGCTGAGATTCATAATGGGAAGCAAACCAGTAAAATAAGACTCATAAAAATAACGAAACAAAGTATCAATGGAAAGGAGAAATTTTATTAAAACAAGTGCACTGGCAGGAGCCGGATTGCTGTTTACTCAAAATGTTTTTGCTAAAAATTTAGTGCTGGACGATTTTCCTGTTGTCCGTGTTCCTAAAGATAAAAGACATTTTACCAGCGAATCTGTAGAAAATGCTATTGCAGCGTTTAAAAAGAAAGTAAAAAACAAAGAGCTGAGCTGGCTTTTTGAAAACTGCTTCCCGAATACATTGGATACTACTGTTTACTATATGGAAAACGGAGGAACACCGGATACCTATGTGATCACCGGGGATATTGATGCCATGTGGCTTCGTGACAGTTCCGCACAGGTTTTCCCTTATCTGCAGTTTTCGAAAAAAGACGAAAAACTGCATAAGCTGATCTCAGGAGTAATCCATAAACAGACTACTTTCATCCTGAAAGATCCTTATGCGAATGCTTTCTATAACGATGATCAGAAGATCAGTAAATGGAAAGAGTATGACCACACCGATATGAAGCCGGGCACCCATGAAAGAAAATGGGAAATTGACTCGCTTTGCTATCCTATCCGTCTGGCTTACCACTTCTGGAAAACAACAGGAGATACAAAACCTTTCGATGCTAACTGGCTGAAAGGAATTCAACTTACCCTCCGGACCTTTACAGAACAGCAGAGAAAACATGACCTTGGTCCTTACAAATTCGAGCGTACCACAGCCTGGGCTACAGATGGAGTTCCTATGGGAGGATATGGTTACCCAACGAAACCTGTAGGATTGATAAGCTCTATGTTCCGTCCAAGTGATGATGCTACCATTTACGGATTCCTGATCCCTTCCAACTTATTTGCAGTGGTAAGCTTACGTCAGGCTGCAGAAATGGTTTCACAGATTAAAAATGAAAAAACGTTGGCTCAGCAACTGAACAGCCTTGCTGATGAGGTAGAAACAGCCATTAAAAAATACGGAATTTATAATCATCCTGAATTTGGAAAAATCTATGCTTTTGAAGTAAATGGCTTCGGAAGCTACAACCTGATGGATGATGCGAACTGTCCAAGCTTGCTAGGATTGCCTTATCTGGATGCGGTGAAAGCTGATGACCCTGTATATTTGAATACAAGAAAATTTGTGTGGTCAGAAAACAACCCGTTCTTCTTCAAAGGTAAGCTGGCAGAGGGAATAGGAGGTCCGCATATCGGACTTGACATGATCTGGCCAATGAGTATCATAATGAAGGCACTCACTACCAAAGACAAAAGTGAGATCAGATGGTGTATAGATACCTTACAGAAAACGCACGGAGGAACAGGCTTTATGCATGAATCCTTCCATAAAGACGACTCCAAAAAGTTCACCAGAGAATGGTTTGCATGGGCCAATACTCTGTTTGGCGAATTGTTATGGAAAACCTTTAACGAAAACCCGGAGCTACTGACATAGCACACCCTTTTATATGGCTTTTTCATCTGAGATTCCTTCCCCAAAAAGAAGGAGTCGGGGGAATGCTATATAAAATTCAGACACCAAAACACCTTAAAAAAATTATACAATGAAAAAAAAATCCATCTTTACCGCACTGATTGCCATGATGCTTCAGTCTGGTTCTCTGATTAACGCGCAGCAGCTTAGTCCTACCGGAATTTGCTATGTGGAAGTGAATAACAACAACCTCCTGAATGCAGGAGCGTACAAACTGCAGACATCGAACAGCTACCTGTTCAATGTGGTGAATATTTTTGCGGCCAATATTAATTATGATACCAGCCGTGGTAGAGCGTATCTGTATTCCAATAACAACGTAACCAAGGTTCTTACCAATGCAGATACTTACATAAAGCCACTTCAGCAAAAAGGAATGAAAGTAGTTCTGACTATTTTGGGAAATCACCAGGGAGCTGGAATCTGTAATTTTCCTACCCGTGAAGCTGCAAAAGACTTTGCATTACAGTTGGCCAATACAGTGAATACCTACGGTCTTGATGGAATTGATTTTGATGATGAATACTCAGAATATGGAAACAACGGAACAGGGCAGCCTAATGACAGCTCTTTCGTAATGCTTGTTCAGGAGCTCAGAGCCTTATTACCGAATAAAATTATTTCATTCTATTATTATGGTCCTGCCGCTTCAAGACTTTCCTGGAATGGCGCCAGAGTAGGAGATAATGTCAACTACAGCTGGAATGCCATGTACGGAACATTCTCTGCTCCCAATGTACCACCTCTTACCAAAGCGCAAATCTCTCCTGCAGCCGTTTGGATGGGGAATACTTCCAATTCTACCACCACCAGCCTGGCTACCCAAACGAAAAATGGCGGCTACGGCGTATTCATGTGGTATGATTTACATGGAACGAATGAAACGGCACAGCTTTCAGCGGGAACTCAGACCTTATACGGGGAACCGACAGTTTTAAGTAGTACTTTACAATCCTGGACACAGGGAACCAATTGTGATGCCCCTATCGGATTATACACAAGCAACCTTACAGGAACAAGTGCAAAACTGAACTGGTCAGCCGTAGGAACCAACACTTATGATATTGATTACAAACCAGCTTCTTCAACAACATGGACGAATGCGGTTTCAGCGACAAGTTCCACTTCTGTAACCATTTCCGGATTAACAGCCAACACCGAATATGACTGGAGAATAAGAACCAATTGCAGCGTGAAAAGCGCCTATATGTTTGCGCCAAGATTTACAAGCACTTCAGGAACAACGCCTACAGGTTCTTATGCTCTGTCTTTGGATGGAAGCACTGAATCAGGAGCAGCCGGAAGTATGAATCTAAGTGGTTCTGCTTTATCTTTTGAAGGATGGATCAAACCTTCATCATTCAAATCTGCGTCTCCATATATTTCCTCTATCATGGGAACGGAAGTAAGCGACAGCAATTCTGCATTCTTACGATTAGGAGATGCAAGTCTGGCGAATAATAAACTTCAGTTTGTGGTAAGTATTAATAATGTACAGCAAAAACTGGCTTCTGCAACAGCTCTGAATGCCAATACCTGGTATCACGTAGCAGCTACTTACGATGGATCCAATATGAAAATTTACATCAATGGTGTTCTGGATGCTACCAAAGCACAAACCGGAAGTGTGAATTCAACAGGGGCATTCAATGTAGGATATTTATATAATACTTCCAGAAACTTCAATGGGAAAATAGATGAGGTAAGAGTTTGGAAACGCGCATTAAACCAAACAGAAATCAGTCAGAATATGTGTAATGTATCCGTTCCGGCCACTTCACTGGCTGCTTATTGGAAGTTTAACGAAGGAAGTGGTTCTACAGTTCAGGATACTTCCGGAAATGGAGTGACTCTAACCTTGACAGGTGTTGATGCTTCCAATTGGGGAACAGATCTGCCATGTACAACAGGAAGTTCAGCATTAGCAAGAACTGCGGGGCAAAAGGCGATCAATACGGGCGAGACTAACATTAAAAATCAAATTAAATTATATCCTAATCCGGCAAGTAAATCTTCATCACTGACAGTTTCTGTTCCGGATGAATACAGCAAAGGGAAATTGACGATTTATGATTTTAATGGAAGAATTGTAGATACTAAATCATTGAACTCAGGGGATAATCAATATGAATTGAGCAGAGTTCCGGCAGGAAACTACATTGTTCAGTTTGAATCACATGATGGAAGCCTGAAACAATCCGAAAAACTAATTGTAAAATAACAAACCCAGTCATTGGGCTTCGGCCCAATGATTTTTTCTACTACAAAATTGATATACTATGAGAAAAAAATCCTTTTTTATTCCCTTAATGGCCCTGATGCTTCAGTCAGCTCCGGCTCTCAAAGCACAGCAGCTTGATCCTTTGGGAGTCTGCTATGTGGAAGTGAACAATAACAATATGCTGAATGCAGGTTCCTATACTTTACAGAATACCAACAGACAGCTTTTTGATGTTGCTATTATTTTTGCAGCCAATATCAACTATGATGTTTCTAAAAACCGTGCTTATATCTCAAATAATAACAACGTTACCAAAGTTCTGAATGATGTTAATACTTATGTAAAACCTTTACAGCAAAAGGGAATAAAAGTATTGCTTGATCTTTTAGGAAACCACCAGGGAGCCGGAATTTCCAATTTCCCTAACCGTGAAGCGGCTAAAGATTTCGCCTTACAGGTGGCTCACACTGTTTACACCTACGGACTGGATGGAGTAGACCTTGATGATGAATACGCAGGATACGGAAATAACGGAACAGGACAGCCTAATAACAGTTCTTTTGTCATGCTTTTACAGGAACTGAAAGCCGCAATGCCGGATAAACTGATTACATTCTATTACTACGGTCCGGCCACAACCAGACAAACGTATAATGGAGATTTAGCAGGAAATTATATCAATTACACGTGGAATGCGATGTACAGTACGTACAATGCACCTGTTGTTCCACCTCTTGATAAATCCAAAATTTCTGCAGCTGCAACCTGGATACAAAATTCCAATCCAAGCTCTACATCTGCCACTACACTGGCAAGCTTAGCGACCAGCACAAAGAATGACCAATATGGTGTATTTATGTGGTACGATCTGCCGGGAACCAATGTAGCCAGCTACCTGAGTACAGGATCCAATATTCTTTATAATGAAAATACACTCTTAAGCGGTCAGTTGTATTCATGGTCACAGGGACAGGCTTGTGATCCGCCATTGGGACTGGATGTTTCCAATGTGACAGGAACTTCAGCTCAACTGAACTGGACTTCCAATGCTTCCCAGTCTTATAATATTGACTATAAACCGGCTAATTCAACGGTATGGACAAATGTAGCTAATAATTATTCAGGAAATAATATTGTTATCAACAACCTTACCCTGAATACCAATTACGATTGGAGAATCCAGTCGAACTGCTCACCGACATTAACAAGTACTTATATTTTTGCACCAAGGTTTAACTCCGGAAGTGGCTGCACTACGCCATCAGGATTGACTTCCGGAAGTTTCCTTGGTAACACTACCCAACTGTCATGGGATGCAGGCAACGCCACTTCATATACACTGCAATATAAAACAGCTTCAGCAACAACGTGGTCTGAAATTCCAAATATTACCACCAATTCCTATTCATTACAAAACCTGACACCTAATACAAATTATGTATGGAAAGTACAGGCTTCATGTGCCGGAGGAACTACAAGTACTTATTCAGGAGAAGGATCATTCAACAGTGGTTTTGCTCCGGTTACAAGCCCGGGTGCAAGATCTCTTGCTTTCAACGGAAGCACGCATTATCTTAACGCAGGACAATTTAACCTGAGCGGAAATGCTGTAACATTTGAAGGTTGGGTAAAAGTAAATGCTTTCAAAACAGGCTTTCCATATATTTCATCGGTAATGGGGATAGAAGTAGGAGATAACAACTCGGCTATGCTTCGTTTCGGAGATGGAAATCTTGCAAATAATAAGCTGCAGTTTATATTAAGTTTTGGATCGTCACAGGTGAAATTGAATACCAATACAGCATTCAACACCAATACATGGTATCATATAGCAGCTACTTATGACGGAGCAGCCATGAAAATTTATGTCAATGGTAATCTTGATGCAACGTTTGCGGTGACGGGTAATTTTACAGCAAACGGGATTCTTTATCTGGGAAGAAACTATGACAATTCCCGTACAATCAATGGTTTCTTGGATGAATTCAGAGTTTGGAAAAAGGCCTTAACACCACAGGAAATTTTAAGTAACAGCTGTAATGTTCCTGCCAATTCTACAGGTCTTGAAGCCAACTGGAAAATGGATGAAGGAAGCGGAATGGGAGCTTTGGATGCTACGGCAAATACCCATTTTGCAACCCTGATCAATATGACAGATGCCAACTGGAGAACAGATGTTGCCTGCGCTTCATCCCTTGCAGTAAAAGATATAGAATCTGTAAAAGAGAACAGCGCAGTGTACCCGAATCCTGTGAAACGAGGAAATGATATTCACTTTGCTATCAGTGACAACTCTGCAAGTGAAGTAGCATTGTACGATGCGTCAGGAAAATTATTCAAAAAACAGAATATTAATCAAAATAATAATGCAGTGAATACGCAGGATTTAATCAGTGGTACTTATATTTACAAAATTACATCCGCAAACAGTAAAGTAATATCAACCGGTAAAATTATTGTGAAGTAAGATTCATATGATAAAATGGTTATCTGAACTTATGAAATAGAGTCTGAAATACGAAGCAGACAGACAGGGGTGTACTTCTGTTTGTCTGTTTTTTCAGTCACAGGAAGGACTTGAATTTAAAATAAAAAAATAATGCAGAATATAGTAGGAATAGATATTGGAGGGTCGCACATCACATTGGCTCAGGTAGATCCGGAAAAACGTGAAATCATTTCATCCACCTATGTAAGAGAACATGTAGATGCTTTCGAAAACAAAGAAGTTATTTTCAACGCCTGGCTTTCCGCCATTGAAAAAGTGGCTCATGATTTGGTAAAAGAAGACCTTTTAATCGGTATCGCAATGCCCGGACCTTTCGATTATGAAAATGGGATATCGCTGATGCAGCAGGGGAAATTTATAGATATCTATCAGGTCAATATTAAAGAAGAACTGGCAAAAAGGCTGGACATTTCTCAGAAGCAGATTCATTTTGTAAATGATGCGGCTGCATTTATGGAAGGTGAAGTATATGGAGGCTGTGCCCAGGGATTCAACAGAATTTTTGGAGTTACTCTCGGGACGGGATTGGGAACTACTTTTTTCAACGGGGAATTTGCTACCGATGAAGACTTATGGGATTCTCCTTTCAGAGACTCTATCTGTGAAGATTATCTGGCAACACGATGGTTCGTGAATCGTTATAAAGAACTCACCGGAGAAGAAATTTCAGGAACCAAAGATTTGTTGGATAAACCCAAAGAAATACAAAAAAGAATGTTTGATGAATATGCAGACTCTTTCTCAGAATTTATTGTCAGATATGTAGATTCTTACAAACCGGAAGTTTTAGTTATAGGAGGAAATATTGCCAAGGCTTATCCTCATTTTGAGCAAAGATTTATTCAGAATTTAACAAAGAATAATATTAACTTGCAGGTTAAAATTTCGGCTATATTTGAAGATGCGGCCATTCTTGGAGCTGCCAGCTATGCATTAAAAAAGCGTATATAAATTAACAAACGAAAAGATACAATGAAGTTTATATTTTCCACTTGCTTACTGTTATTACAGGCCTGGGCTTTAGGTCAGAATGTATCTCCCGTAGACTATGTGAATCCTTTGATGGGAACCCAATCCAAACCTTCATTATCCAATGGAAATACCTATCCGGCAGTCGGACTTCCATGGGGAATGAATATCTGGACACCACAGACCGGTAAAATGGGCGACGGATGGGCATATACCTACGATGCAGATAAAATAAAAGGATTTAAACAAACCCACCAGCCCTCTCCATGGATGAACGATTATGGCGCATTTGCCATCATGCCTGGAGTGGGAAAAGTGAAGTTTAAAGAAGATGAAAGGGCAAGCTGGTTCAGCCATAAAGCTGAGGTGACCACACCTTACTTCTATAGTGTTTATCTTGCTGACATCAATGTCACAACAGAATTTACACCTACAGAACGAGCTTCTTATTTTAAATTTGATTTTCCAAAGACAGACAGCGCTTACGTAGTTGTCGACGCTCTGAACAAAGGTTCTTATATCAAAATTTTACCGAAAGAAAGAAAAATCCTGGGTTATACCACAAGATATTCTACCGGGAAATATGAGAATTTTAAAAACTACTTTGTCATTCAGTTTGATAAAGATTTTGAACTCACAAAAACCTGGAAAGACAATAAACTGGTGAATGATCAGTTAGAAATTACCAGTGATCATACCGGAGCTGTAGTAGGTTTTAAGCTTAAAAATAAAGAAACGGTTTATGCAAAAGTAGCCTCTTCATTCATCAGCTTTGAACAGGCAGAACTGAATCTGAAAAGAGAAATCGGAAACAGAAATTTTGAACAGGTAAAAACCGATGCTAAAAATATCTGGAACAAAACATTAGGAAAAATAGAAGTAAAAGGAGGAACTGATCAACAGATGAGAACCTTTTATTCCTCTTTATACAGAACTTTATTCTTCCCGCAAAAGTTATATGAGATTGATGCTCAAAACAAAATAAAACACTGGAGTCCTTACAACGGGAAAATTGTTGACGGAAGAATGTTTGCAGGAACCGGTTTCTGGGATACTTTCCGTGCTTTATATCCTTTCCTGAACCTTGTTTACCCAAGTATCAATGTAGAAATGCAGGAAGGATTGGCCAATGCTTACAAAGAAGGTGGCTTCTTACCGGAGTGGAGCAGTCCCGGATATTCTGATATTATGATTGGAAACAATTCCGCATCCGTAGTAGCAGATGCTTACATCAAAGGACTTCGCGGATATGACACAGAAGCACTGTGGCAGGCTGTAAAACACGGAGCAAACAATGAAGGTCCTATAGAAGCTGTGGGCCGCGCAGGCGTAAAGTATTATAATGAATTGGGTTATGTTCCTTACGATGTAAAGATCAATGAAAATGCAGCAAGAACATTAGAATACGCTTATGATGATTTTTCAATCTATCAGTTAGGAAAAGCATTAGGAAAACCTGCTTCAGAAATTGATATCTACAAGAAAAGGGCCTATAATTACAAAAATGTATTTGATAAGGAAACAGGTTTAATGCGTGGTAAAAATAAAGATGGTAACTTCCAGAAACCTTTCAATCCTTTCAAATGGGGAGATGCTTTCACGGAAGGAAACAGCTGGCATTACACATGGTCGGTTTTCCAGGACATTGATGGTTTGGCAGAACTGATGGGTGGGAAAAAGAAATTTGAAGCCAAATTAGATGAAGTATTTTCATTGCCTCCGGTTTTTGATGACAGTTATTATGGAGGCGTGATCCACGAGATCAGAGAAATGCAGATCATGAATATGGGCCAGTATGCCCACGGAAACCAGCCTATTCAGCACATGATTTATCTGTACAACTATGCAGGTGCACCTTACAAAACTCAGTATTGGGCGAGACAGGTGATGAATAAATTGTATCATGCCACTCCGGACGGATATTGTGGTGATGAAGATAACGGACAGACTTCTGCGTGGTATATTTTCTCAGCTCTGGGTTTTTATCCGGTAACACCGGCAACAGATCAATACGTGTTGGGAGCACCATTATTTAAAGAAGCTACCATCCATTTGGAGAATGGTAAGAAAATTGAAATAAAAGCTCCGGAAAACAACGCGGAAAATCTATATGTAAAATCATTGAATGTAAACCAACAGTCATATTCCAAAAACTGGCTGAGCCATAAAGAACTGATGAAGGGAGCTGTTTTAGACTTTAAAATGGACAGCAAGCCCAATAAAGAAAGAGGTTCACAGGAAAAAGATTTTCCTTATTCAATGTCAAAAGAAGAATCAAATAAATAAATTTTAAATTAAAAATATAGCTGTATGAGTACAGAAAAAAAAGAAATATTCGATAGAGTAGAGAGCATGCTGCAGACACAAGGTTTTAATATCGCAGCAAAAGACGATACAAGACCATGGGGAGGATTCTTTGTGATTGATGAAACACAGGCACAGGATTTTGCCAACCAATATTTCGATGGGATTGATGTAGACAACCTGAGAATAGGAGGAAAGCTGAGCCCGAAAATCCTTATCGTAGCTCCTGAAGCAAGATTAAGCTGGCAATATCACCACAGAAGAGCTGAAATCTGGCAGGTTGTAGAAGGAACGGTAGGAATCAAAAGAAGCAATACCGATGAAGAAGGAGAGTTGGGAGAATACGGCCCGAAAGATCAGGTAAAACTTCAGCAGGGAGAAAGACACAGATTAATTGGTCTTGCAGGCTGGGGAATTGTAGCTGAAATCTGGCAGCATACCGATGCATCCAATCCTTCAGATGAAGATGATATTGTAAGAGTACAGGACGACTTTGGAAGATAAATAAAAATTCCGCTTCATTGAAGCGGAATTTTTATTCAGTTAGGAAGCTTGAGGATGGAAGAGGGGAGTTCCTGGTGGTTTTCAAAACTTTTGGATTTTCTCCGCTATGAGTGGCGAATTTTACCTGCTTATGATAAAAATCAAACCTTATAGGTTTCTGAAACCTATAAGGTTTTTGTGTATTCAGCTATTATCCTCAGTAAGATAAAACTTTACTTGGTTGTAGGTACACTCAGCATCATTCTTCCAGCTTCCAGCCTTTAAAACGTCACATCCAGTCCCACATAGAAGTTCGCCTTCATAATCGGAGCATATACCATTCCTCCATCAAAATAGCTTCCGAAAGGATTTTTAAAATCTACAATCGCATTTTTCTGATAGTAAGAAGTAAGGTTTTCTCCTCCTAAATAAGCCCTGATTTTTTTATTGAAATTTCTTGAAATCTGAGCATTAAGAACCGCATACGATTCCGAATACGTTGGCAGTTGAAACTCTGCCGGATTCGTTGAAGTATCAGGAAGTCTTTGCTTTCCAACCCAGTTTAAAGTCGTATCAAAACTCCAGAATCCGCCATTATCATTTTTATTGGTCGAATAGGCCAGGTTCACAAAACCTCTGTGCTTCGCCATAAAAGGAACTTCTCTTCTTCCGCCGATATAATCAGCCTGTACATCATAATATTTATAAGCAAGTCTTACTTCAAGATTTTTGACAGGCATGAAATCCCATTGGGTCTGGAATGAATTGGCAAAAGACTTTCCATCCAGATTATAAAATGTCAGTTGTTGAGGAGATTGATCCAGATCTACCAATACCTGATCCTGGAAATCTGTTCTGAAGAAGTCTGCAACAATGCTCGATTTTCTTCCGAATAACTTAAATTCCTGTTGTAAACTCGCCCCATAATTCCATGCGATTTCAGGTCTTAATCCATAAATATTTCCTCCGTTAGGTAAAATAGTAATCGCTCTGTTGGAAGCAAAATACTGCTGGCTTTCCGCAAAAACATTTGCAGTTCTGAATCCTCTTCCGGCAGAAAGTCTTAAAATAGTTTGAGGCGTAAAGTCATATTTAAAGTTCAATCTTGGCGTAAACTGGGTTCCTGCCAGATTGTGAAAATCTACTCTTGAACCCGCTACTAAAGTATATTTTAACCCTGTTAAAGTATATTCAGCAAAAATTCCCGGTACAATTTCATTTCTTCTCATATCATCCAGCAAATATGTTTCTTTATAACCGTCATATAAGAAACTTGCTCCAGCCTTATACTTATGGTTGGTATTTCCGATGATACTTTCAAAAATTAAATTGGAATAATATGTGTGTTGTTGTCCCGCATAATTTCTCAATCCGAAAAAGCTGTCCTGCTGGTGATACACATACTGGTTCATCCAGCCGATACTCTGGTAAGGTTTTCCTTTAAAAACATATCCTGTTTTGTTCCAGACCTGAAATCTTGAAATGTCGATTCCAACCCCATAAAAAGGCTGTTTGTCCTGACCCAGTTTTTTATCAAAACCAATCTGTCCTGCCGTTCTTTCATCCCTGATAAAATTAATTCCAAAGTGAGACCCGAATCCCGACTTTTCAAGGTCGTTATAATTCAACAAATACGCTGCATTGATCTGTGTTCCTTTCGGTCTGTCCAGAAAGCCGTCATCATTCATATCCGTATTCCCGAAAGTTCCGTTGCCGTGGAGAAGAAAGGTTTGCGACCATTTATCGTTGATAGGGGAAACATTGGTAATATTGATTTCTGCTCTTCCATTAAAATCAGAAAAAAGGTTCAGCGACGTTTCAGGTGTCTTGGCATTCTTCAGAAGTTCAGTGTTGATCTGTCCTGTGATGCTTTCATAGCCGTTCGTTACGGTACTTCCTCCTTTGGTAAGCTGAATACTTTCAATCCACCTTCCCGGGATAAAATTTAAGCCATATGCAGAAGCCAGACCTCTGATTTCAGGTAATTGTTCTTTTGTCAAACTCGTGTATTTCTGATCCAGACCAAGCATTTTCAGCTGTTTTGTTCCCGTAACCGCATTGCTGAAAGAAACATCTACCGTTGCATTGGTTTCGAAGCTTTCAGACAGATTACAGCAAGCGGCCTTTAACAGCTCTTTTTTATCAATATTAAAAACAAGTCCGGCTTCTTTCTTACTTAAAGCGGTCGCTGCCTTAGAACCTGTTACGACAACACCATCAATACTTTTTTCATGTTGAGAATGATCCTCTTTAGCTGGGGAAGTCTCATTGTCTTTATGGTCGTCATGCTTTGTTGCTTCTTCGTAATGAACCTTTGGATTAGGCTGCCCGAAAGTAAACTCTCTGTCATAAAGACAGCATCCCGGAAGTCCGTTGTAAACAGCATCTGAAGCTTTGTATTTTTCATTATCATGTCCTGCATCAGCAATAGCCTTTAAAATCTTATCTGATGAGGTTTTTGAAGGGTCAAAATGTAAAGTAACCGTTTGTTTCCCCGCATTCCATTCTGCAGTATCGGCACCGGCATCTTTGGATGCTTTTTCAATTCTGGCTTTACAAGAAGCACAGTTTCCTCTTACATAGAATTCATTCTCTTTTTTAGCGGAAATAGTAGCATCTGCATGGTGCTCATGGTTGGTTTCTGCCTGTGAAGGCTGCAGATCTCTGTCGTAATGACAACATCCCGGAAGTCCTTCATAGGTTGTATCAGAAGCCTTAAATTTCTCATTATCATGTCCTGCTTCTGCTACTTTTTTCAGAATATCATCAGCGGATGCTTTGTCTGTTTCAAAGGTTAATGTCTGAAGATCAATGGAGTACACTGCTGTTTTTGCGCCCGCTTTTTTAGCGGCACTTTCAATTCTTGTTTTGCACATTTCACAGTTCCCCTTTACCTTGAACTGATTTTTTGAAAGTGTTTGAGCAGATATACATTGTGTAAATAGGAATAATGCACCAAGTATGAACCTGGAAATATATAATTTCATTTTGTTTAAAGTTTTAATTAATTAAAAAACAGTTCATTATAAGGCATAATGAACCCATGGTATTTAATTAACCTATCTTGGGCGGTTGCCAGATTTCCTTCAAACGGTCTGAAAGATAAGGATCTGAATATTGAAACTGAGGATTCTTATTCGCTTTGTAATAAGACAGTTCCAGACGTAGATTTTTTGAAAAAGGGGTTTCAATAAAAGTATAGCAGGCAATGCATGATGAGCAGCAGTCATCATTACATGATTTTGTGTTATCATGTTTGCTGTCTTTTTTTGAAGAATGATTTTTACAGCAGTCCATTTTCTTGGAAGATTCTGCTTTACAGCATGTTTCCTGCATTTCCTGTGCATAGAAATAATCCTTGGGAATCAGAAAGACTCCCAGACAAAAAACTATGGCAAGTAGGTGAAACAGCTTCATCTCTGCAAAAATACAAAATTTATGGCAAAGGATCACCAACTTTTAGAGAGCAGCTGTGCCAGGGTTCTCCGTGTGCCGGGTTCAGTTTCGGTTTTTCTCCCATTGCGAGATTCTGTACTGCAGATGCAGGAGCCGGACTTGAAGTTGCTTGAACTGCATTTTGCACTGCCTGTGGCGCAGAAGCGGGCTTACTGTTTAAGGGCTGTCCCACGGGAATATCGCATCGGTGTCCAGGCTGTCCGTGTGGAGGATTCATTCCTGGTGCGGTTTTTACCTGCTTCCCGTTATTATCAAGGGTGATTTTTCCCGGTGATACAGCATTCGGATCAATCTGGATGGTATTGCCCCCGCTCACATTTACATTTTGTGTTGCAGGAGTGGCTGCGGCAGGTTGCCCATTCAAAGGTTGTCCTACCGGAATATCGCATCGGTGTCCCGGTTGCCCGTGTGGAGGATTCATTCCCGGAGCAGTGGTCATAGGAGCAGGAGCAGCGTTGGACTGGATGCCTGCCTGTTCCATCAGAGCGGTTTTTGAGGTGGTATTTAGAGCTACGTTGGGCTGGCCAGCGTTGGCTTCTTCTTTTAAGTAAGTAGCTCTTTCATCCTTTTTACAGGATGCAGCTAAGAGTGATACGGCGATCAAACCTATAAATGTATTCTTCATATCCATGGGTATGAAACAAAATTAGCAAAACATTTTCAATTGTTTTGCTAATTTTATACTTATAATTTGATTTTTGGATTAATTTTTTACCAAAAGTCTAAATCCTTCCCCGTGAACGTTGATGATTTCCAATCCTTCGTCGTCTTTTAATAACTTACGAAGCTTGGCAATATAAACGTCCATACTTCTTGCTGTAAAATAATTTTCTTTTTTCCAGATCTTTCTTAAAGCAAGATCTCTCGGCATGAAATCGTTTCTGTGAATGCAAAGAAGTTTTAATAATTCATTTTCTTTAGGAGAAAGTTTATATTCTTTATCACCTACTTTCAGCTGTCTCAGCATAGAGTCAAAGAAAATATTACTGATTTTGAACTGCTCCTGTTCCTCATTTTCCAAGGTAGAACTTCTCTGAAGAATTGCTTTTATTTTGTATAAAAGAAGCTCAGTATCAAAAGGTTTTGTAATATAATCATCAGCACCTAACTGATATCCCTTCAGGATATCTTCTCTCATGTTTCTTGCAGTAAGGAAAATGATAGGTGTATTTTTATCAATCTTTTTCACGTCTTCCGCTAATGAAAATCCGTCTTTTTTAGGCATCATTACGTCAAATATGCAGATATCGAATTCATTTTCTGTAAATTCTTTAAGTCCCTGCTCCCCGTCAGTGGCAAGAGTCACTTCAAAATTATTGATGGTCAAATAATCTTTAAGCACCGCCCCGAAACTCTGATCGTCCTCTACTAATAATATTCTGTTGCTCATAATTTTAATAATTAAAAATTAACAATTAAGAATGAACTTCCTCACTCTATCTTCTATATTTTGATATTTGGTTTAACTTTATAATTGATGAATGATCCTTGATAACTGATGTGAAAGAGATCTGTATCATTTATCGTTTATCATCTATCATTAATTTTTCTAGCTCATCGGCAGTTTTATCGTAAACGTACTTCCTTTTCCTTTATGAGAGTCTACAATAATCTGTCCTTTGTGCAGTTCTACAATTTTCTTAACATAAGAAAGTCCCAGTCCCTGGCCTTTTACGTTGTGAATATTTCCGGTTTCTTCCCTGAAGAATTTTTCGAAAATTTTGGTTTTATTCTGTGTATCCATTCCCATTCCTTTATCGGAAATTTCAATCACATACCAGTGTCCTTCATTTCTTGTTTCCACATGTATTTCCGGTGCTTCAGGAGAATATTTATTGGCATTATCCAGTAAGTTGACCAGCATATTGGAGATGTGGAATTCATCTATTTTAAAATTATACTGAGTGGCCGTGAACTTCTGCGTAAGGGTTCCATTCCTTTGTTGTACAATCAGGTTGAAAGATTCTGTCGTTTTTTTGATCAGCTCTCTTACGTTGGTCTCTTTTAAAAATAATTCCACTTCATTTCGCTCAAGCTTGGACATGTTAAGTACATTTTCCACCTGCTTTTTCATCCTTAAATTCTCCTGCTTGATCAGTTCGGAATAGTATTTTACCTTATCCGGATTGGTGGCAATTTTGTCATTAGCCAAAGAATCCGTGGCTACAGAAATGGTTGCCAATGGTGTCTTAAACTCGTGAGACATGTTGTTGATGAAGTCTGTTTTTACTTCAGCAAGTTTTTTCTGCCTCATCATATAATTGATGGAAATAATATAAATCCCAAGAATGGTAAGGAGAGAAAGGAATGTTCCCAAAAGCATCGGCCAGTTGTTCATCGCCAGGGAATATTCTTTTTTAGGAAATACCAGGGCAAGGCTGTATAATGTATTTTTCTTATCGGCAAACAGAGGAAAGCTGTAGGTATTACTGTCTTTCTTTTCTTTATAAGCCTTATTGGCAATGCTTGTAAGCTTATTATTACGATCCAGGACTCCATATCCGAACTTGGCAGTGATACCTCTTATTTTCAGTTCTTTGGCAATAACGGAGTCAAGGGTTTTCGGGTCTACTCTTTTAGTAATAGGAAGGTTGTTTCCATATACTTTCACAAACTCTTTCATGGAATAATCTCCCGTCTCAATTTCCTGATTGATATCTTGCGTTAAAAGTTCGCGATTGGTGGTATCTCTTTTTATTTTATAAGCAGCTTCGTCTGTATACAAAGTCGTCAGCTTGATAGAATCTCCTTTTTGAGAAATAGGCAGCTGCGTTTTTTCAATAATATTTTTGGAATAAATAATCTGTCTTTGAGTACCGGAGTCTTCTACTTGCTGAATGGTAGTTAAAGACGGCTGTTTGCTGTTCGCAAGAATGTTTTTTCTGAAATCTTTATAATCCTGATTCAGGTATTTGTCAGCTTCAATCTCTTCAATACTTTTTGAAGTACTTTCCAAAACCGCATACACTTTATTTGAAAAATCCTGTTCCAGTACGCCATAATAGCCTTTCAACCAATAAAATTGGAGCGTTACAAAGACAATCAGTGAGATCGTCATAAACACTGAAATTATTGGGATGAATTTGTTATTCATTATTTAAAATATATATGTTTTGGAAAAATGAATGTTAAAATTAATTTTTTTAAGAGTACATAAACAAAAAACGAGCCAAAAAATTGTTTTTTTTTTCTTAAAAGAGTGTTTTTTAACAATTATTTATGAATTATCTTTTACTTGTCATATGAAAAGTCCTTTCAATAAATAAAATGCTAACTTTAATAAAAATAAATATATATGGAATCTACGATCATTTTCAACAAAGATTTTGATGCATCAAGTGCTTATGTTATGAAGATTTTTAAGGCTGATGTTTCAACCGTATGGAACTATTTTACACAAGCAAGATTATTGGATCAATGGTGGGGACCTAAACCGTGGAAATGTGAAACGGTAAGTCAGGATTTCAAGGAAGGAGGCATCTGGATGTACACAATGGTAGGTCCAAACGGTGAAAAAGGACCTATGTATGCTCAAACTCAATATGGAGAAATTACAGAACATAGAAGTCTTGACTGGATGAGTGCTTTCTGTGATGAAAAAGGCAATATCAATGAAGACTTCCCAAGGTCAAAATGGCTGATTGGCTTTACCGGAGTGGAGGAAGGAACTAAAGTAACCATCAATATCCATTACCATTCTCCTGAAGTGATGAAAAAGCTTATGGATATGGGATTTGAAGAAGGCTTTAAAATAGGACTGAATCAATTGGAAGAATTGATTGGATGATTTTGAAAATGTAAAAAGCACTTATTTATAAAAAAGAGGATTTTCCATTGGAAAACCCTCTTTTTATTTATCGCCAGGGATTAACTTCCTGCTTCCATCTTCACGCTTCCTGCTTTTACAAAAGCTCTTCTTCCTGAAAGTACTGTATAATCGCCTTTTTCATAAGCAAAGTCTGCTCATTAGGCTTGAGTTCCGGAAGTTCTTCCACAGTTTCAAAGTGGGGCCATCCGTCTTCATAGTGGGTAAATTTATAATATCCAAAAGGCTCAAGCAATCTGCAGACTGCAATATGAATCAGGTTTACCTTGTCTTCTTTCGTATATTTTTGCTGGCCGCTTCCCAGTTCCTGCAACCCTATCAGAAATAAAAGGGTTTCAATGGGCGGGTTCTTCTCTGTCTGGAAATTGTCTTCAAAGAATTGTTCTATTTTTTTCCAGTATTCAGCTTCGTTCATATAATTGATAAATGATGATTAATAATTGATCTTGTTAACGTTTTAATTCTTCACCTAATTTCTTTTTATAAGCAGAGGTTACTTTCAAAATTTCACTGGCTTCGTTAATAAGAATATCTAAATTTTCTTTTTTTAGTATATGGAGTTCATCTATTAACTCCAGTCAGAATAAAGTTTCGTCAGCTTCTTCTACAACAATGCATATTTTGGAATATTTTTCTTTGGTAGATCTGGCTCTGCACATTGCTCTATAGTTGCTTGCTGTGGATGAAACAGATCTGAAAACTTGTTTCCTTATATTTGATATTTTATCAGAATATGAAATATCAGACAACTCATTAATGATTGCAATGGTTAAAGATTTAGTCTTTTGTGCAAACATCTGGTTGTAGTTGTTGTCCATACTCATATCAATTATCTTTTATCAATTATCATTTATCTTTAAAAGAAACGCATACTCCAGTGCATCTTCTTTCAGAGATTCAAATCTTCCGCTTGCCCCTCCATGTCCGGAGCTCATATCAGTTTTGAAGATTAAAATATTATTGTCCGTTTTTAATTCTCTTAATTTGGCGGTCCATTTTGCAGGCTCCCAGTATTGTACCTGAGAATCATGGAATCCTGTAGTGATCAGCATATGAGGATAATCTTTCGCTTCTACATTATCATAAGGAGAGTAGTCTTTCATGTAATGATAGTATTCCTTATCATTAGGATTTCCCCACTCATCATATTCTCCGGTTGTCAAAGGAATCGTATCATCCAGCATGGTTGTAACAACATCTACAAAAGGTACCTGTGCCACAATTCCGTTGAATAACTGAGGTTCATAATTTACCACAGCGCCTACCAGCAATCCGCCGGCACTTCCTCCCATCGCATACATGTGTTTTGATGAAGTATAATTTTCCCTGATCAGGTATTTTCCGGCATCAATAAAATCAAAAAATGTATTTTTCTTAAACAGCATCTTCCCGTCTTCATACCATTCTCTTCCCAGATATTCTCCACCACGGATGTGAGCAATAGCATAAATAAATCCTCTATCCAGCAAAGACAATCTTACATTGGAAAAGCTGGCATCAACAGTATGTCCGTAGCTTCCATATCCATATAAAAGAAGCGGAGTGTCAGGTGATTTCTTAGTGTCTTTATGATAAACCAGGGAAATAGGAACTTTTGTCTTTCCATCTCTTGAATCTGCCCAGATTCTCTCCGAAATATAATTTTCAGGAGCAAACTTTCCACCCAAAACTTCCTGTTGTTTCAGAAGTTTTGTCGTCTTTTCCTTCATGTTGTACTCATACGTGGAACTAGGCTGTGTAAGGGAAGTATATCCATAGCGTAAAATTTCCGTATCAAATTCCAGATTGATCCCGATATAAGCTGTATAAGTAGGATCGGAGAAAGGTAAGTAGTAAGACTCCTGTGTTTTCTCGTCAATGATTTTGATCTGAAGCAATCCTCTTTCTCTTTCCTCAAGAACCAGATAATCTTTAAAGATCTCAAAACCTTCCAGTAAAACTTCTGCACGGTGCGGAATCACATCAACCCAGTTTTCCATGCTGCAGTTATCAATCTTTGCCTTTACAATCTTGAAATTGATCGCATCATCCGCATTGGTAATGATATAAAATTCGTCTTCATAATGCTCTACTGAATATTCAAGATCATCTATCCTTGGCTGGATCACCGTCCATTCTGCAAATACATTGTCTGAAGGAATAAAACGATGTTCATCCGAAATAGTGCTTGAGCTTGCAATGAAAATATACTCTAATGATTTTGTCTTAAATACATTGACATCAAAAGTCTCATCTTCTTCATGGAAAATCAGAACATCTTCCGCTGAATCTGTTCCCAGCTTGTGCCTGTATACCTGAAATGCACGAAGGCTTTTGTCTTTTCTGATGTAAAAAATATGCTGGTTATCATTTGCCCAAACGGCTTTCCCTGTAGTATTAGGGATCGTATCCGGCAAAATTTCTCCTGTCTTTAAATTTTTAAAATTAAGCGTATAAATTCTTCTTCCTACATCATCTGAAGAAAAAGAAGCCAGTTCGTTATTGGGGCTTACTGCTACACTTCCTACTTCAAAAAACTCTTTGCCGTCTGCCAGAATATTAACGTCAAGTACAATTTCCTCATCATTCTCAAGGCTTTTGTACTTTCTGCAGAAGATAGGATATTCTTTGCCCTCTTCATAACGCACAATATACCAGTACTCATTAAAGAAATAAGGCAGAGACTCATCGTCCTTTTTGTAGCGGGCTTTCATCTCTTCGAAAAGCTCTTCCTGAAGAGCTTCCGTATCTTTCATGATGAATTCTTCGTAGGCATTTTCCTCCTCAATGTATTGGATCACTTCAGGGTTTTCCCTTTCATTCAGCCAAAAGTAATTATCAGTTCTTCTATCGCCGTGTTTTTCTAATATTTTTTCAATTTTTTTTGCCTGTGGAGCTTTCATCCGGGGTATTTTTATTTTTTTATTGCATAGAATGTTCTTATACTTTTTCTTCTGAAAGTAAGTAATTTAACCAGAAATCCTTTCAATATTAATTTTTGTTCAAATTTAGGTAAAAAAAAACCATCTTTCCTTTATTGAAAAGATGGTTCACTGTATTTTTATAATTAAAGACTATTTGTGAAGTGCTTTAATATACTTTTCAAGGGCCATTGTCATAGAAGGAGTTTCCTTCGTTGGTGCCATTAAATCTACTTTTAATCCTGCTTCTTCCGCAGCTGCCAAAGTCGTGTTTCCGAAAACTCCGATCTTTGTTTCATCCTGCTTGAAGTCAGGAAAATTTTGTTGCAGTGATTTGATTCCCTGCGGGCTGAAGAAAATCAGCATGTCATAATCTTTGACATTGATATCCGTAAGGTCGCTGCATACGGTACGGTACATAATTGCTCTTGTCCAGTCTACATTAGATGCATCCATGGTTTTTACAATATCCGGGCTCAAAACATCTGAAGATGGCAGCAGATATTTTTCAGTCGGGAATTTTTTGAAAAGAGGAAGCAGGTCTGAGAAGTTCTTCTCCCCAAAGCTGATTTTTCTTTTTCTGTACACGATATGCTTTTGAAGATAGTTGGCAATTGCTTCCGACTGGCAGATGTATCTCATCGTATCCGGAACGGCAAAACGCAATTCCTCTGCTAATCTGAAGTAATGGTCAATCGCATTTTTACTGGTAAAAATAATACCGGTATACTGCGTCAGATCTATTTTCTGTGTTCTGAGCTCTTTATTGTCAACCCCTTCGACGTGGATAAATGGACGGAAATCAATCTTTATTTTTTCCTTCTTCGCTATATCCAGATATGGAGAAGACTCACTAGGCGCTGGTTGAGAAACCAATATAGACTTTATTCTCATCATTGACTTTTATTAAAAAAATAACAACTTCCAAAGCAATAATAATGGTGCGATTTGGAGGGTGCAAATATACAAAAATTTATAATACCATTTTTCAGGAAGAATCTTGTTCTTGTGAAATAAATAGAAAAAGACTTTGAAAATGAATACAAAAGCGAAGAAGCAGAAATAATATAAAAACATTTTATTTCTGTCTATCGGGAAGTAATAATGGGCTACACAAAGAATTATTAACAAAAATGAAAGAATAAAATAGAACTTTGTGGAGGTAAAATAAAAAATAGTCCATTTTTTTCCATCCCCTATACTTTGGTAAAATAAAAAACCTAATGTTGATTTTACTAAATAAAAAAACAGCACTGCCAGCAAAGTATAACCCAATTTATTAAGCTGATATCCCAAAAGCTGAAGATCCGCAATATATTTCGGTACTACAGGAACATACTGTGAAATTAATACAGACAGAGTAAGTGTAGTCACACAGGAGGTGATGATCCAGCTGGGAAGGTTGTTGCTTGCATCAAAATATTTCTGAAGCAGAAAATCTCTGAGACTGGCATCTCTTTCTATGACGTTCATCATAAAAACGTATAAAAATATACAGCCCACAAGGATAAAGATTACCCAATCATTATTTTCAGGTATTCTTACGTGATTGATGAAGTGTTGTGATGATGGCAAAATTTAATTTTTTTATTTATTATTTAACTTCAGATAACACAGCCCGGCACAGATTTTCCTGTCACAGGATCCATGAATCTGCAGTTAAAATATTTGCTCTCATCGATTTTACGTATTGTTCAGATCTGTTGAATAAAAGGATCTGTTTCATCCGCTTAATCCCCGAGAAATATTTTTGCAAAATTATAGATTATTTTGTATAAAATAAAAAGGTTAAATAAACTATCTTTGCAAACTGAAATGAAAAAACTCGTCATCATCCCAACCTATAACGAAAAGGAAAATATTGAAAATATTATTTCCGCGGTTTTTGCATTGGAGGATGACTTTCATATCTTAGTAGTAGATGATTCTTCTCCCGACGGAACAGCAGAAGTTGTAAAAGAATTGCAGAAGAAATATCCGCATTATCTCCACTTGTCAGTAAGACATGTGAAAGATGGACTGGGAAAGGCTTATATTCATGGATTTAAATGGGCCATCGAAAATAAATATGATTATATTTTTGAGATGGATGCCGATTTTTCACACAATCCTAACGATCTGCCGAAACTTTTTGAAGCCTGCAGAAATGCAGATATGGCCATCGGATCCCGTTATTCAAAGGGAGTAAATGTAGTGAACTGGCCCATGGGAAGAGTACTGCTTTCTTACTTCGCCTCAAAATATGTACGGTTTGTACTAGGCCTTCCTATTCATGATACCACAGCAGGATTTGTCTGCTTTTCAAGAAAAGTACTGGAAGAGATAGGATTGGATAATGTAAAACTGAAAGGATACGGATTCCAGATTGAAATGAAATTCAGAGCTTTTAAAAAAGGTTTCAGAATTGTAGAAGTTCCTATTATATTTACCAACAGGATTTTAGGAGAAAGTAAAATGAACGGCGGAATTATCCATGAAGCAGTTTTTGGAGTATTGAACTTAAAATGGAAATCAATCATCAACAGATTATGAAACTGATGAAAAAGTTAATCTTTATTTTCGTTTTGCTGGGCCTGTTTTCGTGCGGCGATTATATTGATAAGCCCAAAAATCTGGTCGATAAAGGTTTGATGGCAGAAATCATTGCCGATCTTGCGATCAACGATCAGGCTATCTTTATCTATCCTGACAAAAATATGGAAGCGGGGACAAGAGCTGTCTTGAAATCACATAAGGTCGCACCTGATGATTTTGTTAACAGTTTCAAATACTATGTAATTAAAGAAGAAATGGACGGGATCGCTAATGACGCACAGGAAATATTGCTGAAAAAAGATCCCAAAGCAGATAAATATGTGAAGGATAAGCTGAAACAGAATGGTGCTGTAATGCCTGTAGTAAGGTAAAATGGACACAGAAGTTTCTGCGATACAAAAAATCACTGGTAAAACAGTGTATAAACAAGTATAAAGATGAAATTTTTTAATATAGAAAAAACCTCTGAAGGAAAAGCAAGAGCAGGGGAAATTACCACAGATCACGGGAAGATTCAAACTCCTATTTTTATGCCTGTGGGAACTGTAGCAAGTGTAAAGACAGTTCATCAGAGAGAATTAAAAGAAGACATTAAAGCTCAGATTATTCTGGGAAATACTTATCACCTTTACCTTCGTCCGGGCATGGAAACGATGCAGGATGCAGGTGGTTTACACAAATTCATGAACTGGGATCTTCCTATCCTTACTGATTCTGGAGGTTTTCAGGTATTTTCATTGGCAAGCAACAGAAAGATGACAGAAGAAGGTGCGAGATTCAAATCTCACATCGACGGAAGTTACCACATGTTCTCTCCGGAAAGATCAATGGAAATTCAAAGACAGATCGGAGCCGATATTTTCATGGCTTTTGATGAATGTACACCTTACCCTTGTGATTACAACCAGGCAAAATCATCGATGGAGCTTACCCACCGCTGGCTGAAAAGATGTATTGAATGGACGAATGATAATCCTGAATTATACGGACATAAGCAAAGACTTTTCCCGATTGTTCAGGGATCTACCTATTCTGATCTTAGAAAAATCTCTGCAGAAGTGATTTCCGAAGCAGGGGCAGAAGGGAACGCGATCGGAGGACTTTCTGTTGGAGAGCCTGAAGAAGAAATGTACAGAATCACTGATGAAGTGACAGATATCCTTCCAAAAGAGAAACCAAGATACCTGATGGGAGTAGGAACTCCGTGGAATATCCTTGAATCGATCGGGCTGGGAATTGATATGATGGATTGCGTAATGCCTACAAGAAATGCAAGAAATGCAATGCTTTTCACATGGCAAGGGGTGATGAACCTTAAAAATGAAAAATGGAAACGCGATTTTTCGCCTTTGGATGAATTTGGAACCAGTTTTGTAGATCGTGAATATTCAAAAGCGTATCTTCGCCACCTGTTTGTATCTAAAGAATATCTGGCAAAACAGATTGCTTCGATTCATAACCTTGCATTCTATCTCGATTTGGTAAAAGTAGCCAGAGAACATATTATGGCAGGTGATTTCTACGAATGGAAAAACTCTGTAGTACCGGTTCTCAGACAAAGACTGTAAAAAAATATGCTTAAAATTGTAGACAGATATATCATTAAAAAATACCTTGGAACTTTCAGTTTCATGTTGGTATTATTGTCTATAGTCGTATTGGTAATCGATGTTCAGCAGAAGATTCCAAGGATAGAAAATGCCAAGGCCATTGATCCGAAACTGGATCTGACCTATTTTCTTATTCATTTTTACCCTTTCTGGATCATCAATCTTGTGGTGACTTTCCTTTCCATTCTGGTATTTATTTCGGTGATCTATTTTACCTCCAGGATGGCAAATAATACTGAAATTGTTGCTATTATCAGTAGTGGAGCCAGTTTTCACAGATTTTCCAAGCCTTATCTGGTTACTTCCATTTTTATTGGGTTGATTGCTCTTGTAGTCTATCATATGGTGCTGCCGTGGGCCAATATCAAGAAAAATGAATTGGAAGCGTATACGTATAATGCAGCCAATAAAGAAAAGATTTTAGGAACGGCACCTGCTTCTTCACAGCTGAGTAAGACGGAGTATATCTTCGTTGATTCCTGGAATAAAAGAGAAAAAA
This sequence comes from Chryseobacterium sp. CS3K3.1, assembly GCF_059515165.1. Lineage (NCBI taxonomy): Bacteria > Pseudomonadati > Bacteroidota > Flavobacteriia > Flavobacteriales > Weeksellaceae > Chryseobacterium > Chryseobacterium sp. CS3K3.1. Next base: position 192,732 of record NZ_JCAKRV010000001.1, on the reverse strand, counting down.
GAGGGTCGAGTTTTGTCTATCAGAAATATGATAAAGACAGAAAAATGACTTATGAGCTGAAGGCAAGTGAAGTGTATTGGGATAAAGCTAAAAAACAGTTTGTTCTAAATAACTATCTGGAAAAAACAATCAATAAAGACAATACCGAAAAACTCGGAAACGGAATAGAATTAAGGAAAAATTACGGGCATTCGCCGGAAGAACTTTTCCCTAACGAGCTCTTAGGACAAAATAAAACCACTCCGGAACTTTTGAAATTTATCGAAAGAGAAAAAGAAAGAGGAAACAGCAACCTGAACTCTTACCTGAATGAACTTCACCAGAGGACTTCCATGCCTGTTTCAATCATTATTCTGACATTTCTGGCGCTTTCCCTGTCATCACAGAAGAAAAGAGGAGGATTAGGAGTTAATCTTGCAATAGGGATCTCACTAGCCTTCATTTTCGTGTTTTCATTCGAAGCCTTAAAAGTGGTTTCGGAAAATAAAAGTTTGTCTCCGGCTGTAGCCATGTGGCTGCCTAATATGGTGTTTTTACCGCTTACCCTTTATTTGTATATCAAGAGAGCGAATCAGTAAAGTAATTTTACTTCTTTGTGATAAAAGGAATGCATTCCGTCTTCCAGTTCGATCCAGAGTTCACCCTTTTCGTCTGCACGCCGGATAATGCCATTTTGTCGCGCTTTTTCAATTTCAAAGACCGATATCTGATCTTTTCTGAAAAGGTTTTTATTAAATCCATCCAGGATTTCCTGATCTGAAGGTATGTTTTTAAGCTTTTCACACAAATATTCATGAAGGTTTAAGGCAAGTTCTTCCAGATCAAATTGGATTCCTGTCTGCGTCAGAAGTGATCCTGCATTGGATATTTCATCAAAATTTTCCTGCAGAATGTTGATTCCAGCTCCGATGATGAAATAATTATTTTGATTAATTTTTTTCTTTTCTATTAAAATTCCAACGATTTTTTTACCTTTAAGGATGATATCATTCGGCCATTTGATTTTTACCTCAGAGTCAGACAATATGGCAAGGAAATCCCGGATCACCATTGCGGTATAATAATTGAACATAAAGTCGGAGCACAGGATGTTCTGAGTATTCACTGCCAGCGTATAAGCCAGATTTTTTCCGGCAGTCTGAGTCCAGATATTTCCATACTGACCACGGCCTTTAGTTTGATTAAAAGTATGAAGTCCTATAAAATTTGAATCTCCGTAAAGTAAAAACTTTGATATTTCGTCATTAGTAGAAGAACATTCTTTCAGGTAAAAGAGTTGGCTCATTTAAGAAAACTTTAAGAGATTAAGAGGGTAAAAGTAAGGTTAAAGTAAAGAAAAAACAATAAATTTGCAGATTATAGTATTTTTTTAATGAATAAAACAGCAGAAAAACAAGCGTTAATAGATAAAATCGTTGAAGCTATCCAGGATGTAAAAGGGGAAGACATTATGATCTTCGATCTTTCAAACATCGAAAACTCCGTAGCAGAGACGTTCGTGATATGTAGCGGAAACTCAAATACACAGGTGGCTGCATTGGCAGGAAGTGTAGAGAAGAAAGTAAGAAACGAACTGCAGGACAGACCTTGGCACGTAGAAGGTACCGAAAATGCGATGTGGGTTTTGGTGGATTACGTTTCAGTGGTGGTTCATATATTCCAGAAACAGGTACGTGAGTACTACGACATAGAAGAACTTTGGGGTGACGCAGTCATTACCAGAATTGAAAATGAATAATAAAAATTTTAAAAAGTCTAAATGAATAATAAAGGATTCAACTGGTTCTTTCCTATTGCAATCGTAGCTCTTTTGCTATTCTTTGGCTCCAATTTCCTTGGAGGTGATGCAGCAAAATCTATTGATGAAGATGGTTTCTTTAGAGAAATGCAGGCGGGCAAAGTCCAGAATATAATTATATACAAAGACATAGAGAAAGCTGATGTTTTCCTAACAAAAGAAGCAAAATCGGCAATGGTTTCCAAAGCCGGAAAAGAAAACAACCCTCTTTCTGCCTTCGAAATGGCTCCTAAAGCAGATTTTTCTGTGAAATATGGAGACCTTCAACTTTTCCTTCAGAAATTTGAACAGGTCAAAGCCAGTAATCCGGTTATTAAAACAACTAAAGATTACGGTACAGGTAAGAGTGCATTAATGGACATCCTGGTTCCTGCATTGGTTTGGATTTCTATTCTTGGATTATTCTACTTCCTTCTTTTCAGAAAGATGGGTGGAGGCGGAGGTCCTGGTGGACAAATTTTCTCTATCGGAAAATCTAAGGCAAAGCTTTTTGACGAAAAAGAAAGAATTCAGGTAACATTCAAGGATGTTGCAGGATTGGAAGGTGCTAAAGAAGAAGTTCAGGAAGTAGTGGATTTCTTGAAAAACTCTGAAAAATATACAAAACTGGGAGGTAAAATTCCTAAAGGAGTTCTTTTAGTAGGACCTCCGGGAACTGGTAAAACCTTGTTGGCGAAAGCGGTTGCAGGGGAAGCTAAAGTTCCGTTTTTCTCACTTTCAGGTTCCGATTTCGTTGAAATGTTTGTTGGGGTAGGAGCTTCCAGAGTAAGAGATCTTTTTGCTCAGGCAAAAGCAAAATCTCCGGCCATTATCTTCATTGATGAGATTGATGCTATCGGACGTGCCAGAGGGAAAAATAATTTTTCCGGTGGAAACGACGAAAGAGAAAATACTTTGAACCAGCTTCTTACTGAAATGGATGGTTTCGGAACAGATACCAACGTTATCGTAATGGCAGCAACCAACAGAGCGGATATCCTTGATAAAGCTCTGATGAGAGCAGGACGTTTTGACAGATCTATTTATGTAGACCTTCCGGAACTTCACGAAAGAAGACAGATCTTTGATGTTCACCTGAAAAAGATCAAACTTGATGATAATGTAGACAGAGAGTTTCTTGCCAAACAGACTCCAGGATTCAGTGGAGCAGATATTGCCAACGTTTGTAATGAAGCAGCACTTATCGCAGCAAGAAACAACCATACTTCAGTAACAAAACAGGATTTCCTTGATGCTGTAGACAGAATCATCGGTGGTCTTGAAAAGAAAAATAAAGCAATCAAACCTTCTGAAAAAAGAAGAGTGGCTTACCACGAAGCCGGGCACGCTACGATCTCTTGGCTGGTAGAGCACGCATCTCCACTTTTAAAGGTGACGATCGTTCCCAGAGGACGTTCACTGGGAGCAGCGTGGTACCTTCCTGAAGAAAGACAGCTTACCACTACTGAACAGATGCTGGACGAAATGTGTGCAACATTGGGAGGTAGAGCAGCAGAGCAGGTGATCTTCAATAATATTTCTACAGGAGCACTTTCTGATCTGGAAACCGTAACAAAGAGAGCTCAGGCAATGGTTACAATCTACGGATTAAGCCCGAATATCGGTAATATTTCTTACTATGACAGCTCAGGCCAGTCTGAATACAATTTCGGAAAGCCTTATTCTGAAGAAACCGCCACAAAAATTGATGCAGAGATCAAATCAATCATCGAAAATCAATATGAGAGAGCGGTAAGAATTCTTGACGAGAATAAAGATAAGCTTGACGCTTTAGCAAGTAAATTGCTTGAAAAAGAAGTGATCTTCCGTGAAGACCTGGAAGAGATTTTCGGAAAAAGAGCATGGGATCCTGAATTGACAGAGAAACCTGTAACCAATACTATTCCTGAAAAAGATCAGCCAATTGTAGAGGAAACACCTCAGATCAAAGAGAAAGAAGAAGAAAGCGAAATACAGGCTCCCGAAAGCCCGACACAGCTTTAAGATTCTTAAAAAATAGATTTAATAAAAACCTGACAATCGCAAAATTGTCAGGTTTTTTCATATTTAAGGAGATATTTTGGACACTATTGTAATTTATTTTCTATTTTTGTATAAAGTTGACTAAAAATAGATTAAGTTGAATTTATTCAAGAGGATTGTAAGCAAACTTACCAACCAGCCTGAAGAAGAGGACAAACAGAGCCTGGAGAAACTTGGGGATTCGCTGAAAAATGCGGATCTTGACTATAAGTTTGCGCAATTATTTACGCATTCGGGAGGATTTTTTAATTATTGTGCAGATGAAGCGGAAGCTCTACAAACTTTAAATCAAATTATTAAAATAGAAGGTGTTCACAACCTTTTCTGCTGGGATAAAGAACTTCAGAACTTTTTGAACGTTGTGAAGTCTTCATATACGTCAGAACTACAACCGTCTAATGACGCCGCATTCATCACGTGTGAATATCTCATTGCCTATGACGGCAGAATCATGCTTTCGCATAACAATATCCTGCATTATCATTCCTCAAGGCTTCCTGATAAAATTATCATCATTGCCAATGTTTCTCAGATTGTAAACAACCTGAATGATGCCATGGGGAAAATAAAAAGAAACGGAAATATCAAGAACCTTACTTCCATCAGCGGAAGCCAATCGAAAATGGACAGTTCTTCCAATTCCAATACAAAACTGTTTTTATTGCTGCTTGAAGATTAAGCAACCACTTCTAAATTTTAAATTTTGGACAAAAATCTCATTCAAAGAACCGTATCAGGTATCGTTTATGTAGCCATCATTATTCTTTGTTCTACTCCGTTGGGAGCGCAGCTGCTGAACAGTATTGCACCTGGTCTTGCCAAACAGCAGTATCTGTATCACGGTTTAATGAGCCTTCTGCTGATTGTAGGAACCTGGGAATGTGTTAAAATTATGAAGTTTGGAAACGGCTATGAAAAATGGGTCGTATATCCATTGGTCATTTTTATTTTCTACATGTTTTCCAAAAGGTATTTTAATCACGATTTCTTTTTTGATTTCAGACTTAGTGAAATATTAGCACTCGCCTTGATCGGAATAGCTGTGGTAACCTTATTCAAATATCCCAACGAATTATACTTTGACAGCGGGAAACTAATTTTTACCGTTATTTATGTGGCTCTCCCGTTCAGTTTTGCTTTGGGACTGCCCAAGTTCTCCAGTTATAATGAAAACTTCTCTCTGGAAGTTCTTTTCCTGTTTATCCTGATCTGGAGTAGTGATACTTTTGCCTATCTGGTAGGAAAATTCTTTGGAAAACATAAAATGGCTCCTAAGATTTCGCCTAAAAAAACATGGGAAGGTTATGCCGGAGGTGTTGTCTTAACATTGGTGTTGTCTTATTTTATCGAACATTATCAGCCCGAGCTGAGAGGAAACTGGATGATCGTAGGATTTCTGGTGGCGGCCTTTGCTCCATTAGGAGATCTGGTAGAAAGTCAATTGAAGAGAAACTTCGGTGTAAAGGACAGTGGAAACATCATTCCGGGGCATGGAGGAGTTTTAGACAGGCTGGATAGTTTTATTATCTGCGTTCCTGTCGTATATTTGTACTTTATTTTAGAAAAATTTATTTAATCTCATGAAATTACATAGAGAATCAAAAGGAACGATTACCGTTGCGACCATACTTTTTATCATTCTGGGCGCTTTAGCAATTTATTTCCTTGAAATATGGTCCCTGCTGATCATTATGCCTTTGTTGGTTATTTACAGTTTAGTATTCTGGTTTTTCAGAGTTCCGGACCGTAATATTCTTGACCACAGAGAAAATGTGATCGCTCCGGTGGACGGAAAAGTGGTTATGATCAAAGAAGTAGAAGAGGATGAATTTATAAAAGGTAAAGCAATCCAGGTTTCTATTTTTATGTCTCCACTGAATGTTCACATCTGCAGATATCCGGTTTCAGGAGAAGTGATTTACAAAAAATACCACCCGGGAAAATATCTGGTAGCATGGCATGAAAAATCTTCTACAGAGAACGAAAGAACTACGGTAGCAGTTCAGACGATGACCAATCATAAAGTAGTCTTCAGACAGATTGCCGGATATGTAGCAAGAAGAATTGTATTCTACTGTAATGAAGGGGATAAAGCCAAAGCCGGGCATGAGTTCGGATTTATAAAATTCGGTTCAAGAATGGATGTATTCCTTCCTTTAGACACAGAGATTATCTGTAAGATCGGAGATATTACAAAAGGAGGTGAGGATGTTATCGCCAAACTGAAAGAAAACTAAGATTCTTATCATAGATAAAAAACCAAAAGAGAGCTTTTAAAGCTCTCTTTTTTATTTGTGGTATAAAGGTATATTTTGTTGTTTGAGTTTAATTACGCATGAGTATTATTGCGTATTGGAAGAGTTATATTTTTCCATTGGGATCAATAATTTTGCATGCTTAAAAACACAAGCTCATGCTTTTTAAGTGATCGGAGGTAAATGATTGTTAATTTATTATCAAAAATGGTATTTCATTTGATAATTTTAACATCGAATTTTAGTAAATTGTAGCTAGAAAAACACCTTAATCATCTCCTTTTTAATGCTGAAAAAGACTGATACATTTCGTTTTGTAGATTTCTGTTTTGCATGAAAGGCTGTTAATATTGGAAAATTTATACTTTCAGGAGTACAAATGCCAACTTAAGCTTGTGAGAGCATAAAAAAACAACAAGATGATTTATAAGTTTTTCTTTAAGATGATTAACGACGAAACTGAGAAGATGGATGATGATTTTGAAAGTAGTTATCTTCATCTTATTAACCGGTATTTGCTTTTATTGTTTTTCATATTCCTGTTTTACTCCATTTTTATTATTACTTTTTTTGGGGATATGCTGATCTCCATATTTCTTACCATTATTACCTTCTTCTGGCTGCTGCTCATGGCCATCAAAGGAAAAACCAAACGGTTCAGAAAGGTTTTAAAACCTTCCATTATCGGGATATTTGTTTTACTCACATTTATAGTAAGTTTTTTTCATATTTATACTTATAAAAACGCTGGTGTAGAGTACTTTTACTTTTGTCTTCTGTTTGCTGTTCCGTTCTTTTTGAAATACAAACAGGACTCCCTTACGATCTTTTTTATTACATTCATCATCAGTATCAATTTCATTGCATGTCTGTATTTTGATTTTGATTTCCTGCCAAAGAGCAGATTCATAGAAAAAGAAGATTTTAAAACAATCAAACTGCTGAATATTTTATTCTCCGTTGCTTCCTTTTTAATGGATATCGTATTTATTACCCAGAAAGACGCATTGATTCATGGCTTAATTTCCGATAAAAAGGAAAAGGATTCCACCATCAAGGATCTGGTCAAAACGAATTCGGAATTGATGAAACACCAGATGCTGATTAACCATCTTTCAGAGGAAAATATTCAGGAAATACTGAATTTAGCGGAAAGCAATTCACCCATGTTTTTTGAAAAATTTCAGGTATTTTTTCCTCATTTTATTCCGGATATTTTACAAATAAATCCTAACCTGATCCATTCTGAGCTCTATTTCTGTGCACTGATGAAGCTGGATTTTGATACAAAAAAAATAGCACAGTGTACCAATAACAGTATCCGGGCTGTAGAAAGTAAAAAATATAGGATCCGGAAAAAACTGAATATTTCCTCAGAGATCAATATCAACAGCTTTTTGATTAAAATTTAAACAGAATTCCGATTTTTGTTACTCATGCGTAATCTTGAGTAGGTTCTGATGGTGTTTTTTGATTTTCTTGTCAATATTTTTACTTAAAAACATTGTGATGAATATTAAGAACATTCATATTGGAAGCCTGATCCAATCCAAAGTGGAAGAGTATCAGATTTCAATAGAAAGAATTTCCCGGTTTTTAAACAGTACGGAAGATGAAGTGGAGAGTATGTATCATGCAAAAAGTATGGATACTGATGTTCTTCTGAAATGGTGTAAACTTTTAAAATTCGATTTCTTCCGGTTTTATACCGGACATCTCATTTTATATGCTCCCCAGGCGAGAATTGATAATGTGTTCACTCAAAAGGAAAATACCCTGGTTTTCAGAAAAAGCATTTATACGCAGGAGGTTAAGGATTTTATTCTTGATAAAATAAAGACAGGGAAAATGACGGCCAATGATGTGGTTAAAAGGTATAAAATACCCAAGACCACTTTATATAAATGGATGAAAAAGATATAAGATGATGCCAGATTATAAGCAGATTTATACCGACATTCTTGAAGAAAAATTTCCCGAGAAATTATCAGATACCGCCATCAGGCTTAAGCTGGAAACATTGCATTCAGCTTTTGATATTCTGAAATTTAATCAACTGGTTTTTGGAGAAACAGAATATACAGTGGAACGTAAAAACCAGAGGCTGCGTTCTTATGATAAGGAATCAATTCTGAAAATTCTCAGTTATCAGAAAAGAAATGAGCTGACCAATCTTCAGGTGAGTGATCATTTTAAGATAAGCCGAAATACCATTGCAAAATGGAAAAGTATTTTTAAATGATGACTGATATTGCGTTTTTTAAACAAAATGATTTTATTTTTTATAATAAATAAGAAGTATTGGTGCTTTTAAGTTATTTTGATTTAGCTATTTGAATGTATGGTTGGGTTTTGTTAAAAAGCTCAACTTTTTATTTGAATTTTTACCGGGATAAATTATTGATATTTTGTGAGTTTTACTACGCGTGAGTAGTATTGCGTAGCAGGGAATTATTTTCTAACCGTCTGTGGTTGATAATTTTGTGGAAGTTAAATGTCCGGATTATTATTATCAAACAATTATAACTTATACAATGATGGAAACAAAATTTACAATGCCTCCAATCAAAGTCCTGCTCATAGCAATGCTCTTTGTTTTTGGAAAATCTTTTTCTCAAACCAATAATGGTGCAGTAGGGATTAATACTACAACGCCGAACTCTAATTCCGTTTTGGATGTTATTTCAGGAAATAACAACAAAGGAGTACTTATTCCAAGGTTAACAGAAGCGCAGCGAAACGCAATTGTAATCAATCAATCCAATGATGATGGCTTGACGATTTACAACACCACAGAAGGCTGTTTCAATTACTGGAGCTTTGCGGATAAAGAATGGAAAAGTGTGTGCGGACAGCTGGGTAAATCTGTTTTTACCATAGACTGTTCCACTTCCAAAGCAATGGGAAGCTATGTAAAAGGAAAAGAACTTACCAATTCCAATTACCTGAAGATTGCCGTGAATGTGACTAAACCCGGTAATTATACCATTTCCGGAACAACCACAAACGGATATAATTTTTATGGAACCGGAGTATTTCTAAACACCGGAACCCAAACAATACAGATTCCGGGACAGGGAACTCCTCAGAATATACAGACAGATAATGTTGCTCTTGAAGCCAACGGAACTGAAGTAACTTGTACCCCTGCGATTTCGATTGCTGTTCTGAGTCCTGCAGGTACCTATACCATGAGCTGTGGAACTGCAACGGTAAATGGAGTATACAAGGTGGGAACAGCTCTTACTGCTTCCAACACAATTACTTTACCTGTAAATGTTTCAACATTGGGAAGTTACACCGTTACCACCAATACGGTTGACGGAATTTCTTTCAGCGGATCAGGCACATTTACTTCTACGGGAAATCAGAATATTACATTAAGCGGAACAGGAACTCCAACTTCTACATCGGTGAAAACAATTACCATTACTTCAGACAGCCAGGGTGGGGTATCTACAACATGTTCTGTAAATGTAGTGGTTGTCATTCCTAAAAAAACGGTTCTCCATATCGGATTAGAAACAGCTTACGGGTATAGCGCCTATACCGGTCCGTCAAGAAGTCTGATGGATTCTCCAACAAACTTTGGTACCACCGCTTCCAGTATTGTTAAATATGAAGGCTTTACGCATACCTCTTTAGGGAACTCACCTTCATCAGCTGCTCTTCAGACGGCTCTTAATAATAAACCGGATATTGTTGTCATTGGCTACAACTATACACCTAATGCTACAGATGCCGGTTATATTGCTTCCTATCTTAATAAAAAAGGAGTTGTTATTGCGATGACAGATGATACGGGCACTGCACAGAATTTATTCAGAGGAATATTCTCAGATCCTACCATTTCAGCATCTTATGGAGGCGGTGCAGGTTCCGTGTATGCTCTTACCAATTCTGATGATCCCATCCTTAACGGACCTTTTGGAGATGTAAGAGGGAAAAACTGGGGTGAAGATGCATCTACCACAGTAAATATTTCAGGGTTGACAAGCGGATTTGTTCCTTACAGCTATGCGCAGCCTATCAACAGTACAACTACCAGAACAGGAATTTCAGGATTAAGAAATACCAGCCTGAACTTTATATGGTTTGGTGACGGTGGCTTTTTAAGTAATGAAAATGCCAATGGAAACCAGTATCCAAGTAATACCATTGAGCCTTTTGTAGCACCAAGTTCAGGAGGATATTTCCCGGTTCAGAAGTCTTCTTACGGATACGCAGGAAACGGATATACGACAGGAGGAATGCAGGTTCAGAATTCAATCCTCTTTGCCAATATGATTGCCTGGGCAATTAAGCAGGCAGAATTCAACGGAATAAACACACAATGATAAAAGGTTTTTAAAGATGACTCCGGCACGATTATTCGTGCCGGAGTTTTTTATTTTATATGTCTTTTAACTTCCTGTACAAGGTTCAATATCAATTCTACGGGAATATCCTCTTCGGTATCAATAAGAAGGATTTTAAACTTCTTTCTGCCGTCCCGGATCAGCTCAGGATAATCAAGTCTGTCACCATGATAAAAACTCAGATAATGCTTTTGATATTTTTTGCTGTAATAGAAGTAGCACAACATTTTCTTCTTGTATTTGATAAACGGAAGTCCGAAACTGAATGTTTCTGTAATATTTTCCGGATCTGAAGCTAATATCATGTCACGTAAAAATAAAAGAGTACTTCTTTCAGGTTCTTCGATTCTGTAGAAATACTCTTGTATAGGGTTCATTGTAAATCAATTAAAAGATTAGTCGAAATTTTGAAGTTCGACAAGTTTATGATACATTCCTCTTTTTGCAATCAGGTCGTGGTGGGTTCCCTGTTCCACGATATCACCTTTTTCCATTACTACAATCCAGTCTGCTTTCTGAATGGTCGAAAGGCGGTGGGCAATCACTAAAGAAGTTCTGTTTTCCATCATTTTCTCCAGCGCATCCTGTACGAATCTTTCAGATTCTGTATCCAGGGCAGAGGTTGCTTCATCAAGAATCATGATCGGTGGGTTCTTCAATACCGCTCTGGCGATAGAAACCCTTTGTTTCTGGCCCCCGGAAAGCTTGTTTCCATCATCACCGATATTGGTATCATATCCTTCGGAAAGATTGGAAATAAAAGAATCTGCATTGGCAATTTTAGCAGCTGCAATTACCTCTTCTTTGGTGGCATCAGGTTTACCCATCAGGATATTGTTATATACAGAATCGTTGAATAATACGGATTCCTGTGTTACCATTCCCAGCAGCTGGCGGTATTCCTGTAATTTTAAATGTTTAATGTTTGTCCCGTCAATCAGAATTTCTCCTTCCGAAACATCATAAAATCTTGCTAAAAGATTAGCAATCGTTGTTTTACCACTTCCACTTTGTCCGACAAGAGCAACCGTTTTTCCCTTAGGAATGGTTAAATTGAAGTTTTTAAGAATAAGATTCGCTTTGTCATAATAGAATCCAATGTCCTTGAATTCAATATTGTTCTGAAGCGTTGTAATAGAAACAGGTTCTGCAATTTCTTCAATTTTCACATCCGCTTCAAGGATTTCCAATACTCTTTTCAGGGAAGCTTCTCCTTTCTGTACATTGGAAATAGAAGTCGATAAACTTTTTGCAGGAGGAAGAATCTGGAAGAACATACCTAAAAATACAAGGAAGTCTGCCGGAGAAATGCTTTGCTCAACAATAATTTGTTTCCCGCCATACCAGGCAATAATCAGGAAAGTAATAGAACCTAAGAATTCGCTCATTGGAGATGCTAATTCTTTCTTCTTACCCAAATTAATAGAACTTGAGATCCATTTGTTCATAGAATGCATGAATCTGTTATTCATGATTTTCTCCCCATTGAATATTTTAATAACCTTTGAAGATTTCAATGTTTCATCCACAATAGAGAAGATGGTTCCCAGTTCGCTTTGTGCTTCGTGTGAGTCTTTTTTAAGGCTTTTTCCGATCAATGCAATCATTGTTCCCATCACAGGAAGAACCAATAGTGAGAAAAGAGTCATTTCCGGGCTCAGGAAAAATAAGGTAACCAATGTACTGATCAGCATAAAAGGCGCATTAATCAGTTCAATCAAGCTTCCTAAAATATTTCCTTCCACTTCTCCTACGTCATTGGACATACGGGACATCATATCTCCTTTTCTGCTCTCTGTAAAGAATGAAACAGGAAGGGAAAGTATTTTTCTGTACATCGCTCCACGCAGGTCTTTGGTTACTCCCACACGGTAATTGATCAGTAATAAAGAGCCGAAATAACGGAATGCGTTTCTTAAAAAGAACATAAATGCAGTAATGATACACAGCCAGGCAAGAACAGTAAGTGCCCCGTAATTGCTCACCAGTGTCTGTACATAATAATTGGAATATTCTTTTACATAAGAGAAAAAATCAACAATATCACCGGAATATACTGGTGCTTTCTCATATTTTTCAGGTTTTATAGTGCCAAAAAGCATTCCTAAAACCGGTAGAATAGTCCCCAGGGAAGCAATCTGAAATACAGAATACAGGATATTGAAAAATAAACTTCCGTAGATATATTTTTGATGCGGCCTCGCGAACTTTAAGATTTTTTTATATTCGTTCATTCAATTAAAAAATTGGATAGCAAAATTACGTAAAATTAAAAGATAAGACGTTCTTAATCCTGTTTTACTTTACCGGATAAGTTTCAAAAAATGTCTTTTTGTTACAACTTAGCATTCTTGAAAGGTATTTTTTAACAGATAAGCCTGAACGAGATTTGGAACAGTACATAAGAATGCTGTCTTGTTTAATGAAAAAAAACCGCTTAAACAGCGGTTTTATATGATTGTTTTCTTAGAACTTCACCTGGTCATTATATTTAGGCGCAAAATTTTTAGGACTCAGTTTATCCAGTGTTTTTCCCAAATTATTGATGATCTGCGTCATATTATCAAAATCTACAATATTGACATCATCATTTTCGTGGTGATAATGAGAGGCTTTCGTCATATCAACAGTAGAAAATGAATGGGCAATGATTTTCTTTTTGACAAAGCTTACATTATCTGAACGGTAAAACAGCTGCTGTTTTGCATAGGGATCAGCATTGATTTTTAATCCGTTTACTGCATTTTGATTGAAAAGTTCATCAAGGTCAGAGAATCCGTCTCCCGTCATATATAATGTATTTTTTCCCCATTGAGATTCCGTAGCAACCATTTCGAAATTAAAAAGAGCTGTCATTTTATTATAAATGTGATCCAGATTCTTATCAGTGGAAATTGCTCTTGAACCCAGCATTCCCTTCTCTTCTCCATTGAATGCCATGAACACCATAGAGAATTCCGGTTTTTTGTTTTTTAAATAATCGGCGATACCTACCAGAGTCGTAATTCCGCTGGCATCATCATCTGCTCCGTTATAAATATTGTCTCCGCTTTTATCACTGGTTCCGATATGGTCAAAATGTCCTGAGAAGCCCAGATACTGATCGGATTTTCCTTTTTTGATTCCGCAAACATTGTATACGGTCTTTCCGTTGTAGTCAAAAGGTACCAGATAAGATTTTCCGGTACAGTATTCCAGATTATTTTCTTTGAAAAGTGTAGCGATGTAATTGGCTGCATTTTCATTTTCCTGTGTTCCGATTTCACGGCCTTTCATTTCATCGGAAGCGAGAGTGGAAAGAACCGTCTTTACTCTTTCTTTGGAAATTTCCTGAGCGAAGGTGAATATGGAGAATAGTGATAAAGTAAGATACGTAAGCTTTTTCATTGTCTTTATTAAATTATATAATCTGTCGTTTTTTTAATCAAAAAGTTGCAATGAATTTACATAATTTAATTTAACAATGGATAACCAATAAAAAAAACAGCTCCTTAAAAGAAGCTGTTCTCACTCAAAAAATCGTTGTAAGGCTATCGAAGTCTGTCTACAGATTTTACGAGCCTCTCATCTTTACGGATGTAAATGTTTGCTATCAGCAGACAGATTACCGCAATCAATGGGAAAATCGGCTCAATACCCTTCTCAGGAATTTGAATTCCTCCGGATAAGTTTAGTAACCAGTACGCCAATACACCAATCAACAAAGCGTTTATAATGATGCTGATGGTATTCAGCAAAATTTGTCTTTTTCTGTTTTTGAAACTGAAAATACTTAATGCTCCGGTAATAACAAGTACGATACAGCCTATATTAAGTAAAGGAATACTGTCTGAAATGACAACATCCTGTCCTGTTATAAAAAGGAAAACTGCAGCTAAAACTGCTAATAAGGTCCATATGGTTTGTATTCTCTGTAGCATTGAATATTAAATTCTTGGCAAAAATAATATAAATTTTGCACAATTCAAAAATAAGTGTAGATTTGCATTATACAATGTACTTGAAAACAAAAGTCACCGGACTTACTTTTCTTACTCACAATTAATTACATTTTTACATTAAATATGTTTAACATAGAAACGTTAAGGTCAAAATCCGTAACGGAACTGACTAAAATCTTAAAAGATTTGGGCGTTAAAGTTGCAAGAAACAGCAATGAAAATGACAAGATCTTTGCTATTCTTGACTTTCAGGCTTCTAACCCTAAAGTCGCAAAAGATTATTTCAACGCCACCGAAACCGCCAGTATAAATACTGAAGAGGCTCCAGCAGAAAAACCTGCCAAAGCCCCGGCAAAAAAAGCTGCCCCTAAAAAAACAGCAGCCAAGCCAAAAGCAAATGCAAAAGCTCCGGTAGAACCTAAAACAGAGGAAATAGTAGAAGAAAAGGTAGCTGCTCCTGAAGAAATTAAACCGGAAGAACCCAAAGTGGAAACCGCAGCAGCCACGGTAACAGAAGAAACCGCAGCAAGCGCTCAGGCAAAAAAGAAAAGAAAAAGAGTTTCTACCAATGCAGCTAATGCAGAAGTATCTCAGGAAAGAGTTGAAACTCCAAAAAACACAGAATCCCAAGAGCCTGTTCAGGCTGAAGAAAAGCCTAACAATCCTCAACAACCACAGGCTAACAGACCTCAAAAAGGACACAACCATCCACAGAACGGTGGAAACCAACATAAAAACCAAAACCAGCAACATCAGCAGCACCAAAACCAAAATCAGAATCAAAACAGACATTCTGAAAAGGCAGAGGAGCAGAATGACCATAAAAAAGAATTTAATTTCGATGGATTGGTAAGCATTGAAGGGGTTTTGGAAATTTTACCGGATAACTACGGATTTTTACGTTCTTCAGATTTCAGCTATATCTCTTCTCCTGATGATGTGTATGTTTCTACCGCTCAGATCAGAAATTTTGGTTTAAAAACCGGAGATACGGTAAAAGGAATTGTAAGACTTCCGAAAGAAGGTGAGAAATACTTTTCATTATTAAGACCTACAGAAGTTAACGGACGTGATCTTGCATTTATCAAAGACCGTGTTGCTTTTGAATATCTTACCCCGCTTTTCCCTGAAGAAAAATTCAACCTTGCTGGAAGCGGTTCTACGGTATCCACAAGAATTGTAGATTTATTTGCACCTATCGGAAAGGGACAGAGAGCAATGATCGTTGCACAGCCTAAAACCGGTAAGACAATGTTGCTTAAAGATATTGCTAATTCTATTGCAGCCAACCACCCGGAAGTATACATGATGGTTCTTCTGATCGATGAACGTCCGGAGGAGGTTACTGACATGGAAAGAAGTGTGAATGCAGAAGTAATTGCTTCTACATTTGACGAAGCTGCTGAAAAACATGTAAAAGTAGCTAACCTTGTTCTTGCGAAGGCACAAAGAATGGTTGAATGCGGACATGATGTAGTCATCTTGCTGGATTCTATCACCAGATTGGCAAGAGCATATAACACGGTAACCCCTGCATCTGGAAAAGTACTTTCCGGTGGGGTAGATGCCAATGCACTTCACAAGCCGAAAAGATTCTTCGGAGCTGCAAGAAAAATTGAAGGAGGAGGATCTCTGACAATTATTGCAACAGCATTGATTGATACAGGATCCAAGATGGATGAAGTAATCTTTGAAGAATTCAAAGGTACAGGTAACATGGAACTTCAGCTGGACAGAAAAATTGCCAACAGAAGAATTTATCCTGCTATTGATCTTGTCGCATCAAGTACCCGTAGAGATGATCTTCTTCTTGATGAAGTAACTTCGCAGAGAATGTGGATCCTTAGAAAGTATCTTTCTGAGATGAACCCTGTAGAAGCGATGGAATTTGTAGATAAAAACATCAAAGGAACTCTTAATAATGAAGAATTCCTGATGTCTATGAATAAATAATAAGTTAAATTGTTAATAGGCCGGGCTTCTATACTTTGAAATAAGGATGTAATAAATCCTCAAATTTATAGAAGCCTGGTTTTTTATTGATCAGATGTTCGGCAGCAAATAAAGCTCCGTTACCAAAGGCATCTCTTGAAATAGACTCGTGAATAAGCCTTACCGTCTGGAATGGAAAACCGAAAATAACCTCATGTTTTCCTACAATTCCCCCGGCTCGGATCGTATTTATCTTTTCATCTTTCAAATCCAGAACATCTGCTATACGGATAGCTGTTCCTGAAATTCCCTGTTTATCTTTAAAATGCTCTTCCACTATTTCAATATCTACAGAAGGAGCAATCTTTTTTAAGAACTGAGCGGCATAAAGCAGATAATTAATACCCAAAGTAATATTAGGTGACCAGAATATAGTGGCTTTCTGAGCCAGTTTATTCAGGAAACGCACTTCCTTATCTGAATAATGTGAAATGGCGGATATGATTCTTACTTTCTTTTGTGCGGCAGATTCTCCGTAAGTATAAATTCCATCTTGTGATGAAAAGTCGATAATGGCATCTACGGGATGCTCTTCCAGTAATTCTTCCACACTCATTTTTTTCTCTGAATAAAAATGACCGGGATCATCACTTTCCACCCCAAGAAAATCTGCGGCATCTCTGGCAGATGATCTGCTTGATTTTCTGTAGATCCATTGCAGAGAATGATCTTTGTTTTGAAGAATAACTGAGGCTACAGCTTTTCCTGCTTTTCCGAATCCAAAAAGTCCAATTTTCATAATAATAAGTATATAAGGTTAAATATTCAGCGATGGAAGTGTTTTTGTATAAAAATTTACTTCGTATTGTGGAAGTTACGAAATTGAAAATAAACGATGCTTTGAATAGGATATAAGGCTTCACAATGAAGAGCTTTTTTTGATGAGATTAAAATTGATTACAATTTAATTCATTCTAAATCAATATATCAATGTTAAAGATTTATTAAAGTAATCCAGAATCCTTGATAATCCCTTAAATATTGGCTAATTTTGAATTATAACATTAAAAATAAAGATTATGTCATTTGAATTACCAAAACTAGGATATGCATACGATGCATTAGAGCCAACGATCGATGCAAGAACTATGGAGATCCACCATACAAAACACCACCAGGCATATATTGACAATTTAAATAAAGCAATTGAAGGAACTGATTTAGCAGGAAAAACTATTGAAGAAATCTGCCAGACAGGGACTGACAAGCCAGCTGTAAGAAATAATGGAGGAGGTCACTTCAACCACTCTTTATTCTGGGAAATTTTAACTCCCGGAGGAAGCAAAGAGCCTGTAGGAAATGTAAAAGCGGCTATTGAAAACTACGGAGGTTTTGATAAATTCAAAACTGATTTTTCTGACGCTGCTAAAACAAGATTCGGTTCAGGATGGGCTTGGTTGGTAAAAAATGCTGACGGTTCCGTATCTGTTTCTTCTACACCCAACCAGGACAACCCGTTAATGCCTGTAGCAGACGTTAAAGGAACTCCTGTTTTAGGATTAGACGTTTGGGAGCATGCTTATTATTTAAACTACCAAAACAGAAGACCTGACTATGTTTCTGCGTTCTTTGATGTAGTAAACTGGGATAAAGTAGAGGAATTATTCAATAAATAATTTTCAGCTATTATAAAAATTAAAAGGAGACTGTCTCAAAAGGTAGACCAACACTCTGAGAATTTCTTAAATGACAAAATTTGTCACACAAGAGTCTGAGAGAAAGGTGCTTTTAGACAGTCTCCTTTGTCTTTTAATCTATGAATAGATTGTCTTTTTTAAATTTTTCGTTAATAACCTTTGGGTCTGCTAATTGAACACTATTCCCCATATACATTTTAGCTTTTCCAGCAGGATCAGCGTAAAAATCGTTTCTTTCTTTAATGAAATTTGCTTTTGTTGTTTCAATAAAGTTTTTTGGTAAGGTTATATTCAAACTTTGTTTCTTAACACCAACCAAACTAAATGTAAAATAATGGTTTAGATCATACACTTCAACAATCAGTCCTGGGAGTCCTTTAAATCGAAATGGTCCGTCATGAGATGGTATGTCAGAAGTAAACCAAGCTGTAAACTTTCTGTTGTCGAGCATACAAGCTGCTTTCTGACAATTAAATTCACCTATTTTCTTTTTCTCATTTTCTATTGTCCAGTTTATTGTTTCGGCGGGATATCCGTAAAACTTATTGACAATTTTATCAAGTACTTTTATTTTTTTGTCTATACTGTAAAATACCTCATGATTTACCCTTGCTTGAGGCATGGAAGCAAAGTTTATAGTGTAATTTCCTTTGTCAAAGTTGCTTTGTACGATTGAATCTCTACGCATTTTTGAGAAGCTTTTATAGATAGATTCTTTACCATCTGAAAGTAGTACCATCGTCTCTTCAAATTTCCGGTCTTTATCTAAGGAATCACGCATGAACGTGTACTTATAATAAAATACGGTACTTGATTTCACTTCTTGTGCTTGAATGAAAGTTGTTATGCTAATAATAAATAGTAGTAATAATTTTTTCATTTTTTACATAATTATAGAACTCAGATAGTTTATTTACTATCTGAGTTATTTTTTTGATTACTGATGACAGTTAATTTGTTCAACGGCTTCTGCATCGCTCATTAAACACTCGGTTCCCCATTCGCTACACCATGTTGTGTATGAATTAAGTCCGCAAGATGTTTGAACAAAAACTTGTATACATCCAAATGCTTTTACTTTGTTTTCCTTTTCCTCTTCTTTGATTTCTGTAACCTTGGAATAAAGATTTGATGCTACTGTGCTTTTAGCATTTACTAATCCAGCAACTCCGAAAGCTGCTAATAAAATAATTTTTTTCATAATGAGTTTTTTTAAATTCATTACTAAAATATAAAATAAAATCAATTTTTCGTGAACTATTTTTTTATGTTAAGTCTCTGTTTTCTAGTTGTTTTTGCATCGTTAAATTAAAGGGTTGTATTTTTACTACGGAAATTCGAAATACTATTAAGAAAGACTTTCTATTGAGTATTTCAATGGAATTTAAACAGCATTTATATAAAAAAGGTTCAAAATTACTTTGAACCTTTTTATTGAGGATGTTTTAAATTTATCTTATTGCATCGCTTCCGGATAATCCATTCAATCTTAGCTTATACTTCCAGTTTACATAGACAAAAACCTGGTATAATTTGTATTCAAACTTGATCCCGTAATTCTCTTTTGGATCATAATCGATTCCGGATTCTATAATATTTCTGTATCTGCCGGAATTATAATAACTGTTCCATTCGTTGACCAAAAAAGTATTTTTTGTCTTGAGATAAGATTCTGAGTACTGGCTGATCGGTTTGGCAACAGCATTTAGAAAATAATCAAATTGGGTATCGATAACGGTAAGGTCCCATTCTCCGTCTTCATTTTTAGAAGGCTTCATTTCATGGTGCTCTTTATCTTTCTTCGGCGTTTCCTGAGAAAAGCAGCTGAAAGGGACCAATGCAATCATTACTAATAAAATAATATTTTTCATGACACAAATATATATATAAAAAAAGCACTCCAATAAGAGTGCCTAAATTTTTTATGGTTCTTTCTGAAGAACTACAAATGCCGGGAAGTGATCACTGTAGCCTCCTGTGAACTGGTCTCCATTCCAGGATCTGAAAGGATATCCTTTATAATTTCCTTCTTTATTAACGAGATAAGCCGGGGCAAAGATTTCTGTTTTATACACAGAATATTCTTTAGTCACCTGATCTGAAATTACATTTTTAGAAACAATAATCTGGTCAAAAAGGTTAGGAGCGTCCTGATAAGCCAGAGAAGCAACTCCTTTCTTATATAAAGGATACATCAGATTAAGATAAGGTGTTTCCTCGCTCAGGTCTTTTGGATTTGCCTGAGCTTTCAGGTGGTTTTTTAAACTTGGGCTTACAGGGTCATCATTAAAGTCACCCATTGCGAAAAGCTTCGTCGTTGGGTCTGCAGCTCTTACACTGTCCATTTGTTGTTTTAATAAGGCTGCAGCTGCATTTCTTTTAGGTAGAGAAATGGCTTCACCACCTCTTCTTGAAGGCCAGTGGTTCATGAAAAATGCTACTTTTTCATTATCTAAGAATCCTGTTACCACAAGGATATCTCTTGTATATTCTCTTCTTCCGTTGTCACCGTAAATAACCAGTTCTTTTTTTAATGAATTGGTAGGCGTGAATCTTCTTTTCTGATAGATCAGTGCGACGTCGATTCCTCGGTAATCATAAGAGTTGTAGTGTATAATTCCGTAATCATATTTCTTTAGGGCAGGTTCGTTCACAAGATCCTGAATCACTTGTCTGTTTTCAACTTCAATTAAGCCTACTACTGCAGGAGCTGTTTTGGTATACTGAGCTCCCATTTCAGAAATTACCTTAGCTTCGTTAGCCAGTTTTGCCTTATAAATTTTACTTCCGTAATTCTTTGGGCTTTTTGGGGTAAATTCTTCAGAACCGCCTTGTTCTCTGACTGCTTTTTTACCAATTAAGGCCCCGTCACTCCATGGCCCGTCATATTTTTCAGCTTCAAGAAATTTAATAGAATCCATAGGAATACTTCTGTGGAATGCCGGATTCTTAATATCCTTGGTTCCGTCTATATAATCTGCTGAACGAATAGTATCCCAAAGGTTTTCTACATTTAAGAAACCTACGGTTGCTACTTTTCTCAGTTTTCCTTGTTGTTGGGAGAATGCCACGATCGAAATAAACAGGGCAAACAGACTCGAAAATCTCTTCATCACTTTGGAGTTTTATTATTCTATTAATTACAAATTTACTTTTTTTTAACTCACTGCGTTTTAAATATTTGTAAATTTAAAAGCAGTAATTCGAATCTCTCTTTTATAATGATTCTTAAAAGATTGCAATGTTAAGAAAAAAATACGTTAAAAAAGTTCTGGATTGCAAAATTTGTTTAAATTTGTGCCCCCAACTTTTAAACTGTTGAAAATTAACAATAAAAGTATTAAAAAAATAAATATACTCATGATTAAAAAATTATCATTGATCTCTTTATTTACCTTGCTGCCTGCGTCCTATTATTATGCGCAGACAACAGTGTTTGCGTATCTTAAGGATGCGGAAGGCAAGCCCGTTGAGCAGGCAAGTGTAGATTTAAAAGGAGCAGGAAATGATGCAAAGGCAGACAAAATCGGATATTTCCAATTTACGGATTTGATGCCCGGACATTATCAGATTATGGTTACAAAACCCAATTTTGAAACTAAAATTTTTGAATTTGACGTAACCAGTGATGAGAAAAGAAAAGATCTTGGAGTAATTACCCTTTATTCTGCATTAAATGGTGCAGATCAGGGGTTGGCTATCATAGAAGATTCCGGGGAAAGTGACGGTGGCGGTGCACAACAAACTGCAACCGTAGGGCTATTACAGTCATCTCAGGATGTTTTCAACAGAATGGCAAGTTTTGATTTAGGTCCCTACTGGTTTCGTCCTAGAGGAATTGACAGCAGAACAGGTGAGAATATGATCAATGGGGTTTCGATGGCCGCTGCAGATAATGGAGATGTAGATTTCAGCACCTGGGGAGGATTGAACGAAATTACCCGTTATCCGGAAATTGCAGCTAATCATGCCCCTTCAGAATATGCTTTCGGAGGAACTACCGGAGTATTTTATAAGAATACAAAAGCCAGCGAGTACAGAAAAGGAAGTCAGTTGACGTACTCCCTGACCAACAGAAATTACAGGAACAGATTATCTTACAGATTCTCTTCCGGAATGAACAAGAACGGATGGGCATTTACCGGAATGATTGCCAGAAGATGGGCACAGGAAGGGATCCAGGATGGTACTGCTTATGATGCATACAGTGGATATCTTGGTATTGAAAAAAAATTCAGTGATAGTCATACCATGACTTTAAATGCCATTGGGTCCAAATATGCAAGAAGTTCTTCAAGTCCAAGTACCCAGGAAGTATACGACTTCAGAGGTGTTCATTACAACTCGTATTGGGGATGGCAAAACGGAGATAAAAGAAATGAAAGAGTGAAAAGAGGTTTCCAGCCGATGATTCAATTGCAGGATTTCTGGAAAATCAATAAAAACTCTCAGCTATGGACGTCTGTTTCTTACCAATTTGGGAAAGAATATAGTTCAAGACTGGACTGGTACAGAGCCAATAACCCGTCTCCAACGTATTACCGTAATCTACCAAGTTATTGGTTAAACTATACAAATCCGTCTCCTGAGCAGGCTGCCAATATCGGAATCACAAGAGACTGGTGGACTAATGATGACCAGTCACACACACAGATCAACTGGGATAATCTTTATAATGCCAACCGAAATGTAGAATACAATGCATTATTGGGCGGAAGAAGAGCCGCTTACTATCTTGTGGATGATGTGAAAGACGATAAAGTATGGAATGTATCTACTCACTATACTTATAACTTCACCGATACTTCCCGTTTTATTTTAAATTTATCTTATCAGAATTACAGATCTGAGCAGTACAGAGAAGTAAATGACCTTCTGGGTGCTGATTTTGCCCTGAATATGGATCCATTTGCATCCAACACCACGGCAGGAAGTGTTTGGGGAAAATTCAATACAAGAGAAAGCGATACTGATGTTGCCAAAAGAGAGGGTGATAAAATCGGGTACAGCTATATTTTCAGAAGACAGGAATTCAAAATAAACCCCGCTTTCAAATTCTCCACAGGAAAATTTGATGTTTTCATCTCGGGATTATTCGGTTACACGACAAACAGCAGAGAAGGACTGTTCCAACACTATCTGTATGAGTCTTCTTATGGTAAAGGTGCAGATCAGAATTTTTGGAATGCAGGTGTTAAAGGTCAGGTTACTTATAAAATCAATGGAAGAAACTTCCTGGTTTACAACGGAGCTTACTTCTCGCAGTCTCCTTTCCTGAATGATATTTACTTTAATACAAGAGTAAGTGGTGTTACCACTCCTGGTATCAAAAATGTTGTTGTTGATGCCAACGACCTGAGCTATGTAATCTCTACTCCGATTGTTAAACTTAGATTGACCGGTTATCTTGTTAATACCCAAAACGAAACAAGTGTACAAAGATATTTCGCACAGGGAGTTAAACTGACAAACCTTACTGAGAGTGGTGATCAGGCTCCGGTTCAGGATGGTGCTTTCATTACGCAGGTATTGGCAGGAGCCAATAAGAGAAATATGGGGATTGAACTTGGTGCACAGGTAAAAGTGACGCCTACTTTAACGGCAAGTGGTTTATTAAGCTTAGGACAATACACGTATACTAATAATCCTACCGTTTATTTTGCATCTGATGCTGTTGGAACGTTCAGAGAGCTTGACGGGAACGGAAATATCGTATCAAGGTCTTATACCAATATGGGGGAAGCAACGCTTAAAAATTACAGACAGGGCGGAACTCCTCAGGAGGCATATACTTTAGGTCTTCGTTACAGCAGTCCTCAATACTGGTGGGTAGGAGCAACATGGAATTATTTCGGGCATTCATTCTTAGACCCATCTCCGGTAACCAGAACCGCAAGATTCTATACCAATCCTAACACACCTGGAGTTCCTTATGATCAGGTAACTGATGAAGAACTTGCAAGAGTTCTTACACCTACAAAGCTTCCTTCAGCATTCTTCTTCAATGTCAATGCAGGGAAGTCCTGGATGATTGGTAAGTATTATGTATTGGTGTCTGCATCGGTTAATAACATCCTTAATAACAGAAATTATATTACAGGAGGATTTGAGCAGACCAGAAACGTTAACTATATTGATTATGCGAATGATTACGACAGCGGAAATATGGTATTCGCTCCAAAGTATTGGTATAATCAGGGTAGATCTTATTTTGTTAATCTTCAATTCAGATTCTAAAAAACTAAAATTAAAAATCGAAAACAATGAAAAATATATATTTTAAAGCGGCGATTTTCAGTGCTATTTCAATGCTGTCCTTCTCATCTTGTGTAAAAACTGATGATTATGAGGTGCCGGAAATCAAATGTACCAACAAATTTGCAGCAGCTAATCACCCGTTAACAGATCTTGCTACTATTGCAAAAGCAAAACCAACTGAAGCTGATATCATTAAAGAAGATTATATTGTTGAAGCATATGTCTCTTCAAGTGATGAATCAGGAAATATCTATAAAATGATGTTCCTTCAGGATAAGCCTGAAAATCCGACGCAAGGGATTGAAATTGACATCGATGGCGGAAATCAGTATCTTGATTATCCTACCGGATCTTTAGTAAGAATCAACCTGAAAGGATTGATCGTTCAGGGAGTTAATGGCAACATTAAAGTAGGTTCTTTTGATCCTAATTATTCTATCGGTAGAATTAATCCTAATAAACTATCCAATTACATGGCAAGAGTTTGTGACGGACAAAAGGCTGTAGTAACCGCAATAAAGCCATTAGAATTTAATTCTATCGCTGATGCTTTGAAGAATGGTGCTCACATCAATCAGCTTGTGAAAATTAAAAATGTTCAGTTTGAAGAGCCTGAACTGACAAAAACTTTTGCGGATGAATCAGGGACAGGAGATCGTTATATTACTGATAAAAAAGCGGGTAGATTAGACCTTCGTTTCAGCAACTATGCAACTTTTGCGAAATCTCCCATCTCTCCTAAATATGAAAAAAGTGGTGATATCGTTCTTCTTCTGAGCCGTTTTACAAGTTCAAGTAACGCAACTATTTTCACAGATCAGGCTTATATCAGAACTCTTGATGATATTAATTTCTCTAATCCAAGATTCAATCCTGGTGAACCAGATGCTCCTTCTGCTTCTGCTGTAAACCTTTTCGCAGGTTCAGATTTTGAAAGCTGGACAACTTTCTTATCAAGTGTAAACAATTTCGGACTTAAGCCTTATGCTACACAAGGCCTAGGCCTGGGATACAATGGTACAAATTCACTTCAGATCAAAGGTACTCCTACAGCTAACGATTATGTATTTACATCTGTTGCTGCAACAGGAATACCAGCTGTACCAAAAAGAATTACAATGTATATCAAAGGTACTGCAACAGGGAAAAGTCTTTCTTTCAACGTATATAAAGCAGGTGGAGGCTTCTATGTATTCAACTTAGGAACATTCTCTACTGGTGCTACTTTAGGAGTAGAAAGTGCTAACTCTTACAACGGTTCTATCAATACAAATGGACAGTGGAGATTAGTTGAGCTTACCCTTACAGGAATTGCAGATATTAACACTACAGCCGGAAAAGATATGTTTGCTATCAAAACCGGGAATGGTGGAGTGTATGATCTTCAGATTGATAATATCAAAATTGAATAATACATTGGTATTTTTTATTAAAGACGACTGATTAGTCCTAAATAAAAAGGCTGTTTTCACAATTGAAAACAGCCTTTTTTATGTTTTGGAGATTGGTTTTATCAAAACTATAGTTTTATTCACTTCTCAGATGCATCTTTACTTCCTGATCAATGTCACTCTTATCCCATTTAAACGGTATTTCAGACAATGGCCATCCAACATTATAATGATCATAATTTTTATAGATGTGATATTTATTTAAAGAATCAGTAATATCAAACTTGTCTAATATCAGATATCCATTTCTGATGTTCATAGAGTCATAAACAACGAGATATTTTCGCCCATAAATAAATTCTCCGTCTTGATGAGCATTTCTAATAACTCCTTCCTCATAACTAAAAGTAAAATCATTTCCCTTTTTACGTGCTCTGTCTCCATAATAAACGGAAGTAATTTCTCCTACAGTATATTTGGCATTTTTAAGTATTATTGCGGTTGGCGGGCTTATAGCCTTATACTTTAAAAAATAGATGATCCAACCTATGCCACAGATTATTATTATTATTATTATTAAAACCTTATTCTCTCTCTTCATTTAATAAAAATTATTTTACTTCCTGATTAACAATATTTCCTGCGTCGTTTAGCAATAGTTTGTACAAACGTTTCATATAATATTTCCAGTATTAATAACAATATTTGCGATTGCTACGCTGTAGGAACTTTGCTTGTAGTTGCTGTGAAGGTAATCATTTTAGGAGTTTCATTAACAAATACATTAAAATTATCGGTCATATATTTTGCCTCTTGAAATTTTTCCACATTAAGGTTGATTTTAATATTAGTGAACTATATCTTGCAATAATTTTATGGTCTACGGGATTTTGAGATATTAAAAAGCAAAAACCACCGCAGTTTATCTAGATGCAGTGTCTTTTATTTTCTTTTATTTAACCGTAATCGTTGGATCCCAGTAAAAGTAACCGTACAGAATCTGTTTGTTACTGTCATTCGGATCTAAAATATAAAGTCCAAACTGTACATAGAAATTCTCTGTTCCTGTAGCTTTTACTTTAGAGTCGATACTCGCAAAAGTAATATCAGCGCTGGCGGCAGGAAGACCGTTTTGAGAATTTAAATTAGGTACCGCAGCCTGTCTTCTTTCAACAGAATTGTACATAAAGCTGTTAAAAACCTGATCACCGGACCAGTATTTAATATTGTAGATGATCACAGCATCATCAGAATTTTGATAGATTGATGTTCCTCTGAAAGAAACTATATCTCCGGCTCTCGCACTGAAGTTCAGATCAGCTGTGCCCTGTCCGGAAATAGCGTTGGCATTTGAAACGATCATATGCTGACTGTTATGATCAATTCCTGTAGGATTATTAGGATCCTTACTTGGATTTGGATAAGTAGATCTTACATAATCTGTGTCAATAACGATCAGGACATCAATTTCCTGACTGGATGATTTTAGTTCTATATCTTCCATGATATTTAGTTTTTGTCTGGTGTTTCTTACTCGTCTGGCTTTTCAGATTCCGCCCCGTTATTTAAGTGAATCCGGCTTCACCTTCTTGGATGTAATTACAATACAAATGTATACTGCTGAAAATGAAAATAGTAGAGTGAAAATGCTGAAATTTATGATTAGGTATTTGTACTTAATTAATCTCTTTGTAGTGATTTTTTATCAGCCCAAAAAAATACCCTGAAAAATTTGACTTTCCAGGGTACCCATTTTATAATGGTTAAATCTAATTTTCGTTTAAAAAGAAACCTCGTTCACTTCTTTTCCTCTCTGAAAATTCATTGTTTTCTGGCTGCCTTTATAGGCAATGTTGACAATGTTGATCTGCTTAGGAAAAGCGCTTAAAAGGATCGTATTTTTAATCTTTAAGGTATTGATATCCGAAACACCTCCGGTTTCAAAATATACCCATACAGTTTCTCCGCTGACCTGACTTCCTGTGAAGGTAATCGTTTTAGGAGAGCCATTGACAAATACATCAAAATTATTGTTCACATATTTTTTTACCTCTGCTTCAAATCCTGCCGTATTAGGGTTGATTTTAATAGCGTCAGAGATATGGCTTGTATTCATTTTTGTGGTAAACTTCAATGTCTTGCTTCCATCAATATAGTCCACTTTGGTCATTGAAGAGAAAAAGTCTACATACATAAAACTCATTAACACAAAAAATGTTAAAATTCCTGATATATATAAAAGTTTTTTCATCTTAATTAATAGATTTACAATCATAGTTGTTCGTTATAAGTCACAAATAATATGCCAATTAAAAATTTACATTCACAGAATACTTGTCATAAAATGCTTTAATATGTGCTACAGCCTCATCAGCAGTATCTACCACACGATAAAGTTCAAGATCATCTTCGGCAATCATTCCTTCTTTTAACAGAGTTGCCTTAAACCAATCCAGTAATCCTCCCCAGAATTCGCTTCCTACTAAAACGATTGGAAATTTTCCAATTTTATTGGTCTGAATCAGAGTCATCGCTTCCGTGAGTTCATCCAGCGTTCCGAATCCTCCAGGCATTACTACGAATCCCTGAGAGTATTTTACAAACATTACTTTTCTCACGAAAAAGTAATCAAAATTCATGGAATAAGATTTATTGATATAAGGGTTGAAATGCTGTTCAAAAGGCAGATCAATATTAAGGCCTATGGATTTTCCTTTAGCATTAAAAGCCCCTTTATTCCCCGCTTCCATGATCCCCGGGCCGCCTCCGGTAATAATTCCGAAACCTAGCTTGGTAATCTTTTCAGCAATATCTACAGCCATTTCATAATATTTGTTCTCCGGCTTCAGTCGGGCAGAACCAAATATAGAAACACATGGACCGATTTTAGCCAGTTTTTCATAGCCGTCTACAAATTCAGCCATGACCTTAAAGACCATCCAGCTGTCCTTGGTGATTGTTTCATCCCAGGTTTTCTGTCTGAAACTGTTATGTAGTTTTGTTTCGTTAATATCAAGTTCCGGATTTATTAAGCTTTCATCTCTGGTTTCATCAATTTCCATTGCAAAATTTATTTAAAGTGTTTTTCGGCTTCTATTACGGATGATGGTCTTCCAACGTCAATAAGAATACTGTCATGTACAAAACCATGTATGTGCTCGGTTTGCATCAGATCCAGATATTCTTCCATAACAGAGAATTTGCCTGTTCTTTTTATTTTTTCAAAGATGACAGGATTAATACAATGAATTCCGCTGAAAGCAAGGGCCTTAAAACCTTTATTGAATTCAGCCAGTCTTTGCTCTCCGGTTTGCACATTGAGCCAGCCTCTCAAAACCATATCATCATTGAAAAGGAGTTTTCTCGAACTTTCTCTGTCCGAAACCGCTAAAGTAGCAAAATCTTTTATCTTTTTGTGGTATTCTACCAGTGCATTGATATTCAGGTCGGTGAGAATATCAGCATTCATGATTAAAAAATCTTCTCCGTGATCAAGAAATTTTCTTGCAAATATCAAGCCGCCACCTGTTTCCAGCAGTTCGCTGGTCTCATCAGAGATTTCAATCCTGCATCCGAAATTATTGTTTTTCTTCAGGAAATCAACAATCTGTTCTCCGAAATGATGAATGTTGATAACAAAATCCTTTATTCCGAAGCTTTTAAGGTAATTAATATTTCTTTCGAGAAGTGGAACTTCATTCACTTTTGCCAAAGCTTTCGGATGGTGATCTGTAAAAGGTTTCAATCTGGTACCTTTCCCTGCTGCGAAAATTAGAGCTTTCATTTTTTATAATTGATAAATGGTAATTGATGAATGATAATACTTTGTATCATCAATAAATGAAATTAAATCATTTATCAATGATCACTTATCGTTTATTTATTCAGTTGCGGTTGTTCATCGTGTTGAAGGGTGACCTCAGTACCTTCAGGATATTTTTCTTTGATAAATTCTGCAATTTTTATAGCACAATATACCGATCTGTGCTGTCCGCCTGTACATCCGAAATTAATCTGCAGATGTTCAAAGCCTCTTTCCAAATAATTATCAATATTGATGGAAACGAGAGATTTTACCAGTTCTAAAAACTTTGGCATTTCCGTTTTTGTTTCCAGATATTCCTGAACTCCTATGTCATTTCCGGTCTGGATTTTATATTCTTCAACTCTTCCCGGATTTAAAATTCCGCGGCAGTCGAAAGCGAACCCTCCGCCATTTCCTGAGTTGTCTTTAGGGATTCCTCCTTTTTTGTATGAAAAACTGTGTATCTCGATGTGTAGCATATTCTTTTTTATCTTTTTTAAACCATTAAGGTTTATTTAGTTATCTTAAAATTGCTTTGTATCTGCTCAGATATTTCGATCTGTCAGTCTGAGCGGAGCCGAAGACTTACTTATTTATTATTTCCTCAATTTTTTGCTTTGCCTTCTCTGAGGTCAGTTGCTGAATTACTTTCTGCAGTTCCGGGTAATTGTTCATCTGTTGCCATGAGTCTGCAAATTGAGTAATATTCTGAATTCCTTGCTCCAGACTGGCCATGAAATGCTGTTTCCTCTGTATCATCCCCCGGAATCCGTAGGCTCCCAAGACTTGCAGAAATCGCATCATTTGAATAGGCATCACTGCATTTCTTAACTGAACCTTTGTTTCAGTATCTTCAAACTGCTCAATATAATATTCCAGCATTTCCTGTTTGAAATCGTCCGGGAAATTAGCTTTAGCCTGAAAAAGAAAAGAGATGACATCATACATTAATGGTCCTTTCATTGCCGATTGGTAATCGATGAAAGAGACCTCATTTCTTTCATTCACCATGATATTTCTTGCCTGAAAATCGCGGATCATAATTCCTTTAGGGTCAAGATTTTCAATAAGTACAGCAATTTTTTTGAACTCTTTAAGGAGAGTCGACTTGTTGTATTCAAGCTCCAGAAAATCGGCGACAAAATTTTTAAAGTAATACAAATCATGAATCACAGGAAGCTCATCATAGCTTTCATATTCAAAGGTTCTGGAAAAGTCGATTTTACCCTGGGTCTGCATCTGCAGTTGGTAAAGCTTTTCTAAGGTCTGCTTAACCAAAGATTGTACAGTGGGAGACAAGTGATCTTTTGCAATTACCTCAGAAAGAGTTTGCTGCCCCAAAAATTCCTGGATATACATCTTTCTGTCCTCTGAAACAGCAAGGATGGAAGGAGTATTAAGGCTCAGATCTGAGAATATCTGGGAATAGTAAAGAAAACTTTCATTTTCCGGGATATTTTCATTGTACGTGATAATGTATTTCTCGGTACCGGCAGCGGCCAGAAAATTGACCCTCGCGGAGCCGCTTTGAGCTAATGTGCCGAATTCGGAAGATTTTTTACCTACATGGTTTTCAAAAAATCGTTTTGCGTTTTCAGAAGTCATAATATGGAACAAATATACTAAATTAACGTGAGTTGGAAATTATAGTGTAAAGAAGTGATTAAGAAGGTGGAAGAGCATGAGAATGGTGGTGTAGAATTTTGATTTTATTGAATGTTTTTATGAAAAATTTTAAGCCTTATAGGCCAGATCGGTTGTTTTTTACTTTTGGTTTTTAACTTTCTTTATTCAAATTCAGGATATTACAGGCTAATTTTTATCTTTGTAGTATGCTGAAAGACTTTAAACCTGTTTTAGGTATTTTATTGCGTTTTATTGTTATCTACCTGGTGTTGCTTTTTGCCTATCAGTTTTATCTGAATAGTGGGAAAGACTCCGGATTGGATTCTTTTTCAAGAATGATTGCCAGTCAGGTAACTTCTCTGCAGAACGCGATAGGTTATCCTACAGAACTTTATGACGATGTAAAGAACGAGCAGGTTTGGTTTTATGTTAAACAGAATTATGTGACAAGAATGGTGGAAGGGTGCAATGCCGTTTCTGTCATCATTTTATTTGTATCTTTTGTTTTTGCCTTTTATAAGGGAATGAAAACTTTTGTTTTTGTGGGAGCAGGACTAGTGTTATTATACATGATAAACCTTTTGAGAATAGTAGGGTTAAATATCGTGATGTCCGACCATAAGGAATATGGAAAGATGTTTCACGATTTTATTTTTCCTGCTATTATGTATGGAAGTGTAGTTGTCCTTTGGCTGATCTGGATTAAATTTTTTGCCTTAAAACATGAAAATTCTTAGCTGGTTTCTGGTGATCGCAGGCGTATGCGGATTGATAGGAGTAAGAGCTTTGGAAGGAACTCTTTTTTATGACCCTTTTTTAGACTACTTTCACGAAGCCAATAAACATATTGAATTCCCTGCCTTCGAATGGGGAAGACTGATTGCTGGTCATGTTTTCAGATTTATTTTAAATCTTTTTTTTTCCTGTCTGATTATTTACGGTTTATTCAGAAATAAAGACTGGACAATACAGGGAGCAGTGATGATGATTGTCGTCTTTGTCATTACATTACCGATTTATCTGTATTGCATTCATAGTAAATTTGAAATAGGATATCTTTTTTCCTTTTATATGAGGAGATTCGTGATTCAGCCATTAATTATACTGCTGATTGTTCCGATGTTTTATTACAGAAAACAGATGATCAGTAAAGAAAGCAGGAAAAGCTAATCTGAATTTTATTCTTCCTCAATAATTGTGTGTTTATCCACACTCGTTACATTTTCCGGAGTCCATTCTACACGTTTGACGAAATCTTTTTCGCGGACAGGGCAGTCCTTGATCTGGCATACCGGGCATGAAATTGGTTTACAGTCATCCATATGAAAATTGAATTCAATCGTACGTTTAATGTTTTTGGCAAGGAGAATAATGACTTTTTCCATTTCATCATGAGCATCACGAAGGTCATAATACCATGGCAGGGTAATATGCGCATCAATATGTAAGGAGGAACCGAATTGCTGGATTTTCATATTGTGCACATCAATCCATTCTGTTTGTCTGTTTTCTTCAAGGATTTTAATCACCTGATTTAATATTTCAGGATCCTGCTCATCCATAATACCACTCAGAGATTTTCGAACGATTTTATAGCCTACAAATATGATGTAAAGCCCAAAACTTAATGCTACTGCGGAATCCAGCCAATAGATTCTGGTGAAGTACACAATAATTAAACTGGCAACTACTCCTAGAGTTGTAATGGTATCGGACTGAAGATGTTTACCGGATGAAATAAGAACCAGAGAATTTTCTCTTTCTCCTTTTTTTATGGAAATATATCCCAGAAGATAATTCACAACCGCGGTGGCAGCAATAATCCAGATCCCAAGATCAATTTTGCTCAGCGTTTTCCCTACAATAAGACTGTGAACACCTTCATAGATGATCATAACACCGGCTATGGCAATCAAAGCTCCTTCAATACCGGAAGTTACGAATTCTACTTTTCCATGGCCATACGGATGGTCATCATCTTTAGGTTTGGCTGCAAGATGGAGAGAATAGAGCCCCATGAATGCACTGATGACATTGACGATACTTTCCATAGCATCAGAAAACACAGCATCAGAATTGGTTAGCTTCCATGCAATAATTTTTCCGACAAAAAGGATGATTCCGAATGTGGCGATGAGCTTCTGAAATCCTATTTTCTCTTTATGGGCATTTTTCTGGGTGTTCATAATTGTGTTTGATAAAAAAAAGAATCTCAATTCTGAGACTCTTTTTAATTTTGTTAGTTTATACTAAGTTGTTTGCTACAAGGTATTCTGCGATTTGTACAGCGTTGGTTGCTGCTCCTTTCCTCAGATTGTCTGCAACGATCCAGAGGTTGAGCGTTTTAGGCTGAGACAAATCCCTTCTGATTCTTCCAACGAAAACTTCGTCTTTTCCTTCTGAATATAACGGCATCGGGTAGTGGTTGTTTTTCACATCATCCATTACAATGACACCAGGAGTTTCAGATAAGATTTTTCTTACTTCATCCAGTTCGAATTCATTTTCGAATTCAATGTTTACACTTTCAGAATGTCCTCCCTGAACCGGAACTCTTACAGCAGTTGCTGTTAAATTAAAGGTATCGTCTCCTAAAATCTTCTTAGGCTCCTTCATCAGTTTGATCTCTTCTTTTGTGTAATCATCATCAGCAAATACATCACAGTGTGGTAATGCATTTTTGAAGATCTGATAAGGATATACTTTTTCAGTAGATTCATCTCCGCTGATTTCACCGTTTAACTGGTCTACAGCAGCTTTACCTGTTCCTGTTACAGACTGGTAAGTAGAAACAATCACTCTTTTTAAATCATATTTTTTGTTCAATGGCCCAAGAACCATGACCAACTGAATGGTAGAACAATTCGGATTTGCAATGATTTTATCTTCTTTTGTTAAAACATCAGCATTGATTTCAGGAACGACTAATTTTTTGTCAGGATCCATTCTCCAGGCAGAAGAATTATCAATTACTGTTGTTCCTGCTTCTGCAAACAGAGGAGCGAATTCAAGCGAAGTAGATCCACCTGCAGAGAAGACAGCAATATCCGGTTTGGCAGCTATAGCGTCCTTCATGCTTACGATGGTAAATTCCTTCTGTTTATACTTCACCTTCTTGCCTACAGATCTTTCGGATGCTACCGGGATTAATTCTGTTACAGGGAAGTTTCTCTCCTCCAAAACTTTAAGCATAACTTGTCCAACCATTCCTGTTGAACCTACTACAGCTACTTTCATTGATTTAATTAAAAATTTAAGATTAAACTATTTATAAATTATAACGCATATAATTTTTTTGTCTTTTTAAGCCCCGAAAACTCTTGTCCAAGGGAATGCAAATGCAAATAAACCTACTGCAATCAGTCCCATAATTACTACTCCTAAAGAAATAGTATCATTGGATTTTACTTTTTTGTTGACGATTGTCATCAAAACTGCCGCAATAAGCATAGAGAATGGATGTTCAACATACTGGAATCTCAATGCCGCATTTTTCATTACTTCTCCCATATTTAATCCTTTGCTGAACGTGGTGATCAACATAATGATTCCCAATAAAAACTGAACGTGGAAGAAAATCATCGTGAAAAGTGTTGTTTTCTTCAAAAATTTGTTCACTTTTCCACTGAAACCGAACATGGTAGCCAAAAGTGCAATAACAAATAATGTTACCAAAAGAATTTCAAGATACCCGAAACCTTTATGGGCATTAAGTAAAATGTTGTAAAAATCCATAATCCTATTTTTTTGTACACAAAGATAACAAAAATCCCGGCTCAAAGCCGGGATTGATATTGAGAAAATCTAATATTGTGATATTATTAGAAGTTGAATGATAATGTTGCTGCCCAGGTAGTTCCGAAACCGAAATAAGCACGGTTACCAGTTGCTAGACCTTTGTACATCATACCAAGTTGTTCGTAAGTCTGATTTTGTGAATTAAGTGTTTTTCCATCAGCCAGATATTTTGGTTTATCATCAGCAAATACACTTGTAGCAGAATCAGAAATATATACAGTATCAAATAGGTTGTAAACGTTAGCTCCGATTGTGAAGTACTGAGCTTCGTTTTGTAATCTGATTTTGTAAGAGAAACCTACATCGAATAAGTTGAAGTCAGGTAATTTCAATACTCCTCTATCCTGTGCAGAAACGTTAGTAAATGTTCCTGCATCAATAGTAGAATAAAGTTTACCCACATATCTCCATGTTCCGAAGATATTAAGATCTTTTACCGGTTTTACAGTAAGTCCTAATGATGCAGTCATCTGAGGGATACTGTTATTGCTTGAACCTCCTACTTTTACTTTATCTAGGTATAGCTCGTTACCTGCTGAACCAGCTAAAGTAACAGGATTGTTGTTATCATCGAAAGAAGCTACACTAGCATTTCCTTTATAATAGTAATCTCCCCAAGAGAACATCCCCTGAACTTCCAAGAAACGGTTAGGTCTGTATACTCCATCAAATTCTACTCCCTGGTGAACTTCAGTAATTCCATTGATTTCAGAGTAACCTGTAGTAGTCGAACCGTCTGCTAAAGTGAAAGTCTGACCTGTTTTTCTCAACCATCTGTCTTTCCACTGTGTTCTGTATACGTTAACATTTGCAGTGAATTTTGCAGATCTGAATCCATATCCAACTTCAGCAGAAGAAATTTTCTCGTTAGTCAGATAAGGATTAATAAGTTGTTGGTTACTTGGATAAACTGTGTTAAGGAAAGGTTGCTTGCTGTAATATCCTAGGTTAGCAAAAACGTTATGTTGTTCATTAATATTATAGTTAGCTCCCCCTTTAATGTTATATCCGAAAAGGTTTTTAAATCCTGTTTTCGTGTTTACAGTCTGACCTTTTACTGTACTTCCGTCTACTATAAAGTTATCAATTCTCTGGTAACCTTGATTAGATACGGAACCTTGTAAGAATGCAGATAGATTGTCTTTAGTATATTCTACCTGTGCAAATCCACTATACCAAAGAACTTCTCCGTCATTGCTATATCCAATCTGGTCTTCAGATGGAGCTAGTTTACCTCCAAAAGGATTCCAGCTAAGTTTTTTATAATCATAAGTATTGCTTACGATTCTTGGAGCAAAATTTTGGTTTGCCTTGTCTTTATATCCTGCTGCTCCATAAAGATCACTAATAACCTGATAATGGTAACCATAATAATATCTGTCATCTGTTCCTATCGAGAAATTCCAGTTGTCATTGATTTTATGTTGGAAGTTTGCTAAGATACCATACCAGTTGTGAGAGTTGATACTTGATCTACGAATTAAAGTACTTCCAGCACCCGCAGTATTTAAGTTAACAGCTGCGTTAGCTGCGAAAATAGCATCGTAGTTAAAGTGACCAGCCGTATCGTAGAAATCAGTCATTCCTTTTCCTCCTACTTTACCTAAATCACCTGTTCCACCACCTCTACCGTTAGACATGTATAAAACAGTACTTAATTTAGACTTTTCACTCATTGTCCAGTCCCAGTTTAACATCATTACTGGTTTAGAGTAATAGTTAGATCTGTTTGCTAAAGCAACTTTGTTTCCTGAAGCATCAGTGTAGTAACCAAAGTCAGAGTTATATCTTCTGTAAGGACTTTTTCCATCATATTCAGGATTATAGTTGATATAATTTTGAATTGTTGGAGCAAAAGTTCGTTGATCGTGCCACTGAGGAGCAGATGTTATGGTAAACTGTAAGTTATGCTTTTTGTTGATTTCATAACCTAATGCAAAGAAATATGCATAAGATTCATAATCTGTATTTTCAATATAAGTACCTCCGGCTTGTCTGCTCATTAAGAATGATGCTGAAACACCATCTTTAGATTTTCCTGTATTGTAAGAAAATGAAGTTTTTAAATAGTCGTTGTTACCAACACCTAATCTGATTACCCCTCCTTTTTTCATATCAGCAGAACGGGTAAGGAAGTTTACTGTTCCTCCTACAGAAGCAATAGCTAATTTAGAAGACCCTAAACCTCTCTGAACCTGTAATGTACTTGTTACATCGGATAATCCGGTCCAGTTTGAGAAATAAACAGTACCACCCTCCATATCGTTAACTGGCATACCGTTTACCATTACAGCGATGTTTCTTGATTCGAAACCTCTGATTGTAAGACCTCCATCACCAAAACCACCTCCGGATTTTGTAGCGTAAACAGATGGAGTAGTGTTCAAAATCTCAGGTAATTCTTGGTTACCTAATCTTTCTGCAAGTTGTGCCGCTTTAATTGTAGATGCAGCAACAGGTGTTTTTCTATCTTTAGCGATATCCGTAACACCTCTTAAGATTACCTCCTCAATATCTTTGGACTTTTGTACTGTGTCCTGAACTTGTTGAGCGTAATAAACACTAGCTGTAGATAAAGTAATTACTGCAGTTAGTATCGATTTGTTGATTAATTTCATAATCGTTAGTAATAATTAGATTTAATTTTCTGCAAAATTCGCAAAATTAAATTTAACTATTATTAACTCAATGTTAATTTTTACTCAGTCTTAATAATGTTAAAGTGTTAAAAATCAGTATTGTGGCTAAAAATTGAATTTTTGTATGAAAAAAGTCATGTTATTGAATTTTTAACAAACTGGGGGTGTTTTTGTTAAAAATTCAACGCTATTTCACTGCTTTGAGACTCAAATCTATATTCTCAGCAGAGTGGGTAAGGGCTCCTACAGAGATATAGGTAACACCTGTAGAGGCAACTTCTTTCAGCATATCGCGGGTAATTCCTCCTGATGCTTCAGATTCACAAGAACCGTTGATCATTTTTACAGCCTCCTTCATCGTTTTTACATCCATATTGTCTAACATGATTCTGTCAACTTTAGCATTGATAGCTTCCTGTACCTCTTCAAGATTTCTTGTTTCAACCTCTATTTTTAACTTTTTCTTATTCTTTTTAACGTAATCCTTTGCCATTGCTACTGCATTGGTGATGCTTCCGTTGTAATCAATATGATTGTCTTTCAGCATGATCATGTCATAAAGACCATACCTGTGATTGGTTCCTCCGCCAATAGCCACTGCCCATTTTTCACACATTCTGAAATTGGGAGTCGTTTTTCTTGTATCTAAAAGTTTAGTTTTGGTTCCTACCAATCGAGAATCCCACTCATGGGTAAGGGTAGCGATACCGCTCATTCTCTGCATGCAGTTGAGCACAAATCTTTCAGTAGAAAGGATAGATCTTGCACTTCCCGTAACTATAAGCGCTACATCTCCGAATTTACATGGAGTTCCATCTTTAATGAAAACTTCAACCTTCAGGTTTTTGTCAAAAGTGTGGAAAATAATTTCTGCCAGCTCAACGCCTGCAAGAATACAGTCCTGTTTTACCAAAAGTTTAGCACTTTGTACAAGATCCTGTGGAATAGTAGATAGGGTAGAGTGATCCCCATCCTGAATATCTTCTTCAAGAGCGTTTTTTATAAATGTCTTTAATGCTTTATCTGTTACGTATGCTGGTCTTTTCATTGTGTGATTTCTGTTAGGCTAAGTCTTTATTGTAAAATGCTCCTTTATTCTCCGTCATTTCCATAGATTGGGTAATGATGAGATGGGCAACGGTTGTAAGGTTTCTTAATTCCGATAATTGGGGGGAAAGAATAGAATAGTGGTATATTTCATCTACAGCAGCGGCAATTTCCTGGTGCTTTTGTAGTGCCATATTCAGACGTCTGTTGCTTCTTACAATTCCTACCAGATCGCTCATCATTTCCTGAAGCTGCTTTCTGAGATAGCTTACGATGACCATTTCGTCCATGATTTTCATACCTTCTTCATTCCATTCCGGAACGGCTTTCAGGTCATCAAAGTTGAAACTGTTTTCATTCAGAAGCTCTACTGTTTTCATCGCGGCATTATGCCCGAAAACCAAACCTTCAAGAAGAGAGTTTGAAGCAAGCCTGTTGGCACCGTGTAGTCCTGAGTTGGTACATTCACCCACAGCAAAAAGATTTCTGATGGAGGATTGTCCGTCTCTGTCTACTTCGATACCTCCCATTAAATAGTGGCAGGCAGGTACAACAGGAATCAGCTGAGTGAAAGGATCAATTCCTTCATCTTTACATTTTTTATAAATATTCGGGAAATGTTCCAGGAATTTTTCATGGTTCATTTCCTTGCAGTCTAAGCCGACAAATTCGTCTCCGGTAATTTTCATTTCGGCATCAATGGCTCTTGCAACGATATCTCTTGAGGCTAATTCTTCACGTTCATCATATTTATGCATGAATTTTTCGCCCCTTTTGGTTCTTAATTTTGCTCCGTCTCCACGAACGGCTTCTGAAATCAAAAACAACATTCCATCCATTTTGCTGTACAGAGCTGTCGGGTGAAACTGGTAATACTGCATATTGGAAACCTTTCCTTTGGCACGGGCAACAAAAGCAATTCCGTCCCCTGTTGCAATCGTAGGATTGGTGGTGTTTTTGTAAACATGTCCTGCGCCTCCTGTGGCAGCAAGCGTTATTTTAGAAGTAATTTTTTTGATGGTTTTGGACTTCTCATCCAGAATGTAAGCACCGTAGCAGTGGATGTCTCCTTCGTTAAGTTCCTTTCCGGGAACATGGTGCTGTGTAATGATATCAATAACGTAATGATGATCCAGGATTTCGATATTCGGACTGTTATTGGCAGTTTCCAATAAAGCTCTTTCGATTTCAAAACCTGTAATATCTTTATGATGTACGATCCTGTTTTCAGTATGGCCTCCTTCTCTTCCTAAAGCAAATTTACCGTTCTTCATATCGAACTGTGCTCCCCATTCTACAATTTCGTTGAATCTCGCAGGAGCTTCTCTTACCACCATTTCTACGACGTCACGTTTGTTTTCAC
This sequence comes from Chryseobacterium sp. CS3K3.1, assembly GCF_059515165.1. NCBI lineage: Bacteria > Pseudomonadati > Bacteroidota > Flavobacteriia > Flavobacteriales > Weeksellaceae > Chryseobacterium > Chryseobacterium sp. CS3K3.1. The sequence continues at coordinate 152,802 of NZ_JCAKRV010000001.1, read as the reverse complement.
CGTCACCGGCACGCATGGTATCATCTATATGTTTCTGGAAATTGTCATTCTGAAAATCTGTAACGACGGCGAGACCGCCTTGTGCATACTTGGTATTGCTTTCGTCTTCATCAGACTTGGTTACAATAATGATTTTGGCATCAGGGTGCTGTTCAGAAACTTTAATGGCATAGGAAAGTCCGGAAATGCCGGAACCGATTACTAATACATCCGCTTTTATCATATGCTGGCTTTAGGTACAATCGTTTAAAATATTAAATAAATTTAAACAATTTTTCGTTTGGTTTTCTTACTTTTTTCATGTGCTGGAAATGATCTTCTTCGGAGCGGTAACCTAAAGCGAGGGTAACGGTTACTTTTTCTGTTTCAGGATTGATCTTCAGAATGTCTTCTATAAGATCCTGGCGGAAACCTTCCATAGGACAGGAGTCTATATTTTCAATAGCAGCGGCATACATAAGATTGGCCAATACTATATAAGACTGTTTTTCTGCCCAGTTGAAAATTTCATCATGTGTTTTCTGGTTAATATGCTGATTAATGCTGTTTCTGAAAGGATCAAGTTTTTCCATTGGAGTATCCCTTACTTCAGAAATATGATTAAAATAGCCCCGGATATAGTTCTCTTCTATAATTTTTTTTGAAATAATAACAATAAGATGAGAACAGGTGGAAATCTGAGATGGATTATAAAAGGCGGGAATTAATTTCTGTTTCATCTCCTCGCTTTCAACAATCACAATTTTATAAGGCTGAAGTCCCAGCGAACTGGCAGACAGCTTTCCTGACTCAAGAATGTTGTGAAGGGTTTCCTGAGGAATAATCTGATGATTGAATTTTTTTACAGAATATCTTCTGCTTAAAGCTTCCAAATAATTCATACGACAAATTTAAGCATTGAATATGAATAAAGAGTCTTTAAAATGAAATATCTCCTGCCTGTTCATACAAAAAAATCACCCCGGCCGGCGGGGTGATTCTTTTGATGTGTCGGAAAGTGTAATTATTCTCTGTTCTTTACAACAATCCAGCCTGAGAATTTTATCGGAGTACTGTTTTTATTATTTTCATTCCATGAAACAGAATACCAATAGTTTCCTGTAGGAACTTTTTTACTTCCATTGGTAGTTCCTGCCCATTTGTAACCATTGGTTTTATCGGCCTGGAACATTTTATAACCATACCTGTCGAAGATGGCTATTTCCAGGTTTTGTTTATTGGCCAAAGCTGAATAATCTATAAAATCATTCTTGCCGTCATCGTTAGGTGTAATAATATTGATAAGGTTAGGTACTGTAATATTGACTTCAACAGGAACGCAGTTATAACCGTCTCTTACATATACTTTTGCTTCTCCTCTGGCAATATTGGTAAACACATTGGAATCCTGCCAGTTGATATTATCCATAGAATACTGATAAGGAGGAGTTCCGCCATTGGCATATACTGTTACCGTACTTCCCGAAATATCAACCGTTGTAATAACCGGATTATCGGAAGGGTATACTGTTACTTTCTGGGTTGCAACACAATCTCCGGTTTTAAGTTTTACCCAGTAAGTTCCTACCCCTACATTTTTGATAGATTGAGTAGTAGCTCCTGTGCTCCATTCGTAGCTTTTGAAACCTGCGCCTGCATCTAAAGTAGTTGTATTTTCTATACAAATTGTCTTGTCTAGCAAAGTTCTTGAATAAACAGGAGGGATTACCGTTAATGTAACTTTAGCAATAGAATAACATCCGTTTGAGCTGAATACTTTAATATAAACTACACCGTTAGGAGCAATGTATGCTGCCGGAGTAGATATTGCATTGGTTCCACTGATGGCATCTGTCAGCGATGGATAGTATTCTTTTGTAAGTCCGCCCTGAGAAACGACAGCTCCTGTAAGATTAAAGGATGCCATAGACGGGTTGGTCTCAATAAAGCAGGATTTTATTTCAACATCATTCACAACCACAACAGGGTAAATATTCAATGTAATTTTAGAAGTACTCACACATCCCTGAGGAGTTGTTACTTTTACATATATTGTTGCTGCTGCAGACGCATAGGCAGAAGGATTTGTTATCTGGTTCGTACCGTTATTAAGGTCGTATAAAGTAGGATAGAATTCTTTGGTAACTCCGGCAACAGTTGTTACAGCAGCTGTGTTGAGGTCAAATGTTGCTGTCCCTGCATTATTGTTATTACATCCGGTCAGACTGGCATCTGTTGCTGCAAATGGTGTGGGGTTAAGCTGGATAACACCGTCGCCATTATCGCAAAGAGTAGACGTAGGATCCTTAACTACCACTTTGATCGTCGTATTTCCTGAATATTGAAAACTTGATGGATTGGCGATAGGCGTTGAGCTTCCCAATACATAATATGTGAAAATATAATTTCCGGGATTATTTACAAATTGGGAATTATAAGAAGTAAGGTCTACTGTACCATTTCCTGTAGCGGGATTTGTACAAACGAATGGAGTTATGGTATTGCTTAGGATAGGAACTTTATCTACAAATACCTTAACATTTTTAATAGAATGTCTTGCACTGGCACCTCCGGTTGCTGCAGAGAAACCAAAATATCCCTGCGACATTCCTACGGCACCTCCGGAAGGAGCAAAAGACTGATCTACAATAAGAGCACCGTTTATTCTCACTTTGATAATCCAGTTTGTCGGGTTGGTAAGATCTGTTTCTCCATTTACCTCAACATGTCTGTAAGTGTCTCCTACAAACGGATTGGTAGCAATAAGATCAGGAGAGTGAAAAGTACTTCCCGGAGTCGTGTTGAACTCAATATTGTTCCCGGCTGTATTATTGGTACCATAAAGAATGTGAACTTTACTCATCTGGCCTTCAGTGGTATTGTTGAAGATATCAAAGCCAACCATGAGCCCGGAAGCATTGGCCGGAATTCCCAGTCCTCCTCCTGATACAAATCCTGTTGGTGGATTAGCGAGATACCAGAAGGTAAAACCGTCTCCTTTTCCAAATTGTGTAGTTCCGTTTCCGTCTATTCTGAAATCGAATTCCACTTTCCACTTATCACAATAGCTCAGAGTGATAGGAGTGGATAATTTTACGGCCCCGTATCTGCTGGTCTGATCGGTTGTCAGTCTTACAAAGTCTCCGCTTACTACAGCATCAGAGACAAGGTCCCAGCCCGTTGTATTTACAGGGTTTCCGGTAAGTTGATAGGTTTGCGAAAGAAACCTTCCCGGCAGGCATAATAAGATAGCCAGTAAAAAAAAGAGTATATTTTTTTTCATAGTGGATGGATTATGATGTTATTGCTTCTTGATATAAAATTGTTTTTTAAGTTTAAATTATTAGTGAAAAATTAATATCTGATCCCAATCTCTGTTTGGGCAAATTCTGTTTTTTAACACCGAAACTACCCCAAATGAGGTAGTTTCTGATAGTAATTTTATTCCCTGTTTTTAACCAATACCCAGCCTGAGTATTTTGTTTCAGTATTGTCTTTATTGTTTTCGTTCCATGAAATGGTGTACCAGTAAGTTCCTGTAAGAACCTTTTTACCGGAAGCTGTGCCGTCCCAGGTGAAATTTCTCATTTTTCCGGCTTCATACAATTTATTGCCATATCGGTCGTAAACGATGAATACAAGATTCTTTTTGTAAGCCAGCGCTGAATAGTCAATAACATCATTTACATTGTCGCCGTTTGGAGTGATGGCGTTAATCAGGTTAGGAACGGTAATCTGAACTTCAACAGGGGTACAGTTATAAAAATCTTTTACATACACTCTTACTTCGCCTCTTGCTAAACCTGTGAATATATTGCCAGGCTGCCAGTTCACTCCATCCAGAGAAAACTGATATGGAGGAGTCCCGCCTGCTGCATTTACTGTTATGGTGTTGTTGTCAATATCGATGCTGGAAATCACAGGATTTGCAGATGCTTTTACATTGACAGTCTGCGTAGTGATGCAGTTACCGGTCTTCAATTTTACCCAATAAGGGCCTACTCCTACATCTTTAATCGATGAAGTTGTTGCTCCTGTGCTCCATTCATAGCCGTCAAATCCAGGTCCGGCATCCAGATCTGTTTTTTCTCCGATACAGATGGTTTTGTCTTTCAGGACAGAAGACGTTACAGGAGGTAATACAATAAGATTGATTTTAGCAATATTAAAACAGCCGTTGGCATCCGTTACTTTAGCATACACGGCAGTAGTTGTAGATAAATACTGAAGAGGATTCATGATTTCATTGACTCCGTCCAGAGCATTCGCTATAGAGGTGTAATATTTTTTGGCAGCACCAGCACCTAAACTAGTAACATCTGCGGTAGTGAGATTAAAAATAGCACTGGTAATGTTATTTTCAATAAAACATGATCTTAGGGTAGCTTCCTGCACAGGAGTGTCCGGATAAAAGGCCAGCGTGATTTTTGCTGTACCTGTACATCCCTGAGGGGTTGTTACTTTTACATATACTTCTCCGGGAGCAGAGAAGTAGTTGCCGGGATTTTGAATTTCATTCGTATCTGCATTAAGATCTGCTAACGTTTTGTAGTATTTTTTAACAGCACCGGGAACACCTGTGACATTTGCTGTATTCAGGTTGAAAGTGGCTGTTCCTGCTTTGTTATTGTTACATACCGTAATCGTTTTGTCTTCCGCTTTGAAAGGAGCAAGAACCAGCAAAATTTTACCGTCGGGGTTATCACAAAGCAGCCCTGCATTATCTTTAATAACAACTGTTACTGTTGAGTTAGCGTTGAACTGATAATTGGTCGGATTAGCAATAGGTGTAGAACTTCCAAACGGATAATAGGTAAATGTATAATTGGAAGGGTTGCTGACAAATTGTGAGTTGAAAGTAGTCAGGTTTACAGATCCGTATCCGGTTGTAGGGTTGGGGCAGAATGACTGTGTTGCTGAATCTTGTAAAATAGGAACTTTATCCGTATAAATTTTTACATTTTTAATGGAATGTCTTGATCTTGCTCCTCCTGTAGATGCGGAAAAACCAAAATATCCTACTGTCATTGCAGCAGCAGTGCCTGAAGGCGCAAAAGACTGATTACAAATTACGTTACCGTCTATTGTTATCTTTATGATCCAGCTGGTAGGAGCTGCGGGATCTACCTGTGCTGTCACTTCCACATGTTTAAAAGTGGTTCCCTGAAACGGTTGTGTAGTATTCAGATCCGGTGAATGGAAAGAACTTCCGGGAACATTAAAGAACTCAACGTTATTGGTGTCTGTTGTATTTTGAACCTGTCCGTAAGCCACGTGAACTTTGCTCATGGTAGCAGTTGTGGTGTTGTTATAAGTGTCAAGTCCTACCACCAGACCCACTGCATTTTGAGATACCCCAAGCCCGGATCCTAATACGCTGGCAACAGGAGGGTTGGCAAGATACCAGAAGGCAATTCCATCACCGTTGGAGGTTTGATTGGAGTCCATTCTGAAGTCAAATTCCACTCTCCATTTGTCGCAATATTTTAAATTGATGGGGTCATTCAGCCTGATAGAACCGGACTGGTTGTTGGTATCCGGTGTAAGCTGAATAAAATCTGTGTTTACCTGGGTGGGAGAAACCATGGTCCAACCGGTAGTTGTTACCGGGTTTCCTATAAGCTGATAAGTCTGGGCAAAGGACTTCCCGGCTATACAGAGTAAAAAAACAGATAAATACAATAATAGATTTTTATTCATTTATAATGGGACTTAGATTAATATGTAAAGATATTAAATCCCAGTTAAATAATGTGTATTTAATGTTAATTTCGCTTAAATTTTAATAATATTTTAAAAAAATACTGCTAATTATGAGATAATGGTGAATATTATAGTATCTATTAAGTATTTACATTAATTAAATTAAAATAATGAATTGTTGTCCAGCCCTTCAAAATAAGTATCGATTTCAAGATCGGGAGAGCCCGCTGCAGCAACGGCCAATTTGTCGCAAAGCTCGTTTTCAAAGTGCCCGGCATGACCTTTTACCCAATGCATTTTTGGGGAGTGTTTGTTATACAGCTCTACAAATTTTTTCCATAGATCTGGATTTTTTACGTTTTTCCAGCCTCTTTTGATCCATCCGGCAATCCAGTTCTGGTTGATCGCATCAGATACATATTTGCTGTCTGTGTAAACGTGGATATCGTTTTCTGTAGATTTCAGTTTTTCCAATGCTGTAATGACCGCCAGAAGTTCCATTCTGTTGTTGGTCGTTTTCCGAAAACCTTTGGAAAATGTTTTCTGGTAGTTTTTTTCAGGAACACGCATGAGAATTCCATATCCGCCTTTTCCCGGATTTCCGCTGCAAGCCCCGTCGGTATAAATTTCGATTCTCAAATCTTTTTTTTAAAAATGGATGTATTGGCTACAATTAAACTGATCTAAACTTGAGTCTTTCTTAAAACGGGAAATCATCATCGTCATCAAAATCATTCATTGAAGAACCGGAAAGTTTTGAGCTGTCCGGAAGATCAAATGCTGCTCCTGGCTGAATCGTTGTTTTAATCTTGTCAAAGCCGCTTGGTTCTCCAAAGTTGGAAGGATATCCTCCTCCGGCACCACCATCAAATGCTGCTTCAATATCACCGAATTTGGCAAAATGTTTTAAGAAAGATAATCTGACATCTGCTGTAGCACCATTTCTATGTTTTGCAATGATAAGTTCGGCCTGGTTTTCAGTAGAAGTTTCCTGTCCTTCTTCATCATTATCCCAAACGGTAATTTTATAATACTCCGGTCTGAAGATGAAAGATACGATATCCGCATCCTGCTCAATTGCTCCGGATTCCCTCAGATCTGAAAGCTGAGGTCTTTTTCCGGGACGGGCTTCCACACTTCTTGAAAGCTGGGAAAGAGCAATTACCGGTACGTTAAGTTCTTTTGCAATCGCTTTTAATGAACGTGAAATCATGGAGATCTCCTGTTCACGGTTTCCAACTCCTTTTCCACCACCACCGGCTGTCATCAGCTGAAGGTAGTCGACCATGATAAGTCTCACTCCATGCTGCATCACTAATCTTCGGCATTTTGCACGGAAGTCGAATATGGAAAGGGAAGGTGTTTCATCAATATACAAAGGAGCGTTTTCCAGTTCAGATACATTGGAAAACAGTCTCTGCCATTCTTCATCATCCAGGGTTCCCTTTCTTAGTTTCTCTGAGGAAATCCTTGTTTCAGAAGCAATCATCCTGGTGATAAGCTGTACTGAGGCCATCTCGAGAGAGAACAGAGCCATAGGAATTTTGTGGCCTACTGCAATATTTCTTGCCATGGAAAGAAGAAAGGCTGTTTTACCCATCGCCGGACGGGCGGCAATAATGATGAGGTCAGAATTCTGCCATCCTCCGGTTTCCTTATCCACATCTCTGAATCCTGAAGGAACTCCGGAAAGTCCCTGCTTATCTTTTAATGATTTAATCGTGTCAATAGCTTGTTTTACCAATGAGTTGGCAGTATCGAATCCTTTCTTGATAGTTCCGTTGGTAATCTCGAAGAAAGACTGTTCTGCCTTGTCCAGAAGCTCAAAAACATCTGTAGATTCTTTATAGGAAGAATCAATTACGTTAGCAGAAACATTGATAAGGCTTCTTAAAATATACTTTTCAAGAATAACACGTACGTGATATTCGATATGGGCGGACGAGCTTACTCCCATGGTGAGGTCAATAATGTAATGATCACCACCTGCCTGGCTCAGCTTGTCTTCTTTTTTTAAATCCTGAATGATGGTCATTAAGTCTACCGGGTGGTTGCCTTCATACAATTTGAGAATAGTAGAAAAGATGACCTGATGTCTGGGATCATAAAATACCTCCGGGGTAAGAAGGTCGATGGAATGGTCAAGACCTTTTTTGTCAATCAAAAAAGTTCCGATAACCAGTCTTTCAAAGTCCACTGCATTGGGAGGCATTTTTCCATCCGCAATAGACAATTCTTTTGCAAAGTTTCCGTGTGTCAGGGATGATAATGTTTCTTTCTGCGCCATGGTGCAAAGATAGTTTATTTAAAAAATAATCAAAAAATAGTATTCAACAAATTATTAGCAGTCTTTCGTAAAATGCTGTAAACAGGAGGTTGGTCTTGTTGATAAAAAAAATCACCCCGGTCTGAGGTGATTTTTCAAAAAAGATGAAGTAGAACTTATTCTTTATTTTTTACCAATACCCATCCTGAATATTTAGTTTCGGTATTGTTTTTATTGTTTTCATTCCAGGAGATCGTATACCAGTACGTTCCTGTTGGAATTTTCTTACCAAAGGCAGTTCCGTCCCATGTAAAGTTATTGAATTTCTTCGCTTCATGAAGCTTGTTTCCATATCTGTCATATACAATGAAGATAAGGTTTTTCTTGTAAGCTAATGCTGAATAGTCGATAACATCATTTACATTGTCTCCGTTCGGAGTAATGGCGTTAATAAGATTAGGAACCGTTATTGTTACCTGGATAGGTGTACAGTTATAAGTATCTTTTACGTATACCGTATTTTCTCCTCTTGGAAGTCCTGTGAATGTGTTGGATTCCTGCCAGTTAATACCGTCTACGGAATATTGGTAAGGAGGAACTCCTCCTGTAGCTGTTACAGTAATATTGTTGTTGGTAATTTCGATTCCTGATACCACTGGCTGAAGGCTGGCATGTACACGTACTTCCTGAAGAGTGAAGCATTTTCCGGTCTGAAGCTTTACCCAATAAGCACCAACACCTACATTGCTGATAGATTGTGTAGTTTCACCAGTGCTCCATTCGTAGCTTACAAATCCAGGACCTGCATCCAGGGTAGTTTTGGCTTCAGCACAAATTGTTTTATCTTTTAATACCGCTGATTTTACAGGAGGTAATACTACCAGGTCTATTTTAGCAATTGAATAACACTGTTTGTCATTATCCACTCTTGCATATACTGTTTTGCTTTCTGAAAGATAGTTTAATGCTGCTATAATAGGATTTGTCTGTGCTTTCGCATCAGCTACTGTTGTGTAATACTTAATAATAGTTCCGGTAGGGGTTGGAACAGGTACACCAATATCTGCTTTGGAAAGATCAAATGTCGAACGCGTCACATCATTATCGATGTAACAGTTTTGGAGTACAGCATCTTTAAGCACAACCGTTGGGTAGAATAATAATCTGATGGTTGTGGTGGCAATACATCCGAAGGAAGAAACTACCTTTACATAGATGGTAGACTCAGCAGAAACATAGTTGGCAGGATCTGTAATTTCATTAATATCTGCATTCATATCTGCCGCCGTTTCATAATACTTGATCGTTGCTCCGGTTCCTCCAAATACATTGGCTGTTGTTAAGTCATATTTTGCAGTACCCGCTCCGTTGTTGTTACAGGAGTATAAAGTAGCCGAATTGGCAGAGATACCCACATTCACAAACTTGAATTTTCCGGTTATGAAACATCCGTTGATAGGATTGGTCGGATTGGTGGGATCCTGGTATACGATTCTGTAATAATATATTGTGGTTCCGTCTACGGTAGTTACTGTAAGAGGATTCTGTCCTGTAAGGGCGTCGTTGGTTGTTTTGTGATAAGTAACCTTGAAGTTCGTGCTGTTACCATTAATAATCGCTGCAGATAACGTTGTAAAATCAAACTGGGTAGGTAACGCACAAACCATCACCTGATTAGGATCGGTAGGAGTAGCTCCCGGAATACCCGGCGCAATAAATGGATTAGGAGAAAGAACCGGATCATTAAATGCTGAACTTAAGCTTGCAGTCCCTGTCCATTCTAAAGAAAAACCATTAACAGATCTACTGAAGTTGTCAATAACCAGATAATAAGTCTGGCCAACTAACACATCCATATAAGGACTCCATTTACCATTGTTCATGCTTGATGTAACACCTGGAGGATTGGTAGGAAATACCGCTGGTGGAGCAAGAGTCAGATCGAGACCTGTATCTCCTGAAGTACCGCTATAGTTACATCTTATGGGCTGTATGAAAACGTGATCCGCATTCTGTAACGAAGCACAGCCGTTAGCTGTTGGTCCGTAAACTGCAAAATCATAATCATCATCCTGATCGTTAGGTTTTATTGTAAATGCCAGTGTTCCTGGTGTGGATACTGTGAAAGTGTACCAAACTGTATATCTTTCATTGGTACTGAGGCATCCACCGTTCTGGTTAAGAATTTCTATTATATTCCCCGGGCCTGAAGGGGTGTATGAAATGTCAGAATTACCACAGATGGGAATTGCTGTGACACAATCTGACTGTGAAAAGGCCATTTGCGTTATCAATAAAATAAAAAGGAGTAATATTTTTTTCATTGTTAAAACTTTTTTTTGTTAAACAAACTTGAAATCAATAAATGTTTATCATTATTTGTAAAAGAAAAAGCCGCCAAAGCGGCTTTTTGTATTCTGAGGTGTTTTATTCTCTGTTTTTTACAACAATCCAACCAGAAAACTTGAAAGGAGTATTCTTCTTGTCATTCTCGTTCCATGTTACAGAATACCAGTAGGTGCCTGTTGGTATGTTTTTGCCGCCAATTCGGCCATCCCATTTGTAACCATTGGATTTGTCTCCCTGGTGGATTTTTGTTCCATATCTGTCAAAGATACTCAAAATAAGATTCTGTTTGTCTGCCATCGCAGAATAATCTACAACATCATTGATACCATCTCCGTTTGGAGTAATCATATTGATAAGATTAGGAACAAGTACCGTAACTTCAATAGGCTCGCAGTCATAAGCATCCTTTACATACACTTTGTAAGTTCCTCTTGCTACATTAGAGAATGTATTGGAAGCCTGCCATAAAATTTTATCCATAGAGTACTGGTAATCCGGAGTTCCTCCAATAACATTGATCGTTAATGTAGTGTTGGAAATGTCAACATTGGTAACAACCGGCTGCTCAGAAGGATATACCGTTACTTTTTGAGTGGCAACACATTCCCCTGTTTTTAATTTTACCCAGTAAACTCCTACGCCTACATCTTTGATGGACTGTGTTGTAGCGCCAGTACTCCATTCATAGCTTTTGAATCCAGGTCCCGCATCCAAAGTGGTAGTATCTTCCATACAGATGATTTTGTCTTTCAATACACTGGATGTTACCGGGGCAATTACAGTTAAACCAATCTTTACCACTACATAACAACCTCTGGTGTCAGACACTCTTACGTATACTAAACCACTTGGTGCAATATAATTAGCATTTAAAATCTCGTTGGTTCCGTCAATTGCATCGGTCAGTGAAGGGAAGTATTTTTTAGTGATACCTGCCTGGGGCGTAATAACAGCAGCATTATCAAGGTTGAATAAGGCTGTGGAAGGATTCGCTTCAATAAAACATGATCTTAATTCTGCATCTTTCGCAATGATTTGCGGATAGAACTTAAGCGTAATTTCAGCAATATCACTACATCCGAATACCGAAGTTACCTTTACATATATTTTACCCTCTGCGGAAACAAACTGATAGATGTTGGTAATCTCATTAATTGAGTTATTCAGATCGTATAAAGTATAATAATATTTCTTGGTTGCGGTGGGGTCAGGGAAAACATCTGCAGTCGTAAGGTCATAAGTTGCCGTACCTGCATTATTATTGTTACAGCTTGTTAACGTTACGTCTGTTGCCTTGATGGTACCATCTTTGAATTTAAATTTACCGGTCTGTCTGCATTTATTAATAGGGCTGTCAGGATTTGTCGGGTCAGTATAATTGATACTGTAGAAATAAACACCAACAGGAGTTACCGTTTGAGGACCCACAAGAGGGTTGTTGCCGGTTAAGGCATCATTTTGACTTGTATGATAGCTGATGCTGAAATTTGGATTGCCGTTAAGAATTCCTGCTGATAACGATGCAAAATCAAAAGTCGCCGGATTAGAACATATGATGACTTCTCTTGGGTCATTAGGGTTAGCCCCTGGGATTCCCGGAGGTACAAATGGGTGAGGCTGTATATTCGGATCGGTGAACGGAGAAGATAAAGTAGCCGTTCCGCCCCATGATAATTTGAATCCGTTAGCTGTTTCTCTGTGGTTATTCACAATGATATAGTAAGTCTGGCCAGGCAATACATCCATGTATTTTACCCATTTGTCTCCTGTAGCGGTTTCACTAAGATCTGTAGAGGTCATATTAAGACCTGTATTCCCACTTAGTCCGGAATAGGAACAACGTATCGGGGTACCAAGGTTTGAGCAGGATTTGTCAGGCCCGTAAACACCAAAGTCATAATCGTCACTCTGGTCGTTAGGGATGATTTCAAAGGTAAGGGTTCCGCCTGTAGCTATAGTAAAAGAATACCATACCGAGTACTTTTCGTCAGAAGTTAAACATCCGCCCAGATCTTCGGCAATGTCTCCGTGACCGCCTGGTGTATATGAAATGTCAGAGTTACCGCAGACCGCCATTGCAGTACCACAATCTGACTGGGCAAATAAAATATGTGAAAATATGATTAAGAAAACAAGTAATGTTTTTTTCATGAGAATTAATTTTTAAAAACAAATATTAAAACTGTTTAATTACTAAAAATTGCTGTTTTTTATCTGATATAAAAGAGTGTTTCACTATAATGAATTTCCAGATCTTTCATAATAAAAAAACTGATCGTCCCAATTAGCTCAGGAGATCATGCATTTTACTTATTGTTAGTTTGTTCCGATCAGTTGTTTTCCCCAGTTGGGTGAACTGGATGCAGTGCCTGATGTTTCAAATTCTTTGGCTGCTTTTTGATAAAACTTTATAGCTTCAGCCTTGTTTCCCTGCTTTTCAGCAATTTCAGCTTTCAGAAAGGAAAGTCTTGGATTGTTCTTTAAAGTTGTTTCTGCCTTATTCATGAAACTTGTCACAGTCTTTAATTCCTTTTGAGGATCTGCCGCTGTTTTTATTCTGATTTTCTGAAAATGAATAAGCGCAAGAAGAAGGTTTACTTCTCCATTGTTCTTTTCAGAAGCAAGGGATTGCATGGCCAGTTTTCTTGCAGTCTCATTAGGCTCTCCAAGAGGGCTGTTCGGACTGTTATTTAAAAGGAAATTCGTTTTAAGATATAATGCTGCTGCTGCATAATAATTAGCCTGCCATTTATCTGAAGTTTTAGCTTCTGAAAACCTGGAAAATAGCATATCGTAATCGTTTTCTGTTTTAGCGTTATCGAATTGTAAAACAGCTTGTTGTAAGGTTTGATCTGAAAAAAATTGAGCATTCATCAGAGAACCTGTCACGAGAAAGCTCAAAATTAGTAAAAGTTTAGTCATAGGGGGATATTTTATGAAGCAAATATAAAAAATTATTAACGTTAAATTAAAGATTTTAGGATATATTTAATGAAAGTAATGTATTGGTTTTAAATGTGGTATTTTATTATTGGGATTCAATAATGCATAGATCGTAAATATATGAGCGGTTTTAATAAATATTTGAGATCGAATTCTTCAATAAATTTTAAAAAAACAAGTATAAAACAAAAATCAGAATAGAAAACGTTCTATTCTGATTTTAAGTATTTCGGATTTTGATTTTTCAAATATCCGATTTTAAATAGGCTGGTAAACAATAAGTTAATATTGCATCTTTCTCAATTTAGGATTGGTGCTTCCTACAAGCAGTGCAACTAAAACAGTCATACAGCCGCCAAATACAACAGAGCGCACTACTCCCAGTAATTTGGCCATAAGCCCGCTTTCGAACTGTCCCATTTCATTACTGGACATGATGAAAATGGAGTTCACACTCAGAACGCGTCCTCTGATATGATCAGGCGTTTTTAACTGAACAATGGTACCGCGGATAACAACAGAAATCCCATCCAGCATTCCGCTCATCACCAGAAACATAAAAGACAGCCAGTATAGTTTTGATAACCCGAATCCGATGATGCATAACCCGAATCCGGTAACAACCGCAAGAAGTATTTTCCCTTGATTTTTCCGAAGAGGAACAATAGACAAAATAGTAATAATACACATGGAGCCAATATCTGAAGCAGCGTTCAGTAAGCCGAAACCTTCAGCTCCCGACTGTAAAATATCAGTCGCAAATACAGGGATCATAGCTACCGCACCGCCGAAAAGTACGGCAAACATATCAAGGCACAGCGCTCCCAGAATCTCTTTGGTTTTAAAAATATACGAAATCCCTTCACGCATACTTTCCACTACATTTACTGTTTCCTTTTTATATTCAGAATGCTGTTTGTGTAGCTGCCAGAAGAATAACGACGCAACAAATATTAATGTTAAAATAGCAACCAGGGTCCATTTTACCCCGATAAACCCAATAAGAACACCGCCAATAGCGTGGCCGCAAACTGAAGATATCAGGAACGTTGCCTGGTTTAAGGTTACTGCATTCGGAAGGTTTTCTTTCTTTACGATTTTAGGAATCATGGAAGGAACAATAGGACCGATAAAGGCTCTTGCTATCCCTGTGAAAAAAATAACGCCATAAATATAATAGGTAATCTGATGACCTGTAAAGTGCATTTCCACATTAAAGAATGCGGGAATCAGCAGAAGCCCGATCAGAAAAATATAAGCATAATTACAAATAAGAAGCAGCCTCTTCTTTTCATTCATGTCAATAACATGTCCGGCATACAGCGCACAGCTTACCGCAGGAATTACCTCAGAAAGTCCGATAAGGCCTATGGAAAAAGGATCTTTTGTTAATTGATATACCCACCATCCTAATAAAGTGGCAAGCATTCTGAAAGCTAAAACAATAAAAAATCTCCCGGTGAGAAGATTTCTGAACTCAACATTTTGTAATGTTTGTAACGGGGTAAAGGAAATCATGAACAAAAATAGCCCTAAAAATTTATTTAGGGCCATTTATATGTCAGTTTTTGAAAGATATATTAAATAAGTCTCAAAAGATAATATCTATTTTAGTCTGCTCTTGTAGAACTTAGTACGATAGCGGCAACACCAGCTGCGCCAATGATGGTAGCTCCTGCAGCAATTCTTGCCTTTCTTCTGTCTTTTACAGCAGCCACATTGGCTTTAGGAATAATTACTTCTGTACTGTCTTTTTTACCGGCTGTACCCACCAGATTTTCACCAACAACGTTTCTGAATAAGATGGTCTGCTTTGGTGAGCCATCTCTCATCGTTACTTTATATATTTTTCCGGCTTCAAGATTAGAGTAGTTGTTTTTTGAAATATCTTCGCTGTATTTTGTAGTAGCACAAGATGTAATAACAAATAAAGATGTTAGTAAAGATGATTTCAACAGTACAGATGCTTTCATTATTTTCTTTTAGTTTTTCAAATTTATAATTTTTTTTGAATATACGTTTTTGGAATTGAAAAAATATGATTAAAATTTGTAAATTCCCAATAAATCTGCAATCTTTCTGTCATTAGCCAATCTTGGTGTCTTATTCTGGCCCCCTAATTTTCCCTGGGATTTGGCATATTCATGAAATGCACCTTTTTTAAGTCTCGTAATCTGCAATTTCTGTAAAATATTCCCTGAAATCAAATCATCATAGTAAGTATTTCTTTTACGAAGCTGCAGATCAAGGTCATCCCTGAATGCTTCCAGGTTTTCAGGTTCTTTTTCAAATTCAATCAGCCATTCGTGACAGGGAAGTCCTTCATCCGGATTTACCTGCGGAGCCAGATGGAATTCTGTGATCTGTGCCGGATATTTTTCAAGGGCAGCTTTCATTGCTTCCTCTACTTCAAAAGCAATCACGTGCTCTCCAAATGCAGAAGTAAAATGTTTTGTTCTTCCGCTTACCAAAACCCTGTAGGGATCTTTGCTGATAAATCTTACAACATCTCCTATAGAATAGGCCCACAAACCGGAATTGGTCGTAAGAATTAATGCGTAATCTTTATGAAGCTCAACTTCTTTTAAAGTTAATCGCCTTGCTCCGGGCTTACCATATTCTTCCAAAGGAATGAATTCATAGAAAATCCCGTGATTGGTTAATAACAGTAATCCTTCTTGAGTATAATCATCCTGGAAAGCAAAAAAACCTTCAGAAGCTGGAAAGGTCTGAACAATATCTACTTTACCTCCCAATAGCTCCTCCATTTTATCACGGTAAGGTTCGTAATTAACACCTCCGGTTACAATAAGCTGAAGATTAGGGAAAAGCTGTTTGATTTTTTTACCGTGTTTCTCTGTCAGTTTCTCAAAATACATGATCAGCCATGGCGGAATTCCAGAAATCAGAGTCATATTTTCATGTTCCGTTTCTTCAATAATTTTATCTACTTTGGTTTCCCAGTCTTCCATAATATTGGTTTCCCAGCTTGGCAGACGGTTTTTCTGAAGATAATTAGGAATATGATGCGCTACAATACCTGATAGCCTTCCCGTTTTTATTCCGAATACTTCTTCCAGTTCCGGGCTGCCCTGAAGAAAAATCATTTTCCCATTCACGAAATCAGCATTGTTTTTTCTGCTGATATAATGAAATAAGGCGCTTTGAGCTCCGGCAATCTGAAACGGCATTCCTTCTTTGGAGATCGGAATGTACTTAGAACCGGAAGTGGTTCCTGAAGTTTTGGCAAAATACTCCGGAGTTTCTGTCCATAGAATATTAGCCTGTCCTTTTTTTACCCTTTCAATATAAGGTTTCAGATCTTCATAATCAGCTACAGGAACTCTGTCCTGAAATTCTTTTACAGAATGAATATTTTCAAAATCATGTTCCCGCCCGAAAAGTGTTTTTTGAGCAGTATTCACCAGAGAAAGGAGTAAATCTTCCTGGTTTTTCTCAGCATTTTTTTTGAAATCCTCTGCTTTTTGGACGTGTTTTTTTGCCCAGATCAGCGCTGCATTTTTCTTGAAGAAGTTTAACATGGGTCAAATTTATAAATAAGTAGAGAATCTGAAATGATTTTTGTGAAGGTTCACATAAAAAAACCGATGGAACAGGTTCCACCGGCTTTTCGAAATTTGATTATGAAAATAACAACTATATGTTAATGTTATGCTTATTTGTTTGCTTTGTACCTTTTATCAGGAGTGCCGTCTTTTTTCAGGTGTTTGTTTTCTTTATATCTCTTATCCGGAGTACCGTCCTTTTTCATTTTGGCAGCCGGTTGTGCAGGCTTAACTGCTTTTGCATCCATTGCCGGTTGGGCAGCTTTCACTTCAGCTGGTTTTGCAGCTGTAGTTGCTTTTACAGGCGGGTGTGCTGGAGCACTTTTAGCGGGAGCAGTCTGCTGAGCAGTAGCAAGTCCTAATCCCAGGATTAAAGACATTGCAGATAAGAATTTTTTCATAAGAATTATTGTTTGTTTTTGTTGAATAAAGATATACAAAAAGCAGGCAAAAAAACGGGGATTCTCAAACTTAACTAAAGTTTATTACAGCTTAAAAAAAAATTAAAACACTTCATTTACAATGAAAAAGCCTGTCTCCGGAAATGGAAACAGGCTTGCATAATATATAAATAGACATGGCTAGCGCGTACAGTTGGCTGTCCACGTTTTACCATCCTTTGCGTATAGGATTTTTAAAACATTGTTATCAATTCTTATGTAAGAAGTTGCTGTAGATCCAATCATAACAAGGGTATGATCTCCTTCCTGATTAAACTCTATTCCGTTAAGATCCGGAATGCTGTTGGAGAAAGCAAAATTATATTTGGTACCGCTGGCAATCTTTGTTACAAATACACTTCCGTCATCTGTGCTGATATTGGTGGATCCTCCGTCATTATAAGAAACTTTTCCTTTATAAGTTCCTGCGAAAAATTCATTGTTTACCGGATCATCATCTTTACTGCACGACGAAAAAGATAATGCTGTAAATACCAACAGCATCATAACTCCTAAGATTTTAATTGCTTTTTTCATAATATTATTCTTAAATGTTTGGTTATATCTTAAAAGCCAAACTCTATGCCACGGAGAAAATAGTTGATTTTTTTAACAGGTTATTAAATAAAATTGTAAAAAATTAAGAATTGTGGTGCTAAGTCCTTCATTTTAAACTATCAGTCTTTTCGTTTTTTAGAGGAAGATAAAAAATATGCGTACCTTTGTATATCATAAACGGTTTCGGAAAACTCCCGAAATCGCTTTGTCGTTTATACCATTACTTATTTATGCAGTTAAAATCCATCAATGAAAAGTTCCTTCCAGACCTTATGCAGAAAGAGTTTGGAAAAGAAATTTTTACCCACTTAGAAAACAATCAGCATATTGCTGTAAAAGGAAGTGCCGGATCCTCAGTTTCTATTTTTGTGGCGGAGCTATTTTTGGTTCAGAAGAAAAATATTCTTTATCTGGTAGATGATAAGGAGGATGCTTTGTATGCCAATACGGAGATGGAGGATCTTTTGGGTAAGGATAAAGTGTTATACTTTCCGGCAACCCACCTTGAACCTTACCAGGTAGAAAAGACTCAGAATGCGAATCTGGTTTTAAGAACGGAGGTCCTCAATAAAATAAATTCCGGAAGATCTCCGAAAGTGATTGTGGCTTATGCTGGAGCTTTATCTGAAAAGGTATTGAAAAAGGAAGATTTTAAAGCAATTTCTCATCATATAAAAGTTGGGGATCAGCTTGATTTTGATTTTGTGGATGAACTGCTTAATCATTATCACTTCCAGCAGGCTGATTTCGTTTCAGAACCGGGAGAGTTTTCTGTAAGAGGAGGAATTGTAGATGTCTTTTCCTATTCATATGAAAAGCCGTACAGAATTACTTTCTTCGGTAATGAAGTGGAAAGTATTAAAACCTTTGATATCGAAACCCAGCTTTCGGTAGATAAAGTAAAAGATTTTCAGCTGGTGTCCAATATGAACTTTTCTGTGACGGGAACCAGAGTTTCTTTGCTGCAGTTATTGCCTGCGGAAAGTTTTGTAATTTCCAGAAACGGAATGGTGGGAATGCAGAAGATAAGAGCGTTCTACGAAAAGTCTCTGGAAAAATATGATAGCTTAAGTAAAGATATTGCTCACAGGACTCCGCAGGAACTTTTTATTTCTGATCAGGAGTTTTTGTTCGATTATAAAAAATTCAAAACGGTTGATTTTGGAGGAATCATCATTGAAGGATTGAAAGAAGTAACTGAAGTAAAAATGGAGCAGCTTCCACAGCCTTCTTTTCATAAAAACTTTGAACTGCTGATCGAAGATATTGAAGAAAAGCAGAATGACGGATTTGATACCTGGATTTCCTTTTCAACAGAAAAACAGAAAGAAAGGCTGGAGTCTATTTTTGAAGAACTTGAGCATGAGCTCCCATTTAAAAGCTTTAAGTCTGAACTGCACGAAGGATTTGTTGATAATGGGCACAAACTGCTGGTTTATACGGATCATCAGATCTTTGACCGTTACCAGAGATATAAAGCGAAAAATACTTTTGCAAAATCTGAACAGCTTACCCTGAAAGACCTGATGTCTCTGAAAATCGGGGATTATATTGCCCATATCGATCATGGAATCGGGAAGTTTATGGGATTGGTGAAAGTGAACAATGACGGAAAGATTCAGGAATGTTTCAAACTGACCTATAAAAACGGGGACTTATTATATGTAAGTATTCACTCTTTACATAAGATCTCAAAATATAATGGGCCGGATGGAAAAGAAATCGTTCTGAGTAAACTGGGATCTCCGACCTGGAAATCTTTAAAACAGAAAACAAAAGCGAAGGTAAAGCAGATTGCATTTGACCTTATTCAGTTGTATGCTCAGAGAAAAACGGCAAAAGGGTTTGCGTATACTCCGGATTCCTACCTGCAGAATGAGCTGGAAGCCAGCTTTATTTATGAAGATACTCCGGATCAGGAAAAGGCTACCGTAGATGTGAAGAGAGATATGGAAGCTGATACGGTGATGGACAGGCTTGTGTGCGGAGATGTAGGTTTCGGTAAAACGGAAGTTGCAATCAGGGCCGCATTTAAAGCGGCTACGGATGGAAAACAGGTTGCAGTATTAGTGCCTACAACCATTCTTGCTTTTCAGCATTACAGAAGTTTTAAAGAAAGGCTAAAAGATTTTCCGGTAAATGTTGCTTATGTCAACAGATTCAGGACAGCCAAACAGAAGTCAGAGACTTTAGAGGCTTTAAAGAACGGAAAAGTAGATATCATCATCGGGACGCATCAGTTGGTAAGCAGTTCTGTGAAATTTAAAGATCTTGGTTTATTGATTATTGATGAAGAGCACAAATTCGGAGTTTCAGTAAAAGATAAATTGAAAACGCTGAAGAATAATGTTGATACCCTTACACTTACAGCCACTCCTATTCCGAGGACTTTACAGTTCTCATTGATGGCAGCGAGGGATTTATCCGTTATCAAAACACCGCCGCCGAACAGGCAGCCTGTAGATACACAGTTAATAGGATTCAATGAAGAAACGCTTCGTGATGCGGTTTCTTACGAGCTGCAGAGAGATGGCCAGGTATATTTTATCAATAACAGAATCGAAAACCTGAAAGATATTGCAGGGCTTATTCAAAGGCTGGTTCCGGATGCGAGAGTAATTACGGGACATGGGCAGATGGAAGGAAAACAGCTTGAAAAGAATGTTCTGGATTTTATGGAAGGTAAGTATGATGTTCTTGTATCCACTACCATTGTAGAAAGTGGGGTAGATGTGCCGAATGCCAATACTATCTTTATCAATGATGCACATCGGTTTGGGATGGCGGATCTGCATCAGATGAGAGGAAGGGTAGGACGAAGCAACAGAAAAGCATTCTGTTATCTGATCACTCCTCCTTATGATATGATGACCTCCGATGCCAGAAAACGTCTGGAAGCTATTGAACAGTTTTCAGATCTGGGAAGTGGTTTCCAGATTGCGATGAAAGATCTGGAAATCCGTGGTGCCGGTGATCTTCTGGGTGCCGAACAGAGCGGGTTCATCAATGAAATGGGGTTTGAAACTTATCAGAAGCTAATGCAGGAAGCTTTAGAAGAGCTGAAAGATGATGCTGATTTTGAAAGTCTTTTTGAAAATGAAGAAGACAGACAAAAGCTTTTCAAATCTGTGAAGGATGTCAATATTGATACTGATTTAGAGTTGATGCTGCCGGATTTCTATATTTCCAATACTGAAGAAAGGCTGCTGCTGTATCAGAAAATTGCTGAAATTACCAACGAAGCAGATCTTCATCAGTTTGAACTGGAGCTGATTGACCGTTTTGGAGCTTTGCCGAAAGAAGCTGTCAATCTCTTAAAAAGTGTTTCCCTGAAATGGCTTGCTGCTGATATTGGCTTTGAAAAGATTGTCATGAAAAACGGAGTATTTTTAGGCTATTTCCCGGGAAATCCTCAGGATAAATTCTATCAGACAGACAGATTCAGGCATATTATTAATTATCTGACCCGGAATCCGGCTGAGGCCCAGCTTAAAGAAAAGTCCGGAAAAGAAGGTAATCAGTTGATGATGAGAAAAGAAAGAGTTAAAAATGTAGATGAGGTTAATCTGTTGTTGAAAGCAATCATTGAACATGATTAAATTTTAATTCCTGTTTACTGGAAATAATATCATAAAAATTATTAGAAACGTGTAAAAAACTTAATTTTTGCACGTTTTTTTGTGATTCTTATCATGTTTTTATTTTGTAATATTCCTGTTGAGGAGAATTAAGGTAGTTTTTGAGCATTTAAAATCACTTTTCAATGATTAAAAGAATCCTGTAAGTCCCCGTACAGTAAGGGTTTGAGACGTTATATGATTTTTTTGAGATGTTGAAAGTAGAGTTATGTAGAAATAATTCTACTTTTATGTGTGATTAATTCTATTCTGTAATGTGTTTATTTCTATAGGTTTATAGATGTATAACTGGAATTTTTTGGACTTCGTTGTGTACCTTTGCAGTCCTTAATTATGAAAACAATAATACATTGCTGCGTGGCTGGACTTCTTTCAATCTATGCCAACGCACAGGTGGGAATCGGTACTTCAAAGCCTAAATCCGTTCTTGACGTGAACGGAAAAACCACCTTAAGAAAAGAACTTAGAGTAGGAGGTACTTCAACTCAGGCCGGAGAGGCCGGGTTAAACGGCCAGGTTTTGGTTTCTCAGGGCGAGGGTTTGCCTCCTGTGTGGAAATCTTTGAATGTTTCCTTTATGGAAGAGGGACAGTATAAGCTGATTAATTCTTATCTGTCGTCGGATCAAACGGGTATTATTTCACTTACGGACGGTGTTGCCGGTGATGGTATCTACACCAACAAAGTTGGGGATAACATTTCTGATATCACAAAAGGGAATTGGAAAAAAATAGACGGGCTTAGCAATACTTTTACCATCAAAAACGGGAGAAACAGGCTTACTTACCAGTTCCAGACCGGTATTGAAATGAAGGCTTCCACAGCTACTACAATACAAAGCGTCAGATTTACCTGCGGTGTTTTCAGAAACGGAGCACTGGTAGCCGTACGCCCGGATAGAATCGCTTCCAATAACAACAGCGGAAAAGCCGGACTTCAGGATTATATCTTTACCCTTAACTATACTGAGCAGAACGTTCCTGTAGGTGTTCATAATATTGACATTGCATGCAGAAAGATTGATACTTCAAGCGCTGCTTCGCAATTTGCGATCGGACGTAATGTGCAGTCTTCAAATGGAGCTTCCAGTGCATTTACTCTGGAATCTACCATGAAAATGGATGTTATCGAATACGTGAGCTATAAAAACAACTAATGATGAAAAAACTATTATCAACACTGCTTTTTAGCATAAGTCTTTTGGCAACAGCTCAGGTAGGAATAAAAACAGAGTCCCCAAAAGCAAAACTTGATGTAAACGGAGATGTGAATTTCAGAAATAAAATCGGGGTTTTTAATTCTGCTGATAATTCTGTTTTTCATGGAAATAATGACCAGATACTGGTTTCTCAGGGTGAAGGTTTTCCACCGATGTGGAAATCACTTCGGATTCCTGAATACGAACCTAATAAATTTTACCTGATTTATAACAACTCATTCTCGGATAATACAGGAATTACCTTTACCTCTTCCGAAAATTCTTCGGTAAGTATGACTTCGAGAGGAGGAACATTTACACAGGGAAAACAATATAGTACTCTTACCAACTTCAAGAAAATAGACGGGCTTTCACATGTAATCAGTGTATTCAGTACCCAAAGTAAAGCTTATTTTCAGTTCGAAACTGTTGTACAGGCAGATTTTGGGGCGGTAGGAAGTACAGACAACTCTATAGACTATGCTTGCGGAATTTTTGTGGATGACAAACTGGTCAACCTGAGACAACGAAATTTGAAAGCCATTACTACGTCATATCCTTTCCTTACTCATACTCAGATCGGGATTGTAGACAATCTTTCCAAAGGAGACCATACGGTAAGTGTGGCATGTACAAGACTAGGTTCCTATGGTGCTTCGGGTACAGGAAATAAACTTTCCATTGGAACTAATGTGTATAGCAATATCAACAGCTTTATTTCACAGTCTTCCCTTAAAATAGATGTGTATGAAGTTCCGGAAGTATTTAACACGATTATAAATTAAGAAGGATTATGAAAAAAATATTATTTGTTACATCTCTTTTGTTAGCAGCTGCAACAAATGCCCAGGTGGGTATTAATACTCCTAATCCGACTAATATGCTGGATGTGAACGGAGATCTTAACGTAGGAAAAGAATTAAGAACAGGAGGTACTGATTTACTGAAAGGTTCTGCCGGTACAGCTGGTGATATATTTCACAATAATGCGGATTTAGGTACAAATGACTGGAAAGCTATTAAAATTGCTGACGGGCAGGGAAGTATGTCTCTTTTTTCTATCAACACTGTTGCAGATAAAACAGGAATCAGCTTTTCTGGTGCCAGTGGTGCTACTAGCCCCTATGGTAATGGAGATCCTCTGACGGGAGGCTGGACTGTAATCCCAGGAACAGTAGATACATTTTCTGTTACCAACGGTACCAACAAAGCTACTTTTTCATTTCAGACCACTGTTCAGAAGACAGGTACAAATTCTGCAAGTTTTGCCTGTGGTGTTTTTATAAATGATGCCCTTAGAGCAGTGAGAACGGACGTATTATTGGGGGACAGCGGTGCTTATAAAATTTTTAACCTTAATGCTACGCTTACCGATCTTACTCCCCAAAATCAGTATTCCGTTAAAGTAGCCTGTATAAAAAGAGCCATTGCAGGAACAGTACTTGGAATAGGAACAGCGGTTGATACTGCTTTTCTCAACAGTGATATGTCGCAGTCTGTTTTGACGACATCCATATTGCAGCCTTATTAATTTTCATGATCATACAATAATAGGAAATCTAAAAACGTTATGTTTTTAGATTTTTTTTGTTTATTAACTCTATTTCTTGTGAATTTGTTCAGATAAAGTAAAGTGTATTATCAAAAATTGAATTATATTTGGACAAGCTAAAAAAATTCTATATGGTAAAAAACTATTTTTTTAAAATGTTTGCCGGTATTGCTTTTCTTGGGCTGCTGACAGCATGTACTACTACCTCTGATCCCACAGAATCCATCCCGAATCCGGATGACGGGCCACCTCCTAAAAAGATTTTATCGAAGGTTAGTTCGAATAATGTTACTCAGGAAGAGTATGCTACTACAGCGGTAACCGGAGATCTGCAGACAGCAGTATCCAAAGATGAGTCTTTTAGCGGAAGTGCTTATTATACAGCAACGGTAACATACACCAATAAAAATATCACTAAAGTTAAATATGTAAGCTCAGCAGCCTCCAGCCTCACTTATGAATTCAATATTGTTCCTGATGCTACAGGTAAAAAGATTTATAATGCTACTTCTACAGCCACCGGAGCAACGCCGTCAGTGTCTGTTGTAAGTGACTATGCGTTTACCTATAGTGCAACGACCAACAAGCTTACCAAAATTCTTGAGAAAAGAAAAGAAGGTGGAATCAGTGCCTATAACAGATTTATTGACTACAGTTTTGTGTACAATGGTGATAATGTTATTCAGGTTGTTTGTTCCAAAGGTCTGCTGGATATCAATGGAAACCCGAATATGAGTACGGCCGTAATAAGCAAGTATAGTTTCCAGAACTATGATAGTCAGAAAAGCCCATATTCTACCTTGCCATCAGTATATTTCATCACCCGAAGTCTGATCAATCCGGCACAATTCTATAAAATATCTCCGAACAATCCCACTTCTATGTTTATAGAATTACCATCACCGGCTGCGCCTGTTAATACGGCTCAAAGCTATTCTTATGATAATCAAGGGTATGTGGTTGTTGAGAAAAATCAGAATGTAACTTTTACCTATAAAAATTTATAGTAGAAATATAGTTATTAATCTTACCAGAATATAAATAATATTACAAGTTTTAGGCAAAAAAAAATTATATTTGTCAAAAAAATAATCAATTACAAGGAAATGAAGCAAATTTTCTATTTTATTTTACTGATCGCAGGTTTCTCCTCAGTACATTCCTGCAAGGATATGCTGGATGAGGATGGAAATCCTTTGCTGGATCTTAACGAAACAGGAGGATTAAGCGGTCCCAGAGCATTATACAGAGAAATTACAGATAAAGACACCATCGCAGAATATCGTTATAGCGGGCTTCTTGTGACTAAAGTAATCACAGACAGTGCTTCTATCACTGATATTATGTACAGTGGCGATAAAATCAGCCAGATTAATTTTAACGGTTTCCTTGATCTGGACGGAAACGGGAAACTGGATAAAGACAGTGTATCCTACACCCAATTATTCTCTTACGGAAACAACAGCAAACTTCAGACGATTTCTGAAAACCGTTCTATTTTCAGAAGAACTCCGCCTGTAATACCTGGAGATCCTCCGGGACCACAGACTTTGTTGAGAAAAGAGAAAACATCTTATCAGGTTAAGTATAGCACTGCCACAGGAAAACTGGATTCAATCATTATGAGAAACGGTCCGGATGTTCCAGGAGCCCCACTTAATTTCACCGATTATTCTAAGACAGCTTATACTTACGTAGGAGATAATGTTTCTAAAGTAGTAAGACACTACGGAACAATGACAGGAGGAGCATTTGGTGCCGTTACCGGAAAATACAGCTACGAATACTATGCATATGATGAGCAGGTAAGCCCATTCACATTGTTGCCGCATGTATATAAAATCTCAAGATTATTATCTACGATAATCAATGATAAAGAAAGTCTTATCTTGTCTCCGAACAACCCTAAGAGATGGTCGGTAACAGATCTTACGCCGCCAATTCCAACACCGGTTGTAAAGAGTACCAATTACGTTTATGATCCTCAGACTTACATGACAAAAGGATATGGTGTTAATTACATCTATAAGCCACAATAGAAGAATTTTTTTAACAATATTCAAACTCAATCTTTCCTAAGATTGAGTTTTTTATTTTTTATACCTTAATTTTGCAAAAAATTTCTGATGAAATATTTAATTGTCGGGCTTGGTAACAAAGGCTCTGAATATGAAAATACACGACATAATATAGGATTTAAAGTAGCTGAGAAAATAGCGGAAACCCTTGAAGTATCATTCAATACCTCCAATTTTGGCTGGCTGGCAGAAGGAAAGCACAAAGGCAGAAAAGTTTTTGTTCTGAAACCGGACACCTATATGAACCTTTCCGGAAATGCAGTGAAATACTGGATGCAGAAAGAAAATATTCCTTTGGAGAATGTTCTTATTATAACTGATGATCTTGCTTTGCCTTTCGGGACTTTAAGATTGAAAGGAAAAGGTTCAGATGCAGGGCATAACGGACTTAAAAATATCAATGAAGTATTGCAGACTCAAAATTATGCAAGGCTTCGCTTTGGAATCTCTGCAGATTTTGCTGCCGGAAGACAGGTAGATTATGTATTAGGAACGTGGAATGAGGAAGAAGCTGAAAAGCTTGCGGAAAGAATTGAGACCTTTTCCAAAGCTGCTCTTTCTTTCGTTTTTGCCGGATTGAATAATACGATGTCCACTTTTAACGGGAAATAATTTCAGAAGGGAAAAAACTGCAATTACCATAGTTTATAGAATAAATGACTGCCTTAAAAACAAGGCAGTCATTTATTTAAGGTATTGTTAAAATTTTTCTGCTGGTTTTATAGTTAATTGATCGTCTTTCCTGATAAATAATATCCACATCCAAGGAATAAATGATAATAAAAAGGATAGAATAATATTCTGCATAAATATTTCATTTGCTACAGGGTTTGTTTGAAATTCCAATACTGCCTGGCTAATGGTGAACCCTTGTTTTATCAATAAAGCGATAACAGTGATTATATTTGCTGCAAATATGCTTATAACGCTTGTGAAGAAGATGATGTATCTTGTCAGTTTTCCACGAAATCCTTTGAAATAATTATAGCCTAAAAAACCAAGAAGGGCGATAACAAATGCCATTCCTGAGGAAATACCTCCTAAATATACTGCAAGTAAAACCCAAAGTATAATGGCAGGAATTGAGAAAACAACGGACCCTAAAAATCCTGTCAGATAGTTTTTCTCTTTTGAAATTCTTTCTTTTTCAACTTTATTGAACTTATTATCTGTCTGTTTAAAACAATCATCACAAAGGAGTACACCAGTATGGTTCAGATCGTAATAGGTAATTTTTTCATTGGTTTCACAACTATGACATCTGTTTTGCTCCGGTATGTTTAATTTTTTTAATAAATCAACCACAAAATCAAAAAGAGCATAAACAGTCTTTATCTTAGTAGGCATTAAATTTTCAGTGAATTGAAAATAAATGGTATTTTCTCTGATTTCGAAGAGAGTGAATTTTAGCCGTTTTTTATTGATGGTTAGTTCTGTTTTGATTTGCTGCCTTTGCTCCTCCGTTAAATAGCCGGTTGTTACCGAAACATATTTGAATTGTGGAGTGTGTATGATACTTGCGTCTGAAACGTTGAAAAAATAACCTTTGTAAAGTCCGAACACCTTATGGTTTGTTTTATGCCATCCAAGGTCTCTGGCTATTTTTTTTGCTTTTGGAAAAATCATATTCTATTGAGTTTGTGGTCATGGTTTATTGAAAATATTATTTCAATTGCGCCAATATATAATTATTTTCCGATAATGAAAACAAACTCTTTTTAAAATAAATATACTAACCGTTTACGCCAGTTTATTGACAAGATAGGTTTATAATTATCTTATTTTATGATGATATACGATAAAAAATAAATGCCACCGGAATTCCGGCGGCATTTTGTGTAAATTATAATTGAATTTTAAAAGAATATTACTTATTACAACCAGGTTACAGCACCTGTTTCAACGTCATAATTGGCTCCTACGATTTTAATTTTACCCTCAGCTTCAAGATTTTTAAGTGTTGAACTTTGCTTACGGATATCTTCTATTGCACTTCTTACGTTTTGCTGATTAAGCCTTTCAAGAAGCGAGCTGTTTTTTGATGAACGTTCTTCGTTTTCTTCAATGATTTCATTGATGATCGGGTTGAAATGGTTGATAAGGTGGTTTAGGTTATCCATTCCCAGCCCTTCAATTTGTGCGGCATCAAGGCCTCCTTTCAACGCCCCGCACTTGGTGTGTCCTAATACTACAATAAGCTTGGAACCGGCAACATTGCACCCGAATTCCATAGATCCCAGAATGTCCTGATTCACAAAGTTACCGGCAATCCTGATACTAAAGATGTCTCCCAATCCCTGGTCGAAGATAAGCTCTGCAGACGTACGGCTGTCTATACAGCTTAAAACTACTGCAAATGGCCACTGTCCCTCACGTGTTGCATTCACTTGTTCAAGAAGGTCTCTGTTTGCCTTAAGATTGTTTACAAATCTCTGGTTTCCTTCTTTTAAGAATTCCAATGCTTTCTCAGGAGTAATAGTAGACTGGGTTTCGTATGTATGTGCTTTCATATTTTTATTGTTTTCGAATTTAAAGTTAAAAAAATTAATTAATTATTGAGATTACATGGCTCTTTTGTGAGTTACCAGGATATGAGAATCCTCACTTCTTTCGTAATCTCTGTATGAAGTTTTAAAGCCTATCAGTTCTACATTGATGTCTTGTTCCTTTGCACGGATATTGGCGAAATCCTGGATCATTTCCAGTACATCGGTGGCAATATAGGACGTACTTCTTGCATCAATGATCACTGTAGAATTTGGTTTTATATTTTTAAGAGTTTTTTTGATGGCTGCCTTATTTAAAAATGATACTTCTTCAGCAAGCTTGATATTGATTCCATCAGCGTCATCCAGCCTTTCTCTGCTTAAATAATAAGCTCTTTTCATATTTCCCTGAAGAATATAGAAAACGGAGATGGTAAGACCAATTCCTACTCCTTTTAGCAGATCTGTTGCTACTACAGCTACAACGGTTGCTACAAACGGTATGAACTGGAATTTTCCCAAGTGCCAGAAATGTTTGAACGTAGCCGGCTTTGCCAGTTTATATCCTACTAAAATTAATACCGCAGCCAATGTAGCTAATGGAATTAAATTGAGAACAACAGGAATAGAAAGAACACAGATCAATAAGAAGATTCCATGAATGATTGCCGAGATTTTTGAGGTGGCCCCTGCATTGGCATTTGCAGAACTTCTTACCACAACAGAAGTCATTGGAAGTCCTCCAATAAAAGAACTTACAAGGTTTCCGATTCCCTGGGCCTTAAGCTCAAGATTGGTATCTGTAATTCTTCTCTGTCTGTCTAACCGGTCTGAGGCTTCAATACAAAGTAACGTTTCAATAGAGGCCACAATCGCAATTGTTGCTCCTACGATCCATACTTTTGGATTAGTAAAACCATTGAAGTCCGGAGTCGTAATCAGATTTTTAAAATCATCAAAAGACTGTGGAACCGGAAGGGAAACCAAATGCTGGGTTTCGATAGCCAGAGAGCTTCCGGACATCTTAAAGAATTGATTCAAAAGAATACTTATAATTACGGCAACCAATGCTCCCGGAAGCATTTTCATTCTTTTCAGTACGTGGATTTTGTCCCATGCGATAAGGATCGCTACAGAAACCAGCGTAATAACAATGGCTCCCGGATGGATCGCTCCCAATAATTCTGTAAAATATCCGAAGTTCAGGCCGTTATCAAAAATAGATTCATGGCCTTCATAATCTTTATCGAATCCTAAAGCATGCGGAATCTGTTTTAAAATAATAATGATTCCTATCGCTGCCAGCATTCCTTCAATAACATTATTCGGGAAATAGTTGGAAATACTTCCGGCTCTTACAAACCCTAAAACCAATTGAATAAGTCCTGCAATAATCCCTGCACAAAGGAAGAGTTCAAATGCGCCAAGATCTGTAATTGCTGTTAAAACGATAGCTGTCAGACCTGCAGCAGGCCCGGAAACTGAAATATTTGAATTACTGATTGTTCCTACTACCAGGCCGCCTACGATACCGGCAATAATACCGGATAAGGGTGGTGCACCTGATGCTAAAGCAATTCCTAAACACAACGGAAGTGCTACTAAAAATACCACGAGTCCTGAAGGAAAATTTTCCTTGATTCCTCCTATTAATGATGTCTTTTTCATAATGTGAAGCTGTAAGGTATAGCCGGCTTATTTGTTTTTAAATAAGTCAGTTATAAAAAGTTGAGAAAAAATAATTTTTTAATGTACATGAGTCTCCGATATCAAAAAATGATATGGAAATGGTATCAAAAAAATCTAACTATAGGAGTTACGCTTCCGGAGGGGGAGAAAATATAGTAAGTAAAGGTGAAAGATGAAAAGAATCATCAATCAGAATAAAAGACATACCCTGAACATCAGGTTCTGAAAACTTCAGATAATCGAATACATCTAAAGGTTTCGGAATGGTCTTTTCGTAAACAATGAATGAGGATGGGTGAGAATGAGGCTCTTCTTCATTGATTATTACATTCGTTCTTGCAATATCCCAGCCCGCAACCGCAGCAATGCCCGGCAGCGCTGTAAAATTCAGAAAAAACGTTAATACAATAATACTCCAGAATTTCATTTTACCTTCTTTTTGGAAAAACTATTTAGTCTTTCTGCTCATTACCCAATCTGAACCTGTAAGATTATAGATCTTTTGGATATCTTTTAAGATTTTCTCAAAATCAATCTCCAGATCAATGATTTTACCTGTTCTAAGGTCAAATACCCAGCCGTGAACAATAGGATACTCTTCTAAAATGTATCTTTCCTGTACACAGGCCATTTTGATTACGTTGATGCACTGCTCCTGAACATTCAGTTCTACAAGTCTGTCATAACGCTTGTTTTCGTCCTCAATAGAATCCAGCTCTGTCTGATGTAATCTGTACACATCACGAATGGTTCTCAGCCATGGATTCAATAATCCCAGATCCTGAGGAGTCATCGCTGCTTTTACACCGCCACAGTTGTAATGTCCGCAGACAATAATATGTTTTACTTTCAGATGTTCTACAGCGTATTGAATAACTGCTGTGGAACTCATATCTAAAGTATTAACAACATTGGCAATGTTTCTGTAAACAAAAACTTCTCCGGGTTTTGCTCCCATCAACTCTTCTGCAGTAGCCCTGCTATCCGAACATCCGATATACAGATAATCGGGATGCTGAGTTTTGGCAAGTTCATGGAAGAAATCTGGATCTTCAGCTACTTTGGACTCTACCCATTTTTTATTGTTTTCGAAAATAACCTCGTACGATTGTGACATAATTTTAAAATGTATAATTATTTATTTCGTTTAAATTATTTCCAAAATCAATAGACTAAATCAATAATTATGCAAAAATATAATTTTTGCTAAATAATAAATCACTTTTAACAAAGTTTAATATTAAAATATGCTTAAAATCATATTCACTATTCCAATATTATTTGTACTACAGGTATTGAGGAACTTCAAACGTTTAAAAAGCAGGATAAAATTACGAAGTATAAATTAAAATTTGTGATTTGTGAATTAAAATATTCTTAATTATTTAGGTGACCTTCAATTGTTCTTTTGAAATAGTTAATAAAAATACTTTGTATTTGCCAAAAAATGAATAATTTACATCTCTTCCTAATCTCTCTATCTGATGTCTGATTTTGGTCTGCGATCTATTTTTTTACTAGCATTTGATAGTGGATGTAATTCTAAAAAATCATCTTAATGGAATTAAAAAAATATGGGAATCCCTCACCAGAAGAATTTCTAAAAAGCTAAAGCATAGAGATTGAGGGGTGATCATTGGCTGATTTGATTTGCTTCTTACGATGTGAAGAACTACAAATTTACTTTCTCTTCAAATGTATGTGATCTTGCCGGAAAATGTATGAGGAATTTTTATAATCAATACTGGGTTTACGGCACCTTACGGTTGATATAATCCTTTGTTGCATCTGCTGTAGGGATGATTTTTGCGGGATTTCCAATGACAACAGAACCGGAGGGAACATCAAAATTGACATAAGAATTGGGAACAATCAATACATCATTTCCGATGGTGATATTTCCTACAATGACAGCATTGGTGCCTATCCAGACTTCGTCGCCAATTACAGGATATCCTTCATTTTTTCCGCGGTTTTGCTGGCCTATGGTTACTCCATGAGCGATATTGCAGTTTTTCCCGATCACTGTTTTTGGGTTGATGACAAGGCTTCCAAAATGTCCTAAATAAAAGCCTTCACCAATCTGCGTCTCAGGATAAATCTGAAAACCATATTTGATCTGATAATGTCTTAATACAATTCTCCAGAAAATATTCAGAAGAGGGGTTTTCTGATACTTCTGTGCTTTTCTCAGAATATAAACAAAGTGAAGATTGGGATTGATGCATTTTTTCCAGATCTGAAACGTTGAAAGCCACTTTCCGCTTTCCCGGTAAAAGTCTTTTTGAATGATTGAATAATCGGCCATCGTAAATGTTTTTAAACTTCGTCAATTATTTTCTGAAGATGTTCCACAGATTTTTCCAGAACAAACGGAAGCTCTGTTTCCGAAATTCGTTTTTTGTATTCTTCAGCAATATTTTTATCCGTAAGAAACTTTTTCATTCCTTCATAAATTCCTTCCTCGGAATTTGCTGTGATATTTCCAAGCTTTCCATCCTGCAGAAGATCTCTGATGCCGGAAATATCCGTAGCAGAAATAGGTTTGTTGAGGATAAGAGCTTCGGCAATGATTGTTGGGAATCCTTCATGTCTTGAGGACATAATATAGAAATCCGCCTTTTTCATATAAGGATAAGGATTACTGCTAAAGCCAAGCATTTTTGCAGTATCCTGAAGACCAAGTGTATTGAGTTGATCCTGAATAGTATTAAAATCATACCCGTCGCCGATGATCAGAAGCTGATGTTTCAATCCCTCATCAATAAGTTTTTTGTGAACATTGAGTAATCTGTCGTATCCTTTCTGAGGATATACGGTTCCTACTGTTACAAAAGTGGGAATATCATTGTTGAAAGGATAATCATCAACTTCAATATCCGCCTTTCTTAACGTATCGTTTTTGTCAATAGGGTTGAAGATCTTAATAACAGATGCTTTTTCAGCTTCACTTTTAGCCAAATCATGCATTCCTTCCTGAAGTTTGTTGGAAATGACCAGAATTCTGTCGAACCTGAAAAACTGTCTGATGACTTCCGGAGTATATTCTTTTAAATTGAAAATATCATTCTGTACCCAGATAATCTTTTTCGAATCTTTTTGAGGACTGGAGAGAATTTCCTGATGCATCGCATGAATGGCAGCAATCTCTACATCATATTTTTTATTCTTTAAAACAAATTTATAAAGAAGGGAAGGGAACCAAAGGAACATTTTCTGATAAAGAACCCTGTAGGCTTTCACAGGAATATCCTGCAGCCTGTTGGTGGTGATCATTTCTCCTTTTGTCAAATAGTACAGTGTCACCCATGATGGGACCTCTTTAATATATAATCCCGAATAGAGATTTAGCAGAAGGTCAACTTCATACTTATCAGCAGGCAGATTCTTCAAAAAGTTGATTAATACTTTCTCTGCACCACCGTGACGTAATGAACCAATACGAATGAGGAGTTTTTTCTTTTTCAATTTGTTTTTTTCTATTTTATGATTTTACAAGATAAATTTATTTAATTTTTCTTGCTTTTTTATACTTGTGAGGAAGATTTTCTTTGATATAGGCATCCAGCTTTTTTCTGTCTTTTTCCAGTTCACGGGGATATTCAGGGTTGTTTTTAAGAACAATGTCACCATAATCTTCAATAGTGCACAAAAATTGAGCCGGGTTTCCAATAAAGACCGTATTGTCTGGCATAGACTGTGATAATACAGAGTTGGCACCCAAAATACAGTTGTTTCCAATTTGTACATCCTGCATAATAACAGCATTGAGACCAATGGTACAGTTATTTCCGATTTTTATTCTTCCCAGTATTCTTGCATCTTCATAGCCCGGAAGTTTTCTGAGCAGAGTAGTCGTTCCACCATGGTTCACAAATCTTACATCTCCGGCAATGTTGACATTATCACCAATTTCGATAAGGTAAGGTTCAGTTCCGAAATACACTTTATCAGGCATATTAAAGTTTTTTCCTACTTTCATACCTCTGTATTTTGCCACTTCAAGGCTGGCTCTATTCAAAAAAGAATGATAGAGAGAGTCTATTTTTAATAAGATTCTGAATATAAAAATCATCACAAGTGTAAATTTGTTTTCGTTACTTTTGCAAAGAAAGAGAATTTATTAATATGATGAAAATTTCAAAAATAGAATATTATCTTCCTCAGCAGGTGTTAACTAACGAGGATCTTGAAAAGCAGTTTCCTGAATGGAGCTCCGAACGTATCCAGGAGAAAGTAGGTATTTCCCAGCGCCATATTTCTTCTGACAGCGAAACCGTACTGGATATGGCTGTGCAATCTTCAGAAAAAATTTTCGAAAACTATGACAGAAACAAGGTAGATTTTATTTTGTTCTGTACGCAGAGTCCGGAGTATTTTCTCCCTACAACGGCCTGTATTTTGCAGGACAGATTGGGGCTTAGAAAAAATATCGGAGCTATAGATTTTAACCTTGGCTGTTCAGGATTTGTTTATGGATTAGCGTTTGCAAAAGGACTGATTGCTGCTGGAATTGCAAAGAGTATTCTCTTGGTTACTTCAGAAACGTACACCAAACATATTCATCCTGATGATAAAGGAAACCGGAGCATATTCGGAGATGCCTCTGCCTCTGCTATTATTGAAAAGGCTGAAGGTAATGATTATCAGTTCTGCCTGGGAACAGACGGAAGCGGTGCAGAAAATCTTATGGTGAAAAAAGGAGCTTTTAAAAAAGACTTCGAACTGAATCCGGAACACGAATTCGGCCCCGAAAATATTTATATGAACGGCCCTGAAATTTTTAATTTTACGATTGAAAATATTCCGGGACTGGTAAAGGAAACATTGGAAGTGAACGGAATGACCATGGATGATATCGATCATTTTGTTTTTCACCAGGCCAATTCTTTTATGCTGAATTATTTAAGAAAGAAAACAAAAATACCGGCAGAAAAGTTTTATATTGACATGGAAAAAACCGGGAATACTGTTTCTGCAACAATTCCTATTGCTCTTAAAAATATGATGGATAAAGGAATGCTGAAAGAAGGAGATAAGGTTTTAATGGCAGGATTTGGAGTTGGATATTCATGGGG
This sequence comes from Chryseobacterium sp. CS3K3.1, assembly GCF_059515165.1. Taxonomy (NCBI): domain Bacteria; kingdom Pseudomonadati; phylum Bacteroidota; class Flavobacteriia; order Flavobacteriales; family Weeksellaceae; genus Chryseobacterium; species Chryseobacterium sp. CS3K3.1. Next base: position 117,280 of record NZ_JCAKRV010000001.1, on the reverse strand, counting down.
TGCTACTATTATGGAAATTTAAAAGAACAAACATTTAAAATTATAAAATATGAAAACATCCGTTTTTTTAGAAAAACTACAGGAAGAATTGGAAGAAGATGAAACATTGACTACTGAAACGAACCTGAAATCTTTAGAAAGCTATGATTCTATCAGTTTACTTTCTGTTATTGCTTTTGTAGACGAAAATTTCAGCAAAAAAATTGATACCAAGCATTTTAAAGATATTGAAACCGTTTCAGATCTGATGAATGTTATAGGAAAAGAAAATTTTGAGGATTAATGGATGCTTTCTCATTAAAAAATAAAATTATTCTCATTACAGGCGCTTCTTCCGGAATCGGGAGAAGCTGTTCTGTAGAATGCAGCAAAAGCGGTGCTGATCTGATTCTTGTAGGAAGAAACCAGGAAGAACTGATGAAAACCGTTTCTATGCTTGATCCTGGAACAAAAGTTCAAACCATTACTGAAGATATTACCCAACCTGAAAACCTTGAAGCAATGATTGCAGATAAAGTATCAGTTTTAGGGAAAATATCGGGGTTTATTCACTGTGCCGGTATCGAAAAAACGTTACCATTAAAAAAACACAATACTCAGCTGTATCAGGATATATTTGCTGTCAATGTCATTGCTGGACTTGAAATTGCTAAAATTTTATCTTTAAAAAAATACAAAGACGAAAACTCCAGTTTCGTATTTATTTCTTCTGTTGCAGGAATGGTAGGAGAGGCGGGAAAAGCGGCTTATTCTGCCAGTAAAGGAGCAATCATTTCCGGAGCACGTTCCTTGGCTATGGAACTTTCACGAAGTAATATTCGGGTCAACAGCATTAGTCCGGCAATGGTTAATACCCCGATTTTAGAGAAAATGTTTGAAAATATCGGAGAAGAAGCTTCATCAGAAATCATAAAAAAACATCCGCTGGGAATAGGTGAACCTAAAGATGTAGCGAATGCCTGCATTTTTCTGTTGTCTGATGCCTCAAGATGGGTTACGGGCAGCAACCTTGTGATTGACGGAGGCTATTCTGCACAGTAATTACTTTTTGTACAGTGTTTCTATAATGTTTTCTACGCTGTCGAATATTTTCTTGTTATCGAATTGATCTTCAATGGTTTTTAGATTGTTTCTGATATGAGCTATCAGTTCGTGGTCTGTCAGAAATGTTTTCATGGCTTCATACATTTCATCTACTTCATAATTGATGAGATATCCTGTTTCACGGTCTTTGATCATAAGGCCTACATCACCTACTTCTGTTGCAATAATGGGCTTCTGCAGGATTAAGGCTTCAGCAATGACCAGCGGCCATGCTTCAGATTCTGAAGGAAGAATAAAATAATCCGCTTTTTTGATATAAGGATAGGGGTTCATTTGGTTTCCAGCCAGAATAAATGTTTTTTCAACATTATTTTTGGCTGCCTGTGCCCTGAGGTTGTTCATTTCATCACCGTCACCGATGACAATGATGCTGTGATGAAACCCCTCATCCATAAGCTTTTTATGTGCGTCGATAAGTTTATGATATCCCTTTCTGGAATGAAGTCTTCCAATAGATGCAAAAACAGGCCCTTCCGGAAATTTGCCAGCTTTTTCTTCTGCCTTACGTTTAATTTCCTCGATAGGAATAGGATTGATAATCACACTCTCCGCCGGATAATTAAGATTAGGGTAATGCTGGTGCATCATATCTTTTATCTTGTGGGAACAGTATACCATATGGTCAAATTGGGGAAAACTCTTTAGAATATACGGAACCAGAGGCTGGAATTTAGGAACATTAATTTCAGAGTGAAACCATCCGATTTTTTTTGAATTCTTATTGGTTGAATTCAGAACGGCATCATAGTCTCTGTAATCCATCCCGATCTCAATGTCAAAAGTATCATTGATAAGACGATCTGCAATGGCAGGGGTATTTTTCAGATTTCTCAGTCTTATTCTTCTTTTAACGAGCTGAAGTTTCTGTAAAATAGAATTGCTGGAAAAATCTTCTTTTCCATCGGTAAGGTATATTTTTCTGATATGCTTCGGAAGTTCATCACGTAGTTTTCCCTGGTTAAGAGTGAGACATACGGTGATATCAAATTTATCAGGGTTAAGATTATTGAGAATACTTAACATCACTTTTTCTACGCCACCCATTTCCATGGAGCGGTGTCTGAAAAGAATTTTTATTTTCCTGTTTTCCGACATTATCTGAAAATTTTTTGTAAAGTAAGAGAGATTTTTTTCTTTATCCTATATAAAATTCCGTTTTGATATTCCAGAAGGGCAAAAATTTCCTTGTCGACGGAATACTGCTCAGGAATTTTTTTCCCATTGATCATCTTAAGGTTTCTCCGCTTCATAGCTTTAAAAATTACCTGTGCGAAATAATCGTAAGATCTTTCTTTATTATTATTTTGAGAAATTCCTCCATCATGGGTCCTGTAGAGATAGTTTATATCATTAATAAAATAAATATTACCCTGCTCATACATTTTCAGATACAGGTCCTGATCTTCTGCAATTTTTAATTCCGGATTCATTTTTTCAGTTTGCTCATAAACATCTTTTCTGAACGTTACAAAATGGGCTATCTGAATGGGGTAATTGAAAAAATAAGGATCTCCGTTTTTTACCTGTCTTGAAGATTTGAACGGTGTAACAGGTTTAAGATCCTTATCACAGATCATAAATCTGGAATAAGTAAGAACAGCATTCTTTTTTTGTTTGAAAAGACGTACCGCAGATTCAATGGCTGTAGGAAGAATGGCATCATCAGGATCTACAAAGCCACAGATTTCTCCGGCAGCAAGTTCAATAAGTTTACTTTTTGTAACCCCTACCCCGGAGTTGATTTCGTTTTCAAAGAATTTAAATCTTTTATCTCCCTGAATGATTAATTGTATTTCTTCTTTTTCCTGCTTCCTGGAAGCGTCATCCAGAATTACAGCTTCCCAATCCGGATAGGTTTGCTTAAGCAAAGAATGGTAACAATCCTTGAAGAGGGCTGCATTGTTATAATGAGCGATAAGTACTGAAAACTTCATCAGATTTAGAAGGTTTTGAAATTCAGATCCTGCTTATTGATGACCTGGGTATTGGGTGGGACATCTTTATAAATTGTGCATCCGGCACCAATGATGCAGTTGTCACCTATAGTTACCCCTTTCAGTACGGTTACATTGCTTCCAAGCCAGCAATTGTTTCCTATTTTTATGGGTGCTTTTGAAAATTCGGAAGGATGTATTTTTATTGCAGGGGACGTCTCATACGCATGATTATGATCATAGAGTTTCACATTTTCACCGAATAAAGTATTGTTGCCGATTGATATATGTTCTAAACAGTTTATGGAACAGAAGTTGTTCATAAAAAAGTGACTTCCTATTTCCAGGACAGCATTTTTATTGATCAGGATACAGGTGTAATTTCTGAAGTCTGCAGCTGAACCAATGCTTAGCTTTTTTAAATTATTATCTAAAATAAAGCGGTTTCCAACACCTAATTTGAGATCTTCAAAAAATACATTGGGATGCCTTTTCAGCAGAAACAGTTGTTTTTTCCTGTTTATTTTTTCAAAAAAATCATAGAACATATACTATCTTTTGATCATTTGGGTTATACAAATATACCTTTTTTTATGTAACGTAAAAGCCATGTTGTCTGTATCTGTTTATAAAACATTCGTTTACAGCAGTAATCCGGATTTTCCTTTCAGACTTATATTAAGGCTAATATACTTATACTTTACTATAAAAATTATCTACTGTTCTGATTATTTTTCTAAAGAGCCTGGTTAAGAATGCATTTTGTTTTTTAAAAATAAAATCGGGAAGTCTGGAAATCTGTTGAATATCTGTTTTATAAAGTATTTTAATTCCCCTTCTTGTAAGGGTATTATACAATACCTGGTGCCAGTTTTTATAAAGTTTTTCTTTTTTATCTTTATTTTGAGAAACGCCCTGTGAATGATTCCTGTATAAATAAAGACCTCTGTTGACAAATACCAGATTTCCCCTTTCATAAAGTTTCAGGTAAAGGTCCTGGTCTACAGAAGAGGACAGAGTATCATCAATTGTATTCCAATTGATAAATTGATCTCTTTTAAAAGTAAAAAGATGGGCGATTTCAAAATTGATATTAAAAAAATATTTGCTTCCATTCTTTATTCTTGCGGAGTGAGGAAACAGCTTTTGAATGGTAAGATGCTCATCGCATATATAAAATCTTGAATAGGTTCCTATAATCTCCTGATCAGAATAGGCTTTTATACTTTTTTCCAGCGCATCAGGGGTAAGGGCATCATCAGGATCTAAAAAGCCGCATACATTTCCGGTTGCAAGTTTTATGCATTTGTTCTTGGTATATCCTACTCCTTTATTGGTTTCATTTTCATATAAAAAAAAGCGGTCATCGTTGCGGATAAGCTCCTTTAAGGCATCTTTCTCCTGCTTTTCTGAGCAGTCATCTACAATAATAACTTCCCAGTTAGTGTAAGTCTGTTGCATAATACTTTCATAACAATCTTTGAAATAGACTGCATTATTGAAGTGGGCGACTAATATTGAAAATTTCATCTTAAGTGATTTAAATTGAGTAGATTATTATAATTTGGCAATGTTACTTCGTCAATTAGGCAAACGTGTAATGATTTTTATCAATCTACTTGAAATAAATTCAAAAGAACCTTCAGACGTATTTTAATTTTTTTTTTCATTGTGTATGTTGTAAATATAGCAAAATTTTAGGCTTTTGAATTAATATTAAGAAAGGTTTATCAGTCTGTCTGTACAAGGTATGCTGTCTAATTGTGACAACGTGGTAGGTTTTACAATGAAAATAAAAAAAAAGCTTTATTTTTGCCTCAATAAAAAACAACACAATGAGTGAAATAAGTAGAGTTCTCAAAACTTTTATAGGGTTTTTAAAACGACCCGATCTTTATCCGGAATTAGGCCGGAAAATTATTAAAAATACAGTCAATCGAGGAAATGCCTTTAAAGGGAAGGATAAAACAAACTCCTGGGCTGCCGAAAGATGCATTTCACAGGAAGAAGCGGTTTCCAAGCTTTTCGGACTTGAAATCAAGGCATTCCGTAATGAATATCAGGAGATTTTAGACGAAGCTGCACAGAAAGAAAAAAATTGCCCTGTGAAAATGGGAGGGCCGGGAGCGCTGGAACTTATTTACTATGCCTGCGAATTTACCCATGCACAGAATGTGGTGGAGACAGGTGTTGCCTACGGATGGTCTTCATTGGCATCTCTCTTATCTCTTGCAAAGAGAGGAGGAACCCTTTATAGTTCGGATATGCCTTATCTGGCTCAGGATGGGGATCAGTATGTAGGATGTGTAGTTCCTGAAAACCTGAAAAGTAACTGGAAGCTCTTCCGTTTTGCTGATAGAGAATCGCTTCCTAAGATTTTTGCTGAAAATGGTGTATTTGATGTTCTTCACTATGATTCCGATAAAAGCTATAACGGGAGAATGTGGGCCTATGATGAACTTTATGCACATTTAAAAAAAGGCGGGGTTTTTATCAGTGATGATATCGGTGATAATTCTGCCTATCAGGATTTCTGTGACAAGAAGAATATAGAAACAACAGTAGTAGAATACGAGGGAAAATACATCGGAATTTTTATCAAGTAGACCAGGCGGGAAGTCTGTTGCTGGGAATCATTTAATCTGGGTCATGGAAAGTTTAAATATACTTATAATACGTCTGTTTAGACCGTTCTTATGAAAATACCTCAGATTACGTTTACGCGGTTTATTGCGGCAATGGCTATTGTCATTTCCCATTTTAACAAAGATATGTTCCTCTACAATATAGATTACATTTCAAATGTTTTTCTGAAGGCAAATGTAGGAGTAAGTTATTTCTTTATACTTTCGGGATTTATCATGGTGGTAGCCTATCATAAGAAAGAAAGGATAGATTATTTCGATTATTACAAAAACAGGTTCGCAAGAATTTATCCGCTTTATGTATTGGGTCTTTTGCTTTATCTGGTAACAAGGTATTCCAATTTCAGCTTTTATAAAGTTTTTTTATATCTGTTTGGCCTTCAGAGCTGGATTCCGGGAGAAGCAATGATCCTGAATTTTCCAGGTTGGTCTATTTCTGTAGAATTTTTATTCTATTTGATTTTTCCTGTTCTTTATAATTATTTCTATGTCAAAGGGAATAAAAGTATTTGGGTGATTACCGTCATGCTCTGGATTATAACACAGATATTTTCAGGGCTGTATGTGGAATCATCTTATTATGAAGGCCCGCATACACAAAGTCATGAACTGCTTTACTATTTTCCTTTAATGCATATCAACGAATTTTTAGCAGGAAATCTGGCGGGAATATTTTTTGTGAATCATCATCAGCGTAAGAATTATGATGTACCTGTGATGATCATTTTTATCCTTATCATATTGTCACTTATTTTTATTCCTCTTTTCTTTCACAATGGCTTAATGGCTATATTGTTTATCCCTTTTATTGTTCTTATATCTAAAAATAATGGGTTGATTACCAGGTTGTTTTCTTTAAAACAACTGGAATATCTGGGTGAAGCGAGTTATGCCGTTTATATTACCCATATTCCTGTATTATATATACTGAGGGAAGTTATACAATGGAGTGGCCATAACATAGGAATCGATAAAGTATTTGGGATCTATATTATTGTTTTAATATGTACTTCGGTTTTGTTTTATCAGTTTATTGAAAAACCTTTGAGAAATTCTCTGAAAAAGATACGAATAAGATAAAAATGTATTAATTTACATCAACATATCTACACACAATTATGAAATCAAAATTTACCATTCCCTATATTTTCCGGACAAGCAGAAATAAGTGTATTTCTCTAAAAACTGTCAGGCAGCTATATGAAAAAGAAATGTATATTTATTTCCGGAAGAAATCCATAGTTTCAGGGGCCTGTATCTCATAACTTTTAAAAACACATTATGTTATTCAATTCAATAGGATTTCTTATTTTTTTACCTATAGTATTCTGTTTATACTGGTTTGTTTTTAATAAAAAATATCAGAATCAAAATAAGCTTTTGCTATTGGCAAGCTTTTATTTCTATGCGTGCTGGGATTGGAGATTTTTGTTTTTACTGATGTTTTCCATTGGTTTGGATTATTTTTCAGGTATTAAGATCGAAAATAGCAGGAATAAACGTGAAGCAAAATTCTGGCTTACTTTAAGTATTGTGATCAACCTGGGATTTCTGGGATTTTTTAAATACTATAATTTTTTTATTGAAAGTTTTGCAGATCTCCTCGGTGGTATGGGATTTAAGGTGAATATCTGGCTGCTGAATGTGATTCTGCCGGTGGGAATTTCATTTTACACTTTCCACGGACTGTCTTATGTAATTGATGTTTATAAGAAGAGGATCCGTGCTGAACGCAGTTTTATTGACTATGCAGTTTTTGTAAGTTATTTTCCTTTACTGGTGGCAGGACCTATAGAAAGGGCAACCCATCTGTTACCCCAGATTCAGAAAAAAAGAACATTTAGCTACGAGCAGGCCGCAGACGGGATGCGTCAGATTCTTTGGGGTTTCTTCAAAAAGATGGTGATTGCTGATAATTGTGCACCATTAGTGAACGAGATTTTTACCCATTACCAAACAGAAAGTCCTGCCAATCTTTTAATCGGAGCTGTTTTGTTTGCTTTCCAGATTTATGGGGATTTTTCAGGGTATTCAGATATTGCATTAGGAGTTTCAAGGCTGTTTGGAATAGAACTTCTCAAGAATTTTGCCTTCCCTTATTTCTCCAGGGATATTGCTGAGTTTTGGAGAAGATGGCATATTTCATTGTCTTCCTGGTTCAGGGATTATCTTTATATCCCATTAGGAGGCAGTAAAGGAGGACTGGGCATGAAAATAAGAAATACATTTATCATTTTTCTTGTCTCCGGATTCTGGCATGGTGCCAACTGGACATTTATAATCTGGGGCGGTCTTAATGCTTTATTTTTTATGCCACTGCTGATTATGGAGAAAAACAGAACCAATATAGAAGTTGTAGCGCAGGGAAAATGGTTTCCATCTTTTAAGGAAATCCTGCAGATACTGATTACCTTTTCTGCTACCTGTATCGCCTGGATATTTTTCAGGTCAGAATCTGTACTTCAGGCATTTGAGTATATCAAACGTATCTTCAGCCTGGAACTGTTTTCCTTTCCGGCTCAGATGCCGGTGAAAGTTTTTGCTTTGACTGCCTGTATGCTGATTATAGAATGGATTAACAGGGAACAATTCCACGGGCTGCAGATAAGAAGATTCAATCCGTGGGTACGCCGTATTCTTTACGGAATCATCATCTATATCATTCTCCGGTATGCCAATTTCGGGAATAATGAATTTATTTATTTTCAGTTTTAATATGAAAAAGTTTTTATTTAAAATATCATTTTATATCGCCGGAATTCTGCTCATATTCGGAGTTTTGGGGTCGTTTGCGGATGGAAATACAGATGATAACTATATGCATTTCGCAGTAAAAAAACCACAGAATATTATTCTGGGAGATTCTAGAGGAGCTCAGGCAGTTCTTCCCCGGCTTTTAAATCAAAAATTGGGAAGAGACTTTGATAATTTTGCATTGAATGTTGTACAGTCTCCGTACGGACAAATTTATTATAAGGCATTACAAAGAAAACTGGACCCGGAAACCAAAAACGGATTATTTATTATCACTGTAGATCCATGGAATCTATCCTTGGATAAAAATGTGAAAAAAGAAGAAGACTTTCCGGAAAATCATTCTCCGTTGAAGAATATGTATTTTTATGATCTCTCTCCGAATTATGAATATCTGCTGAGAAATTACGTTCGAAGTTGGTTTAAAATTTACACGGAGAGAGAAGAAGCAGGGAGATCAAGCACCTATCTGCATAAAGATGGTTGGATGGAAGTAACGGTGAACATGCAGAAAGATTCTGTAGCGAAAAGAGAAATTGAGAAAGTAAATTTCTACAAACAATTAGCTCAGAAACAGAATATTTCCCAAGCCAGGATTAATGCCTTAGAAGATATTATCAAATTTCTTAAAAGTAAAGGAACTGTTTATCTGGTAAGAATTCCTGCTTCAGAAAAATTGGTAGCACTGGAACAGTCTTATTCACCCAATTTTAATGAAAAAATGGAAGATATCTCCAAAAAATATGGCGTTTATTTCTTTGATTTCTCTTCCAAAGCCAAGGAATATCAATACACAGATGGAAATCATATGTATAAAGAATCCGGAAAAGTATTTACCTCACAAATAGCAGATTCTATTCTGTCTAAAACAAAAAGATAAGTACAATGTTCTGATTGTAGCGCAGCATAATCTCTCAGATCCAGATCAGAATAAGTATTTTCTGAAATTAATATTATACAAGCCGGAACGGATGCTCGGATAATCTGTGACAAGATACTTTAAAATCATATTCCACTTTTTGAGGAGGGGAGCATTGGCAATTTCAAAACTACGGTGCATTCTTTTAATATGAAGTTTCATATGAGCAGGAATCGTACTTTCGTTTTCAGACCAGTCTTTCACCTCTTTCCAAAGCAAAACTCTTGTTGTGGCAGGTTTTATTTTCTTGGAATCTACCTTTGTAATCCTGTTGTCTTCATGCACACCTCTTACTGCAACCGCTTTGTCTAAAATACCCGGATAAAGATCAAGATAATAGGATAAACGGAATAAAAATTCGGTATCCTGATGCAATCTTAAATTTGTTTTGAATAAAGGATTCATTTTACGTAGTAAAGATTCTTTCCTGATCGTTAAAGTATCAATACTAAATAAACCAAAGCTGCCCAACATATTCATTTGCCCCGGAAATACATCCTTAGGCTTATGAATTTTGTACACCGTAGTTAAGCGATCCTGAAAAATTCTATAATACTGTTCTTTTGCCTTTTCCGAGTAATAATGTACACCCAATGCACCATACACACCTTCTACTTCGGGATTTTTAAATAATTCCCTTTCAGCATCAAATCTGTTGGGAAGGTAATAGTCATCGGCATCCAGAAAGGCAATGAAATCACCGGTAGCCTTTTCTATCCCAAGATTTCTGGTAGGGCCTGCACCATGATTGCCTTTGTCGGGGTGCTGATAAAGCTGAACTCTGCTGTATTTTTCAGCGAGTTGCTGACAGACCAGCAAAGCGTTGTCAGGAGACTTGTCTTCCACTAGAATAACCTCATGAACTTCATCAAATTGAAGCGCAGATTCTACTGCTTGGGAGACATATTTTTCTGCATTATAAACGGGAATGATGACTGAGATTTTCATTTTTTCAATTGGAAATTATATTGTGTTTATGCGTTATCTTCTTACTGGAAAATTTAAGCTTTTAATTTTATTTTTAAGTAATGGATTATCTTTTTTCTGCAAAATGATATAGAAATGCGGACACTACAAGTATTTTAATTTTCTGAAAAATATTTCTTCAGGTTATTAAGCTTCATGAGTGCATGTACGTAAAGCGGTATTGCGTTTTCAGAATATCTGGATTTTTTAAAATGGCAGCCAATAGACTCACCATTTTAGAAATTCCTTTTTTCTCCGAAAGTTCAAATGCTTTTTTCCGTAAATAAAGTTGATTTGCGGCATCTGTATCCAGGGGGACAGATCTGGACCACTCGTATAAGGAATTCCAGAAAAGGAATTGTCTGCTGTTATACTGTGGCGAGTATCGGATAATCTTAGTAATTCTGTTATCATCATGTATTCCCCTTATCGCAACGGCTTGGTCTATAATACCTGATTTCAGATAGCAGTGATAAGCCAGTTTAATGATAAAATCAGAGTCCTGATGTACTCGCAGAATATTATTAAACCTTAGCTTATTCTGATCCAGGGCAGATTTTCTGACGGTTAGTCCATTCAAATGAAAGAATGTACCGAAAGTTTTCGGTGTAAGCCCGAGAAGCCCTCTGAATACTTCTTTTCCTTCTGCCGGATAGTTTACTGTTGTCAATGTATTGTCACTGAATTTAGACTGAAATTCCTTTTTCCCTTTTTCAGTGAGATATTCAACCCCTATGGCATTGAAGATCCCGTCTACCTGTGGTTCTTTAAAAAGATCTTTCTCCGCATCAAACCTATTGGGGAGATAATAATCATCAGCATCCAGGAATGTAATGAAACTTGAGGCGGCTTTTTCAATACCCAGATTTCTTGAAGCAGCAGCACCATGGTTTCCTTTGTCAGGGTGCTGTAGCAAATGAACTCTTTGATCTTCGCCAGCTAATTCTTTACAAATTTCCAATGAATGATCAGAAGATTTATCCTCAACTAAAATAACTTCCTTCACTTCTTCAAATTGCAGGGCTGACTGTACTGATTTTTTTAGAAAATCAGCAGCATTATATACAGGGATAATGACAGAAATATCAAGCATCAGAGAACATATTTATTATTATGAGCCCAAAGGGCAAGCTGCAATAAATTCCAGTGCTTATGGTCCTTGTTCAGAAATTTTTGGGTAGTATCAAAATCAATATAGTTAAAAACCTTTTGAGACGAATCTCTTAGAAGATCGTCGGAGAGCTTTAGAAGGTTTTCTTCATTAAACCAGTTCTTAACGCTGTGTCCGAAACCTTGTTTGTGACGTTTTCTGATTGTGTCGGTCCAATAATTATTCATGGATTCACGAAGGATAATTTTATCATTTTCACTGGTGATTTTCAGCTGATCAGGAAGCTGAATACAGAATTCTGCAAAATCAATATCAAGAAAAGGAGTTCTTACTTCTAATGAATTAGCCATCGCCATTCTGTCTGATTTGACCATCATATTTCCAGGGACATAATTTTCCAGATCTACTCTCATGATGTCATTCAACGAATCAGGATTCGGAGTAAAGCTGTATCCCTGCTGATAATCCTGTGAACATCCCAAAAGGGCACGTTCCGATTTATTAAAAACATTTCTGACGGAATTCAGATGAAAATCCAGAATGGAGTCGTACTTTAAATTCTGTTGGGTTACGAACGAAACCGTCTTTGCTTTTTTGTAAAGGTTAAGGCCGAATCTGGCGATTAGATTTTTATAACTGAAATGATTTTTCATCATATTTTCTACTGTATAAAAATGATATCCGCCGAACAGCTCGTCTCCAACATCGCCTGAAAGGGCTACAGTCAGATTTTTTCTTGCATTTTTACAGATCTCATAATGCGGAAGGTAAGAGGTATCAGCAAAAGGTTCGTCAAAGAAAGGAGAAACATGCAGTAATGATTCAGCCAGATCTTTTTTTTGCTCATGAACTTCTATATGATTGGTGTTGTATTTATCTGCGATTTCTTTGGCATATTTGAGCTCGCTGTCTTTATGGTCATAACCAAAACTGATTGTCGTCTGATGGGGTAAGAACTCATCCACAAGAGCAACTATAGATGAAGAATCCAGACCGCCGCTCAGAAAACTGCCAACCTGCACATCTGCAATAAGCTGTTTTTTAACAGCATTTTTCAAAAGGTACAGAAACTCCTCCTTAGCATCAGAGAGGCTGATCACCCTGTCTTTTGACGGCAGGCTGTAATACCGTGAAACAATCACCTTTCCCTCTTTCCAGATCAGCTGATGAGCGGGTGGTAAAGTATATATATTGCTGTAGATGCTCTGATAGGTGCTTACATATCCATATTGGAGATAGTTGGAAATGGCTTCAGGATTTACCTTAGGACGGATTAATCCGGATGCAAGAATCGCTTTGATCTCTGAAGCAAAAATAAATTCATTATTATTTCCGATGGCATAGTAAAATGGCTTTTCACCAAAACGGTCTCTTGCACAGAACAATTGCTGTTCACGGTCATCCCAGATGGCAAAAGCAAACATTCCCGGAAGATCATGGATGAGGTTCTGCTGCTTTCTCTGATACATCGCAAGAATGACTTCCGTGTCGGAACCTCCATGGTAAGGATATTCTGCATATTGTCTCTTAATATCCTGATATCCATAGATTTCACCGTTAAGAACAATACATTCATTTTTTGTATTGGAGAACATAGGCTGTTTCCCGTTTTCGGACAAGTCTATAATGGAAAGCCTGCGGTGGCCTAATATTGCATTATCATAGAATTCAAAGTCTGAAGAATCGGGTCCACGATGAATCAGAGAGTCTGTCATTTTTTTGATTTCCTCCTGATAATTTGCTGCATTATTGCTTATAATTCCGGCTATTCCGCACATATGCTTTTATTTTTCATCATTAATTTTATCATTTTGTAAAGCTAAATTACAATAAATTAAGGAAAGTTCGATCGGTTTAGATCAGCTGTTGCCTCAAACTATTTGAATCGGCTCTGTTCTGAATCATCTGTGTACAAGGGTCTGATAACTATGATTTTATTTTTGACGGATATTCATCAATATCAGCCATTGTAGATATTGATTATCTGGTGAAAGTATATTTTATAATTTTTAGTAGCTGGCTTATCCCCGTTCCGATATTTTTGGAAATGGAAAAGCGTTCAAATATGGCTCCATAAAGCTTTCTATTCCATACAGGAGAAACAAACTCCTTTTCGTAATAATATTTATTGATAAGCTGATCCAGGGTTTTTACTATCTGCTGGTCTGCTCTCGGATCATTATTAATCCTCTTAATATTTTTAAAAATATCAATAGAAGTGCGGTATTGTTTTTCTGTTTCTAATGAGCTGTAAACACCGCCGCTATGAAGACGGTAAACGCCCACTACTTTATTAAAGCTTCTGCCTTTTCCAAATTCAAGGGCATGATAAAAATAATAAAGATCCCTGTAATTGGGATAAATGTCAATCCACTTCTCATCAATACAGTCTTTTCTGATCAGATAAGTAAAAGTTTGGGTAGGGCGCTGTACAAAAAAGCTGTCCTGGGTATAATCAATATATTTCTGTCCGTTAAACATGGAGTCTTTTCCATCTTCTGTCAGTTTATTTTCATCCTGATGGAACAGTAAATTTCTGGCGGTCACCATGACATATTCTGAATTGTTCTCAAGGAAATCATACTGAAACTGTAGCTTTTGCGGGTCAATCCAGTAATCATCCCCTTCACAGTAGGCTAAGTATTTTCCTTGAGCTTGTGCGAATGCAAATCTTTGGTTTTCCACAAAACCTATATTGGTCTTATGATTAAAATAACGTATGATATTTGGGTATTGCTTTGCAAATTCTGAAATAACCCTGTCAGAATCATCCGGTGAATTGTCATTACAAATAACCAACTCAAACGGAAAGTCTGTTTTTTGAGAAAGCACACCTTCAATAGCCTCCTTTAAATAAGGGGCGTGATTATAAGTGAGCATAATGACCGATATTTCTGGCTTCATTGATTTAGTAATGAAATCTGTTAAGGAGGGATGGAATAATATCTTTTGATTTTAAATTGATCAATTCTTGAGGATTCTTTTTGAGATCCTGAAACGTGTAGGAAATAAACTGCCTGAAAAATTCAGTATCCAGCTCAAAATTCATAGGAAGATTATGTTTTTTCTGAATAATTCCGAGACCATAATCTGTGTCAATAACAAAAACCTCAAGATCCTTCGGATATTTTTTTAGCAGATAAAGGATAGATTTCCAGGTATCACCGTTCCACTCACCAGTCCATTCCGGATGTTTTTCTTTCGTAAAAAATTCTTCTGAGTTGTACGCTGTTGAGGCTGGCTCACTCACAGGAAAACAGTCATGCATGACAATAATTGATTTTTCATCCATGAAAGGAAGGATATTCAGAACATCTTTAAGTGCCTGGTGGTACGTATGCATACCATCAACCAGAGATATTTCAACACTGCCGAAATTTTTAAGAAACTCTTTTTTTTGCTCAAAAAAATCATCACTGGTCATTTCAAAATAATGCGTTTTTCTATTATTTTTAATGTCAAAGACTTTTCTTTTGAGTTTTTCCATTTTGGGTATTATGAAGTTGGGGTCTATTGCAATTTTGTTTTTACAGCTTATGGCATATAAAGATGTGCCACTTCGGGTCCCAATTTCAAGATATTTTTTAAAATTAGCTTTCTGGATGATACTGTTGATAAGACGAATTCTATTCATTTTTAATGCTGGGTTTAGATTTATTCTGAATTATACATGTTTTAGATTAAGAAATGCAGCCCCTTTATTTTTAATGATGGTTCTTGCGTTCATGATTTCATTAAACCGGGTCTTCTGATATTGATATTCTTTCAAAGTATCGGAAGCAGCAGAAAACTGCATCTGGAGAGCTTGCTTTATCATTTTAGGAATGAAATCTCTGTTAAGTACCTTGGAATCAAACGGGAGCGCCGGATTCAGATAGCGTTGTTCCCGCTGCACTCTCAGAGCATTGATATGGCTGGTTTTATGGAAATCCTGTTTGCCATCGTGTACAACTCTGCTTGGCGGGCATACGATGATTTTTTTCCTGAAAAAAGAAATACGTTGTACATATTCATAATCTTCAGAATAATGAAAAAAGTAAGGATTAAAGCCCCCGATTTCTTCAATGGTTGCTTTGGGAAGCAGCCAGTGAGCGGCATTCACAAAATCGATCTCATAATAATCTTTCAGACTATTGTTAAAGCTGTCTGAAAATATTCTGTTATCCGGAGTATTTCTTGCCAGATAACGTTCGAAAAAAATATCGAGCTTTTTCTCGCTTCCATCCATGTGTATCGGACTTAAAATCCCCAGTTGATTTTTGTCGGGGTATGCGTTGTAGACATCCAATAGCTTTTGAAAACTATCCGGATAAATCCACGCATCCTGATTCATCAGGTAGAAAAAATCTGCTCCTTCTTTATACGCTTTTTCTATCCCTGCATTATTCGCTTTCCCAAAACCTAAATTTTGTGGAGATTGAGTGAAGTCTACCTCAGGAAAATACTTTTTGATATATTCCTGAGTACCGTCTGTTGATCCGTTATCTATTACAATACATTTTACAGGAACTGAAGAGGTTCTTAAGCTTGAAAAACATCTTTCTGCCCACTTCATGGCATTATAAGTAACAATGATTACGTGAATAGCCACCATCTTAAATATACTTTCGGGTTAACGTTTCAAGATAACTTTCAGGACTGATACCTGAAAAGAAGTCGTGAATTTCTTTATCAAAATCTACTCTGTAGAAGTCTCCTTCGTTCACTTCTGAATAATAAGCTTTTTGATGGGTTTCCTTTTCAATAGCACCTATAATTTCTTTTAAATCAAAATTATAAGGGAAAGAAAAATTAATAACTTTATTAGGAAGGTGGAGACAGTAAGACTCTAAAAATTTAGAAATATCTTCTATATCCAGCAATAGCCTTCTTGCCTTTGTATGAACTGTAAACTGGTTTGAATTTTTAATCTGATTTTTAAGAAAATTGAATAATGTATTTGGGTTTCCTCCGTTTCCTACAATATTTCCAATTCTGAGAATAAGGTAGTTTTTACACTTATTTTTGATATAATTTTCAATTTCCTTTTTATGTAAAACGTAAAGACTGTCTTGTTTTGATTGATCATGAATGCTTAGAGTAGAAAAATAAATTAATTTATGATTGCTGTTACTCTCAATACATTTATCCAACAGAGTAAATTCTCTTTCAAACTCTGAACTTGTCGTTTCCAGAGAATTCGAAACACCAGATGCAAAAAATAGATTTTCCTCTGAGTCTATATTTTTTAATGAATTGGCAATAAGTCCGTTTCCTATGATCATATTATATTAAACAGTTTTAGATAAATTTTAATTCTTAATGTTGTGTTTTTTATTGATACTTCCGGCGTATCTTATATAGCCGTAATACTTTTTGGCTATTTGCAAATGCTCATTAAAATTAAGTTTTTTGGGATAAAATTTTAATGTCAGAAATAGGTTTTTTTTATTAACAGGGTAGTATTTAAAAAAATTGTGTAAAAACCCTAAGAATATTTTCTTTTCAGCTTCCGTGTCGATTTCTTTTTGAAAATCAGATCCTATACTTTCCCTTACCTTGATATTGGCATCTAACCAAGTTTTATCCGGATTTCCACCAGAAAAATGTTGAATCAGGATATCGTTAACCACATAATTCTGTTTTTTTGTAGAAACTCTTAAACTAAAATCAAGATCATAGCCATGGAAACCTTTCAATAGATTTTCGCTGAATTTAAACTGATTAAATATTTCTTTTTTAATTCCCAGAAAAACCCCGTCAACAGCAAAGACTTTATTTCTGTTTTCCCTCGTTGTTTGAATGGGAAAATACAGGGTGTTCTCTTTATTTCCCTGTAAAATATTTACGAAATTATATTTCTCAGTAACGGTCCAGCTTGATGGAGCAGAAGGAACGTAGGATGATCCTGCAAGCCCTATAATTCCTGTATTTTCCTGGTTTAAATGATTTATGAGTGTATTCCCCCAATCTTCATTTTTAAATAAGATGTCTTCATGGATGAAAAGCAAATAATCAAAACCAGCTTTTTCCGCGCCTTTGTTATAAGCTTCACAAATACCCATCAATCCAGGATTGTCTATTTTAATGATTTCATAAGACACCCCAATTGTTTCTGCAATATTTTTTTCAAGTGCAGAAAAATAGTCAGGAAGATATGATGAGATTATGATGGAGATCATCCTAAAGTAAGTTATCAATTATTGTAAAAATTTTACCTGCCAATTTCTTGTCAGAATATTCGTTTTCCAATCTCTGATAAATATTTTCGCCATAACTTTCTCTTAGATTGGCATCCTGCATAAGTTTAACGGTTTCTTCAGCCATGGCATCCATATCCAGATAAGGAACAAGTACTCCATGATTGTTTTCCAGAAATTCAACGGCACCACCGCTTTTTTCAAAAGCTACGATGGGTTTTTTTAGTTTTGCAGCAGTCAGCATAACTAATGGAAAAGGATCTTCACGGGACATTAAAAGAAAAACATCAAAAATATTTATATAATCATTTGGCGTTTTGTTATGATCGATAAAAATGATGTCCTTTTCTACCCCTAATTTTTCAGCATCCAATTTAGCACATCTTACAGCAGCACTTTTGGATGTCCCTCCAAGGTTGATAAATTTAAATCTAAGGTCAGTTTTCTGTTTTATTTTCTGCACCAAAACAGGAACCATCTCTGTACCTTTCCTTAACTCTTGCGAACTGGCAATTCCAACGATCAATTCTTCGTTTTTAATATTCAATTCCTTTTTCAATAATTCTTTATCCTTCTGGAGGTTGAGAACATTGTCTACGAAAGAATGTATTGCTGTTACTTTCTGAGGGGCTGCATTGTACTTGTTGATAAGATTGTCGGCAACAGCTTGCGAACCTGCTATAATTTGGGTGATATTTGAAATGTTTTCTAAAACAAACTCTTTAGAGTAAGTACTTTCAATCCCAAAACTAAGCTCGTGAATAGCAACAATTGTAGGAATGTTTTTTTTATAAAAAGGAAGCGTCCAAATCAATGATTCCATTGTGTTTCCATATACCAGATCGTATCTGTTTTCAAGAAGTGAGGTGGTAATTTTATCAATTTTGTCTTGTTGAGTCTCTTTTTTTCTGAAAACAATTGATTGAACTCTTTTTAAATTTCTTTTTAAAAATGAAAAAGACTGTAAATGATAATGAGCAACAACAATATTGTTAGCTACTTTTGCAAATTCTTCATACAATTCTCCTCCTCTGATCAATAAAATATCGATCTGATAATTCTCTTTTTCTTTTTTTAATCTTTTTATTAAATCTAAAACAAGAATGGGAGCACCGGATAAAGAAGCTTCGTGAGAAATAAATAATATTTTTTTTGTACTCATTTTAGAGGGTTTGAGAAATTAAATTTTGACTATTTTTCATAATTGTGTTTTCAGGAACAGATTTGTGTATTACACAGCCGGCTCCAATAATAGAATTGTCTCCGATAGTAACCCCTTTTAATATTACAGTATTGCTTCCAATCCAGCAATTTTTGCCAATTTTAATAGGAGACGTCATATATTTTTCTTTTTCTACAAAAAGTTTTTTACCTTTTTCGATAAGATGATTATGATCGTATAGCCTTACACCTTCACCAAAAATGGTATCATTACCAATTTCAATTTTATCTAAACAATTAATAGAACAATAATTGTTGAAAAAAACACCTTTTCCAATTCTAAGCTCAGCATTCGGAAAAACTAAAATATTGCAATATTCTCTCAGTAAAAAATTTTCGCTAATTGTAATATTTCCTGTTTGATTATTTTCTCCTTTAAAAATATCTGCATCTTTGGGCGAAAAACTTGGATGAATATTTATATTAGGTCTGGACATGAAAATATTCCATTTTTCCTGCTTTTTTCTTTTATCATTATTCTCGACAAGAGTAATGATTTTTTGTGCGATATTATTTTTAAGCTTTGTAAACATTTTAGAAAATTAATTTTTACAATTTTAATTTCTTCATAATTTTAGATTTCATGATTTTTAAAAGACTTCCCATATTGGTAATCGTTTCAATATATCGATAATCTTTTAGTTTTAAATCTAATGCTTTTTTCTCATCAAAAGGCCTTATTAAAGCATTTCTGAAATTATTATATTGTACAAGAAGATTCTCATGAACTTCTTTATTGCTTTTAAAATGAAGCAGTAAAAATCTTAAGCAATACATGGTATTTACCATTTGATCTACCTTGTTTTGTGTACTCCACATACCGCTTCCTACTCTGTAGGTTGCCATTTCCTGCGGAAAATATTTTATCAACCCGAAAGACGCATTCAGCATGTGCATGGGATAATCGCCGATGGGAGAATATTTCAGCCAGTCAGGGAGAATCTCCATATTTTTTCTGAAAACCACAGAAACGGTGATAATGAAGTTTTCTTTTGCAAGATCTTCAATTGTATAAGTTTCTTCGGTATCAGGATTAGGATAAGTGAATTTTTCGTCTCTTGTGGTAAGTTCGTTAATCTTATGAAATGTCAGACTGTAATCAGGATTTTCTTCCAAAAAATCAACCTGTTTCTGCAGTTTTAAAGGATCTTTCCAATAATCATCGCCTTCACAAATGGCAATATATTGACCTTTGGATTCACAAATGGTCCATACAAAATTGGGGATGGCACCTTTATTTTTCGTATGTTTTATGTATTTTATCCAATGTCCGTTCGGATGGGTGTTGATAATATTTTTTACAACCGCTTCGGTATTGTCCGGCGAGCAGTCGTCTGAAATAATCAGTTCTATTTCTCCATTGAAAGCCTGTGACAAGACCCCATTAATACTTTCTTCTATATATTTTTCATGACCATAGGTGATCATCACAACGCTTACTTTAGGATTCATCATGTATTTGTTTTAATAATTTTTGCAGGAACTCCCACAGCTACGCAATTGTCCGGAATGTTTCTTGTGACAACGGCCCCGGCTCCTATAATGACATTGTTTCCAATCTTAATGCCCGGAAGAATGATAGAACCTGAACCTAATTGACAGAAACTGCCAATATATGCCCTTCCTAAAATTTTCACATCAGGTGAAATTTCTGTAAAATCACCAATTTCTACATCATGAGTGATAATAGAATTGTAATAAACAATAGCACCAGTTCCTATGGTAACATCGTTGGAAATTTTCACCCCGTCTAAAATATTTGCTCCTCTGCCGATGCTTATTCCGTATGAGCCGATGTCGGCTTTCGGGCTTATGGTAGAGGTTAATTTTCCACCGGCTTCTGTAAATTTGTCGGCTAATTTTTTTCTTAATCTAGGATTTCCAATTCCGACGGTGAACTTTTCATCAATGGTTTCAAAATACTTTTCTGCATCCTGAATATTTTTCAGAACAGGAAACTGATTATACAGATTACCAAAGACATCATCATTCACATCGTCATAAAAAGCAAGATCGGCCAGGTCATTATTCTGATGGCAGATCTCTAATACTTCTTTTGCAAATCCTTTGGCTCCGATGATTAACATGATTAATTATTTTGTATTCTCAGCATAAGCCGGGCAATAAGCTCAACTTCTTCAAAAGTCAGGTCATGATAAAGCGGAAGGCATAACGCTCTTTTCGCAATATCTTCAGTCACCGGAAGTTCCAGTTTCGGGAGATAAGGTAATGATGATGCCAGGCTCGGATAGAAATATCTTCGGGTAAAGATTTCTTGTTTATCCATTTCGGCTTTTAATTTTAACAATAATTCTTCACTTTCTAAAATAATAACATAATAAGGGAAATTTTCATTAGCATTTGAATGCCACAATGGTTTTACGGCTTTTAAATTTTTCAGCTTTTCATCATAAAGTCTAGATAAAGCTTTTCTTTTTTCATGAATTTCGTTGATGTATTTAAGATTAATCAACCCCATGGCAGCATGAAATTCAGAATTTTTTCCGTTAAGTCCTAATTCAGCAAATGAATCAAATCCTGAAATTCCAAAGTTCCTGATATATGCTAATTTTTTTAATAGATCCGGATCTTTGGTGATGACCAAACCTCCTTCAATGGTATGGTAAAGTTTTGTTGCATGAAGGGAACACGTAGAAATATCACCATATTCAAAAATTGATTTTCCGTTCACTTCCACTCCAAAGGCGTGGGCTGCGTCATAAATTACTTTTAAATTGTTTTTTTTTGCAATAATCTCTATAGCTTCCACATCACATGGATTTCCATAAACGTGTGTGGCAAGGATGGCGGTAGTTTTTTCTGTGATGGCTTCTTCAATTTTTTTAGCGTCAATGCACAGGCTTTTTGGATCTATATCAACAAAAACGGGCGTACAGTTTTCCCAGACGATAGAACTCGTTGTAGCAATGAAAGAAAATGGGGTAGTGATCACTTCACCTGTAATTTCAAGTGCCTTGATCGCCATTTGTATGGCTACGGTACCGTTGGTTACAAATAATAGATGCTGTACTTTGAGGTAGTCTTTAAGCTCCATTTCTAATTGACTCGCTAAAGGTCCCATATTGGTAAGCCAGTTTCTTTTCCAGATACCGTCTAAATATCTTTCATATTCTTCCTGTGGCGGAAGAAAGGGTTGGGTTACGGGAATCATAAATAAATTTTTAGTGTAAAGTTATGATATTTTCGCTATCAAGCTCAAAGGGTATCCATTGTTCTTTTTCTCCGCTTACCATAAACTCAATAATGTTGTTGATACGAAGAAAAGGTGATTCTGTCGAAGGCTCGTACAACCCGACATCCAGAATGTATTTTCCTAACGTGAAAAGCGGATTTTTAATGGTTGTTTGGTAAGTAATCTTTGTGCTTTGGCCTATATTTTCTCTAGATTCTCTTACAAAAATTCCGGCAATTGGCTTTTGCTCTTTATCCTTGAATTCAAGATATAAAACAGGCAGCTCATGTACAGGTTTATTGATTTTAAATTCAAAAGAAAGAATGAAATCCTTATGGCGGTGAATTTCGTTATTTAAAAGGTTTGTTTTTGCAGAAATTAATTCAAAAGTCTGATTATCATAGACTTTATTTTCGCCGTTATTCGAAAATTTATTGTAATAAAGCTGAATTCCTTTTCCGATTTCTTTTCCATGATATTCAACCTTACCATGATCCATTAAAATAATTTCATTACAAATCCTTGAAACCATCGGCATGCTGTGAGAAACAAAAATTACGGCTGTATGAGGAAGCAGTTCGTCAATTTTGCTGAAACATTTTAAGACAAAACCTAAATCGCCCACGGCTAAAACTTCATCAATAATCAAAATATCCGGTTCGAGATGGGCTGCAACCGCAAACCCTAACCGTACTTTCATCCCTGAGGAATAGTTTTGTACGGGGGTATCAATAAAATCTCTTATTTCAGAAAAATCAATGATAGATTCTATTTTTTCTTCAACATCTTTTTTAGTAAAACCTAAGATGGAAGCATTGTTATAGATATTTTCCCTTCCTGTAAGAATCGGATTAAAACCGGCGCCCAATTCTATCAAAGCTCCGATTTTTCCTCTCATGACGATTTGTCCTTTGTCAGGAGCGTATAATCCGTTCAAAACTTTTAGGAGGGTAGATTTTCCGGCACCGTTATGACCGATCAGTCCGATACATTCTCCTCTTCTCAGCTCAAAACTTACATCATGCACTGCCCAGAATTCTTTGGGACGCAATTCTTTATTGATCGATAAACCCAGTGTACTTCGGATAATGTCTGAAGCGCCGTATCTAAGCGAGCTTTTCAGGTTTTTACTGAATTTTTTAGATACGTTTTGTACCGATACTAATACTTCTTTATCTTTCATTACCCTGCAATTTTTTCAATAACAATCGGCATTGATTTTCTGAAAATAACCAAACCAATCAATAAAACAATAATGCTGACAGCCGTTAAGATAACGGTAAATACCAGTGACTGTGCTTCCATTCCTACCAATGTATTTCGGGTATCATTAATAAGATATGTTAAAGGATTTATTTTAAATAAAATTTTAAAAACCCCAACTCTTGGCGCGGCATACACTACAGGCGTGAGGTACATCAAAAAAGGAATACCAGTAGTAAGTACTTTGCTGATATCGGTGTAAATTAATCCTAATGGTGTAATAATTAGCCCTATAGCAAAAGCAAAAAGTGTTAAAGCCACAATATAAAATGGATACAAAAGAAGGCTCCATGAAGGTACTACCTGATACACAATTAAAATTGCAACGACAGGTATCATTTTTATAGCTAAATTGAAAAGAGTAGTATATAACCCTTTCATTAATAAGGCTTCTTTTGGGAAATTAATTTTTGAAATAATTGCTCTTCCTGCATTCACAGAATTGATAGGGCTCTGAACAGCTTCAGCAAAGATATTCCAAAGAGTGGTACCTACGATAACGAAAACCGGATAGGGAATTCCTCCCGGAATATTGACATTTACCACGCCTGAGCCATTTAGGAATAACCAGATCAATGAATTGATTATTACCGGAGCCAATATCCAGAAAAACCCCAATAAAGACTGCCTGTGCTGAGACTGAATGTCTCTTTTGGTCATTTGATAGGCTAAAAAATTAGAAGATTTTATATCCCGGTAAATCGCTTTGAGCTCTTGGAAAAAATGTGTTTTTTTATCAGATGTGTATACTACGGTTTTCAAAGTAGATTTTTTTTCAAATTTATAATAATTAATCTTATCCCGGATTTTATGTATTAGGAATATTATTTACATGCAACAGGAAAATTACAACTAATATATTAATAGTTGTATTATAATCAAAAGCTATTAACATTTTTATAGAATAGCTTTTGATTTTTGTAGATGAATTTATTATTTTATTACGAGCTGTTTCAGGTATTCACCGTATCCGCTTTTACCATATTTGGTAGCCGTTTCAAGCAGTTTCTCCTCATCAATGAATTTGTTTCTGAATGCAATTTCTTCAATACAGCCGATTTTAAATCCTTGTCTTTTTTCAATAACACTTACAAATTCTGAAGCGTCATGAAGAGAATCAAAAGTCCCTGTATCCAGCCATGCCGTTCCTCTGTTAAGAACAGCTACTTCAAGTTTTCCATTGCTTAAATAAACATTGTTGATATCTGTGATTTCCAGTTCACCTCTTGCAGAGGGCTTGATGTTTTTAGCGATTTCAACGACATTGTTATCATAAAAATACAGGCCGGGAACAGCGTAGTTTGACTTAGGATTTAAAGGCTTTTCTTCAATGGAAACAGCTTTCAGGTTTTTGTCGAATTCTACTACACCATATCTTTCAGGGTCTGCTACGTGGTAGGCAAAAACAACTCCTCCTTCCGGATTGGTTTTGTTTTTCAATAAAGTTCCCATTTCGGAACCATAGAAGATATTATCTCCCAATACCAGTGCGGCGGGGTCGTTGCCAATAAATTGCTCACCCAGAATAAAAGCTTGTGCTAAACCATCAGGGCTTGGCTGTACAACATATTCTATATTACAGCCGATTTGCGAGCCGTCGCCCAAAAGTTTGATGAAACCTTCCTGGTCATGTGGAGTAGTGATGATAAGAATATCCTTAATTCCTGCTAAAAGCAATGTGGAAAGCGGATAGTAGATCATAGGTTTGTCGTAAACAGGCATCAGCTGCTTGCTTACGGCAATAGTTAGAGGGTAAAGTCTTGTTCCGGAACCTCCGGCTAATATTATTCCTTTCATGTTTTGGTGCGTAAGACGCTTATTTCTTTTGTGTTGTGAGTTGAATTTCTGTGAAGATAAAGAGTTCTATTGCTCTGTTATCTCAATAATATATTTAGCTGTATTGTTTGCTGTAATAATCCTGATAATTTCCAGAAGTTACATTTTCCAGCCATTCCTTATTTTCCAGATACCAGTCGATGGTTTTTGCTAATCCTTCTTCAAAGGTAACTGAAGGTTTCCAGCCTAAATCTTTATTCAGTTTTGTTGCATCAATAGCGTAACGTTTGTCGTGACCCGGTCTGTCTTTAACAAAAGTGATCAGTTTTTCTGAATAACCTTCCGGTCTTTCCAGTTTGGCATCCATTTGTTTGATCAGTTCTTTGACAAGATCAATATTCTGCCACTCGTTGAATCCTCCGATATTGTAAGTCTCACCGGTCTTTGCTTCTTTAAAGATCTGATGAATCGCCTTGGCATGGTCAATGACAAACAACCAGTCTCTGGTATATTTTCCATCACCGTAAATAGGAAGGGGTCTCTCGTTGATGATATTCGAAATACAAAGAGGAATAAGCTTTTCAGGGAAATGATTCGGACCGTAGTTGTTGGAACAGTTCGATACGATGAAAGGCATTCCATAGGTATTTCCGTAAGCTCTTACCAAATGGTCAGAGGCTGCTTTTGAAGCTGAATACGGAGATTGAGGGTCGTATGATGTGGTCTCCAGAAAGAATCCTGTTTCGCCTAAACTTCCATATACTTCATCCGTGGAAATATGATAGAAAAGATTGTTTCTTTTTTCATCCGGGAATCTGCCGTGGGTATGATCGGGATTTAATGTCCAGAATTCTTTACAAAGGTTCAGAAGATTAGCGGTTCCGTTCACATTCGTGTTGATAAATGCCATTGGATCTGTAATACTTCTGTCTACGTGGCTTTCTGCTGCTAAATGTATAACTGCATCCGGATTATATTTTTCGAAAACTTTTCTAAGTTCTTCCGGTTTTGTGATATCTGCTTTTTCGAAAACATAATTCGGCTCATTTTCAATGTCCTTTAAGTTTTCCAGATTTCCGGCGTAGGTAAGAGCATCAAGATTGATGATCGTAGTATCCGGATTGTTTTTTACAAACTCTCTTACAACATGGGAGCCGATGAATCCGGCACCTCCTGTAATGATAATATTTTTCATTGATTTATTTTGTGATGGTCTTTCTTCCTATACTTTTATAATGAAATCCATTCTGTTCAGGGATTTCCAGTGGGTACATATTTCTGCCGTCAAAAATGACTTTGTTTTTCATCTTTCTGGCCATAAGGTCAAAATTAGGATTTTTGAATTCCGGCCATTCTGTAGCAATAAACAGTGCGTCTACATCTTCGAGTGCATCATACATTCCTTTGGCGTATTGTATTTTATCACCTAAAAGCTTCTGAACATTATTTTCTGCAACAGCATCATATGCTACAATTTTTGCACCTTTTTCCAATAAAAGAGCAATATTATCTAAAGATGAAGCTTCTCTGATGTCATCTGTATTGGCTTTGAAGGCAAGCCCCCACATAGCAATTTTCTTTCCTTCGATACTTCCTCCGAAATATTTTTCAATTTCAGACACTAAGATCACCTTCTGGGCTGTATTTACATTTTCCGTAGCTTCAAGGATCTGAAAATTAAAATCTTCCTGCTTTCCGGATTTTATAAGCGCTTTTACATCTTTAGGGAAGCAGCTACCACCATATCCGATCCCCGGGAATAAGAATCTGTGTCCGATTCTGTCATCACTACCCATCCCAAGTCTTACCTTATCTACATCTGCGCCCACTTTTTCACAATAGTTCGCGATCTCATTCATAAAGGTAATTTTTACTGCCAGAAATGAATTCGCAGCATATTTTGTAAGTTCTGAGGATTTCTCATCCATGAAAATGATAGGAATTCCGGTGTTGGTAAAAGGCTGGTATATTTTAGACATGATGTCTTTGGCTCTTTCCGAACTTGCACCAACCACTACTCTTGAGGGATTCATTGAATCTTCAACCGCAAATCCTTCTCTTAAAAATTCGGGATTTGAAACAACATCAAAAGGGATATTTGTTTTTGCTGAGATGGTTTCTCTTACTCTGTCTGCAGTTCCTACAGGAACCGTACTTTTATTGACAATGACTTTGTATCCGGTCATCATTTCGCCAATATTATCAGCTACCTGAAGTACATAAGACAGATCTGCAGATCCATCTTCTCCCGGAGGAGTAGGTAATGCCAGATAAATCACTTCGCTTTTGTCTAAAGCTTCTTTAAGATTGGTAGTGAAAAATAATCTTTCAGACTGAATGTTTCTTAAAAACATTTCTTCAAGGTTCGGCTCATAAATGGGAACTATGCCGTTTTTCATACCTTCTACTTTTTTTTCATCAATATCAACACAGTATACTGAATTGCCAAGTTCTGCCAGAGTGGTTCCTGTAACCAAACCTACATAACCTGTTCCTACAATCGTTATATTCAAAATGTCTGTTTTTAAATTCTAAGACAAAAGTAATAAAAATCTTCTGACATATTCTTTTAATTTATTGTAAATGAATCTTACGCTATTTACTTGATACTTAAGATTATTTTGCATTTTTAGAAAAAAAGCTTATATTTGCAATGGATTTACGGAAAAAATGGGAAGGCTTCGGAAGAAAGCCTTTTTTCGTACTGTAAATCAAGATAAAAATATATGGAGTTTAGAAAAAGAATTGAAGAATTATTAAATGAATTCCTTGAGACCAGAAAAGATCTGTTTCTTATTGATCTTAAAATTTCTGCAGGGGATGATATTACAGTGATTTTGGATGGTGATAACGGAGTTTCTTTGCAGGATTGTCTTGATGCAAGCCGTGCAATTGAATTCAATATGGATCGTGAAGAGCATGACTTCAGCCTTCAGGTGATGTCTGCAGGACTGAGCGAGCCATTATCCACACCAAGACAGTTCAGTAAAAACATTGGAAGAGAGATTGAGGTGATGCTGGAGGATTCTTCTAAAATTGAAGGAGAATTGTCAAAAGTAGACGATGAGAAGATCACACTTGTTCTGCGTTACCGGAAACCGAAAGATATCGGAAAAGGAAAAGTAGATGTGGAGGAGGAGAAAGAAATTTCTTATCCTGAGATCAAAAAAGCATTAGTAGTAATTAAATTTTAAAAAGAAAAAAGAATAGATGGATAATATAGCGTTGATTGAATCCTTTGGTGATTTTAAAGACGAAAAAGGGATCAGTAAGATTGATCTTATGGCAATTATTGAAGATTCACTGAAAACTCTTTTAAGAAAGAGATTCGATTCAGATGATCATTTTGATGTGATTGTAAACCCGGATAAAGGAGATTTTCAGATATTTTTAAATAAAACAATTGTAGAGGACGAAATGTCTGAAGATGATGATTTGGAAATTGAAATTTCTGAAGCGAAGAAGATTGATCCTACCTTCGAAGTAGGTGAAGACTTTACAATGGAAATTCCTGTTGCACAGTTGGGAAGAAGAAATATTCTTACCCTTAAGCAAATCCTTGCTACAAAACTTCAGGAACACAATAATGCAATGCTGTACGAACAGTTTAGAGATAAAATTGGTGAAATTGTTGTAGGGGAAATCCACCACATCCGTCATAAGCACGTGATTCTGCTGGATGATGAAGGAAATGAATTTATTTTACCAAAAGAAAACCAGATCCCATCCGATTTCTTTAAAAAGGGTGAGAATATCAGAGCTATTGTTGAGACAGTAGATTTTAAAGGTTCTAAACCACAGATTATTATTTCCAGAACTGCACCTAAATTCCTTGAGAAGTTATTAGAGCTGGAAATTCCTGAGATCCAGGACGGAACAATTATCCTGAAAAAGGTAGTGAGAATTCCTGGTGAAAAGGCGAAGATTGCAGTAGATGCTTATGATGACAGAATTGATCCTGTAGGAGCTTGTGTAGGAGTGAAAGGATCCAGAATTCATGGCGTTGTAAGAGAGTTGAGAAATGAAAACATCGATGTTATTCAGTGGTCTAAAAACCCTGAGATCTTGGTGAAGAGAGCATTAGGAAATGTTACTATTAACAAAATTGAAATCAATGAGGAGACGAACTACGCGTTGGTGTATACTCCTGTTGAAGAAATTTCTAAAGTGATCGGAAAACAAGGTCAGAATATCAGACTGGCTTCTTGGTTGACAGGATATGAGATTGATGTATACAGAGAGTCCAGCGAGGATGATGATGTTGAATTGAAAGAATTTAACGATGATATCGAGCAGTGGATTTTGGATGAGTTTAAGAAAGTAGGACTTACGACTGCAAAATCAGTATTGGATAAAGAAACTGAAAGTCTTTTAAATATGGTTGACCTTGAAGAAGAAACTATTGAAGAGGTGAAACGTATTCTGAGAGAAGAATTTGAAGATTAAGATTTTAAATAAATTTTAATAAACAGTAAAAAAGAAATACTTTAATTTTAAAAATTAAAAACAGTAAATAATATAAATGCCAAAAATTAGATTAAATAAAGCGGTTAAGGAATTCAACATTTCGATGTCCAGATTAGTAGAGTTTTTACAGTCAAGGGGTTTCGAGGTTGAAAGCAATCCTAACGCTCAATTGGAAGAAGCGGCATATTCTGCATTGGAGGCTGAGTTTGCTAAAGACGGCGAACAAAGAAAGGCCTCCCATGAGGTGGTGATCACTAAAGTTCCGGAAGAAAAGCTGGAAATTGAAGAAAAGAAAACCCCTGAAGTGATAAGAGCTAAAGCAAATAAACCAGAAACTAGAATTTTAGGTAAAATAGATTTGGAACCTAAGAAGCCTGAAGCTGAAGAGGCTCCTGCAGCTCCTGCAGTTCCTGTGGCTCCTGTTGCGACACCGGTTGAAGAAAAGAAAGAAGAAATCGTGAAAGAAGAACAACCGGAAGTTAAAGCAGCGCCTGAAAAGCAGGAATTTAAAGTTTTGGATAAAATTGATTTGTCTCAAATAGAATCTAGAAACAGACCTGTGAAAAAAGACAAACCAAAAATGGAGGAGAAAAAAGAAGAAGTTAAACCTGTGGAAACAGTAAAAGAAACTCCAAAACCAGTGGTTGCAGAGGAGAAAAAAGTGGAAACTCCAAAAACAGAGGCTGAACCTGAGTCTCAGGAACCACAGAAAATTGAGACAGTATATCAGAAGCTTGACGGTCCTAAAATCGTTGGGGAAAAGATCGACTTGACTCAGTTTGCGCCGAAGCCGGGTGCCGGAGCAAAAAAGAAAAGAAAGAGAATTGAAAAACCTGGTCAGAATAACCAACAAGGTCAGGGGAATAATCAAAACTCAGGAAATAATAACCAAGGTGGTCAGGGCCAGGGAAACCGTCAGAATAATAACGGTGGACAAGGCGGAAACCGACAGGGTCAGGGAGGACAAGGAAACCGTCCTCAAGGTCAGGGTGGCCAG
The DNA here is from genome assembly GCF_059515165.1 of Chryseobacterium sp. CS3K3.1. Classification (NCBI taxonomy): domain Bacteria; kingdom Pseudomonadati; phylum Bacteroidota; class Flavobacteriia; order Flavobacteriales; family Weeksellaceae; genus Chryseobacterium; species Chryseobacterium sp. CS3K3.1. The sequence goes on along the minus strand of NZ_JCAKRV010000001.1, from coordinate 86,751 downwards.
GGTGGAAACCGTTTTGGAAATAACCAGGGTGGTGGAAACCGTCAGGGTCAAGGTGGTGGCTTCAAAAAAGGAGGTCAGAACAACAGACCAGGGCAAAGAGTTATGCCAGTTGAATTAACTGACGAACAGGTTAAAAACCAGATCAAAGAAACATTAGAAAAACTTACTAATAAAGGAGGAAAATCTAAATCTGCAAAACACAGAAAAGACAAAAGAACTTTCCGTAGAGAGCAGGATGAGCGCCAGCAGGAGCTTGAAGCACAAGACAGAACTCTTAAAGTAACAGAATTCATCACAGTAGGTGAATTGGCAAGTTTGATGAATGTTTCTCCAACTGAAGTAATCTCTGCTTGTTTCTCATTAGGGGTAATGGTTACCATGAACCAGAGACTTGAAGCAGATACTTTATTATTAGTAGCAGATGAATTTGGTTATAAAATCGAATTCTCAGATGCTGATCTTGAAGATACAGATGCTGAAGATGAAGTGGATACTGAAGAAAGCTTATTGCAGAGAGCTCCTGTAGTTACTGTAATGGGACACGTTGACCACGGTAAAACTTCATTATTGGATTACATCAGAAAAACCAACGTAATTGCTGGTGAATCAGGAGGTATTACTCAGCACATCGGTGCTTATAATGTGAAACTGGAAAACGGTCAGAGAATTACATTCTTAGATACACCAGGTCACGAAGCCTTTACAGCGATGAGAGCAAGAGGGGCACAGATCACGGATATTGCAATTATCGTAATTGCTGCCGATGATGATGTAATGCCACAAACAAAAGAAGCAATTGCTCACGCACAGGCTGCAGGAGTACCAATGATTATTGCTATCAACAAAGTAGATAAGCCGAATGCAAACCCGGACAACATCCGTCAGCAGTTATCAGGATTAAATCCACCGGTTTTAGTAGAAGAATGGGGTGGGAATGTTCAGGCACAGGAGATCTCAGCTAAATTCGGTAATAACGTAGATGTATTGCTGGAAAAAGTTTTACTACAGGCTGAAATGCTTGAGTTGAAAGCAAATCCTGACCGTGCAGCAAACGGAGTTGTTATTGAAGCATCCTTAGATAAAGGTAGAGGTTATGTAGCAACAATGTTGGTACAGACCGGAACTTTAAGAGTAGGTGATTATGTAGTAGCAGGTAAAAATCACGGTAAAGTAAAAGCTTTGCTTGATGAAAGAGGAAAAAATCTAAAAGAAGCAGGGCCATCAATTCCTGCAACAATCTTAGGTTTGGACGGAGCGCCTACTGCAGGTGATAAATTCCGTGTATATGCTGATGAAAGTGAAGGTAAGGCTATTGCCAATAAGAGAGAACAGCTGCAGAGGGAATTATCGATCAGAACCAAGAAGCATACAACCCTTGAAGAATTGGGTAGACGTATTGCTTTAGGAGAATTCAAAGAATTGAACATTATCCTTAAAGGAGACGTGGATGGTTCTGTAGAAGCTCTTTCTGATCAGTTACAGAGATTATCAACAGAAGAAATCAGTGTTAAGATTCTTCACTCAGGTGTAGGACAGATCACTGAATCTGATATCAACTTAGCAGCAGCATCAGATGCCATTATCATTGGATTCAATGTAAGAGCAGGTGCCAATGCAAAAGAACTTGCCGATCGTGAGGAAATTGAGATCAGAACTTACTCTGTAATCTATAAAGCAATCGATGAAGTAAAAGAAGCGATGGAGGGAATGCTTTCTCCGGAAATTCAGGAACAGGTGATTGGTAATGTTGAAATCCGTGAAGTATTCAAGATTTCTAAAGTAGGAACAATTGCAGGTTGTATGGTTCTTACCGGAAAAGTAACAAGACAGTCAAAAGTACGTTTGCTAAGAGACGGTATTGTTAAATTTGACGGTGAACTTGAAAGTTTGAAACGTTTCAAAGATGATGTGAAGGAAGTAACAAAAGGTTACGAATGTGGTCTGAACCTTAAAGGTTATAATGATATTGAAATCGGAGATATTCTTGAAGTTTACGAAGAAGTAGCGGTTAAGAAGAAACTGAAATAAATATATCCTAAATATGTGAAAACCACTTTTTTATAAAGTGGTTTTTTTATTTTTTGAATCCATTTAATTTATAATTATTCTAAATAATATTTTTTAAATTATTAATAATTTGTTAAAATGAATTTGGTCGGTAAGAAAAATATTTTTTATTGAATAAAATCTGTAAATTATTATTGAATCCTATTTTATTTGTGTAAATTTTAAATGAAACATTAAAAAAAAGAGTACTTTAAACACTGGTTTAATTTGTGGATGTTAATATTTATTAACATATTTGCTCATTAAATATATTAAAATTTGTTAATATGAATGTTAAACTATGTGTATTGAGTGCAGGGGTTATGTTCTTTTTAGGACAATCTGCTTTTGCACAAACAACTAAAAAGGATACAGCAAATACTAAAGTAATTGATGAAATTGTTGTAGTTGGGGTACAAAAAAAGAAAAAAGAAGAAGTTACCCAAGCTGTTTCTGTAGTATCTGGTGAAGAATTAACGAGAATGTCAGCTTCAAGTACAGGTATTACCAACATGCTTCAAGGTAAGATGTCAGGTTTGCAGGTTTCTACAAACTCTGGTAAACCAGGAGAACCGGGATCAATCAGAATCAGAGGTGCTATCAATGTGTCTTCTACTCTAGGAGCATCTGATCCACTATTCGTTGTTGATGGTATCTATATGACTCAACGTCAGTTTAACTCGATTCCTCCAACAGATATTGAAAGTGTTACCGAATTGAAAGATGCTGCTTCTACTGCTGTTTATGGAGCTAGAGCTGCAAACGGGGTTATTGTAGTTACTACTAAAAGAGGTAAATTAGGAAAACCAGCCATTACATACGATACAAGATTTGGTTTTGCTTATAAGCCAAAGGATATCAACTTCAAAATGATGAATACTGCACAAAAGATTCAATTTGAAGATGAAATGTCCACAATTGGAATTAATCCAAACCCGCTTTATACAGATCAAGAAAAAGCTGCATTATTAGCGCAGGATCATGATTGGTCAAAAGAAATTTTAAGAAACTCAAGCATCCAGTACCACAACTTATCTGTAAGAGGCGGAGGAGATAAAAATTCATATTATGCTTCTATCGGTTATGATTCTGACTCAGGGATCTTACAGGAATTAGAAGGATTTAAAAGATACAATGCTAGATTTAACTTCGATCAGAAGATTACTGATAAAATGAAGTTAGGTTTTGATTTTGGTGTAGTAAATGTTAAGACTCAAGATCAGCGATTCTCATATAACGCATTAAGTCCATTCTATTCAGTATACTCATTGAATCCATATGAGCCAATTTATAATCCAAATGGTTCATTCAATCCTACAACAAACTCTATTAACCCAATTGACCTTAGAAGAAATGAGGTGACAACTGACTGGAGAACAAGATTGTCAGGACAGGTATTTGGTACTTATGAGTTCTTTAAAGGATTATCATTTAAATCTACTTTCGGTACAATCTATGACCTTCGAAAAAACAAATATGTTGTAAGAAAAGGTTCAGATATTGCTAAAGTGTACGGATATCCGGATGGAAGTATTAGAGATACAAGATCAGATTTCTGGACATATGTATTTAATAATAGATTCGACTTCTCAAGATCTTTCGGACAACATAAAGTGTCTGCAGTTGCTGCATTCGAATATAGCCAGGAGCAATTCGGAAGTTTATCAGGAACAAAAAGAGTTATGCTAGGGCCAGACATTACTGATGTAGGTTCGGCAGCTACTCCATTTGCGGTTACAGGTAATACAACTACAACAAATTATGTGAGTTTATTAGGAGTTGTTGACTATAACTATGCTAACAGATATATTATATCTGGATCAATCAGAAGAGATGGAAACTCAAGACTAGGGGAAGGCAATAAATATGGTAACTTCTGGTCTGCTTCAGCAGCATGGAATTTAGCAAAAGAATCTTTCTTTGATGTTCCTTTCTTCAATGATATTAAATTCAGATATAGTATTGGTACAACAGGTAATATCTCTGCTCTTGCAGATTATCAAAACCTTATCTCTATTGTATCTGGTGACTATGGTTTAGATCCTACTTCAGGTCCTTCTAACAGTGTAGGAAACAAAAACCTTAAATGGGAGTCTAAAACATCTCAAAACTTAGGGGTTGACTTTGTAATGTGGAATAACAGAGTTAAACTAAGTGCGGAAGTATTTAAGGATGACAGAAAAGATTTCCTTTATGCAATTCCAAGTACTCAATATGAAGGAGGTGGATACTTATTCTCGAGTGTTACCAATGCTGGAAATATTGAAATTAAAGGTTTAGAATCTGAATTGAATATTGACATCATCAGAAGTAAAGATATTGACTGGTCTGTAAGAGGAAATATTTCAATGCTTAAATATAATGTAAAGAGCTTATACGGAACTAATACTCAGCTTAGCTTAGATGGTTACACATTCATGAGCATTGGAAACGAGCCAACAGTATTTAAAATGGTTAAAAGTGCAGGTGTAGATCCTACTACAGGAGATGCATTGTATTATAAACTTGATGGTTCTATAACTAATGTATATAGTTCAGGTGATGCTCAGTTCCTGCCAGGAAAATCTACATTGCCAAGTGCTTATGGAGGTTTTGGAACAACGTTCAGATATAAAGGATTTGACTTAAACGCAGATTTCTCTTTCCAAACAGGAGGATATAGCTATAATATCGTAGCACAAAACCTTGTTGACTTCTCTGCTTATAACCAAAACTTAAGTACAGATGCATTCAATTACTGGAAAAACCCAGGAGATACAGGTGTGTTACCAAAACCTAATGTAAACGGTCTTCAAACAACAGATCAATTCTTACAAAAAACAGATTTCGTAAGATTGAGATCAGTAGAAATCGGATATACATTTGATAAGAAATTCTTAGGTGAGAAACTTCCTGTAAACAGTATCAGAGTATATGGTTCTGGTCAGAACTTAGCTCTTTGGACTAATTTTACAGGAGATCCAGAAATTGCTGTAGCTTCTGAAACTCAAATTAACAATGGAGCATTTATTCCAGGAGCTTTAAGTTTATACAATTATCCAAATACAAGAACATTCCTAATGGGAGTGCAAGTTAACTTCTAATTCAATTTTATCATGAAAAAAAATATAGTAAGAATAGTATTATTTGCTTCAATGGCTTTCACTGTTGCATCTTGTACTGATGATTTAAGTGTAGAGCCAAATGATAGACTGATTGTAGATAACTATTATACAACTGAAGGAGACTTCAGAAGAGGGGTAGATTATGCATATGATGCGTTTAAAATTGGAGGGTACTATCAAGGAGATAATACTCAATTGATAATACCAGATATTCTTTCAGATAACCTAATTCAGAATCCTCAGGGAAGGAGATCTAATAACGATGGATACAATTTAAATTTTGCTGGAAACGTAGGAGAAATTACTTCTGTTTATGGAGGTGGTTATGCTGTAGCGGCTAGGGCTAATGCGGTTCTTGATAAGATTAATAATTTAGCGCCTGGGGCATTTAGAACTAATATCGAAGCTGAAGCAAGAGGAATCCGTGCAATTGCTCATTTTGATATCGTAAGAAGATATTGTAAAATACCTACTCAGTCTGCTGATGCTGGAGGTTCAATGGGTATTGCATATGTTGATAAATTTGATCCGTTTTTGGTAACTACAAGAAATCTGACCGTAAATCAGGTTTATGACAGAATTCTTGGTGATTTACTTTTTGCAGAACAAAACATTACACAATCTGCAAATGTAGGTAAACTTACAAAGGCAGCTGTACAAGGAATGTTATCAAGAGTATACTTGTATAAAGGTGATTATGATAATGCTATTACTTGGGGGCAAAAAGCTCTTGCCTTAAAACCAAGTGTTGGAACAATCGGAACTTTTAAAAATATCTGGAATGATACTTCTGTTGATGGAGTTTTATTCAAAATATTGAACTCAAGTATTGAAAATATTAAAACAGGTTCTGCTTATAACCAGACTGTAGGAGGTCAGATTAAGTCAGAATATGTTGTAGACTATGATTTATATACTAAGTTCAAGGATATAGATATTAGAAAATCTTCTTATATCGTGACATCTCCTTTCAATGGTAAAAATTATAATAACGTAATTAAATACAAGCAAGCTACAGACAAACCAATTGAAGCCGTTGATGTGAAGTATTTAAGAACTTCAGAAGTACTTTTAAATGTTGCTGAAGCAATGTATAAAAAAGGAAACGAAGCTGGAGCTTTAGGTTTATTGAATACATTAAGAGCTCAAAGATATACTGGATTTGTTCCTGGAGCAGAAGCTGGTCAAGCTCTGTGGGATGCAATTATGTTAGAAAGAAGACTAGAATTAGCATTTGAAACAGACAGATTCTTTACTTTAAAGAGACTTGCTCTACCTATTCAAAGATCTAACTTTGGTCCTGAATCTAATGGAGCAGGAAACCCTGCGACTGTATTGTCGCTTCCTGTTGCAAGTCACAAGTGGCAATTACCAATTCCTCAAGGAGCAATTGATAACAACCCTCAGATTCAACAAAACCCTGGTTATTAATCATACAATAATCATTTGATATACAACCCCTGCTCAAAGCAGGGGTTTTTTATGTCCTTTTATTTCTTATTTTTGCTGTACAATAATGAATAATGAAGTACATCCTTTTCATACTCTTCTCTTTAGGTTTTATAGCCAAGGCTCAGGTCGTGAATAAAGCAGAGACAAAGCCTCAGTCCAAAAAAGAAGACACCCTTGTGATAGATTCCGGGAAAAAAGATTCCCTGAAAATTTTTAAGCCTACCATTAATGACTACCAGTATCAGACTCAGTTTTCTGAAAAGAAAGTTTTTGATACCGTAATGACTTTTGATAAAACCTATATCTTTTCACAGCAAAATAATAAAGATAATTTTGGAAAAGTTCAGCCTGCCAACATTGGTGCAGGATTCAATCCACTTGTATTTGAAGTAAATCCTGAAGAAAATCTTTCATTACTGCCTTCCAATAAATCCTACATGATCATTGGAGCCAATGATGTGAAATACTACGACGTAAAAACACCTACCGCATCATTTATTTATCATAATGCCATGCGAAACGGTGCTGCTCTGAAATCAACCTATACTCAGAACATCGGAAAAAGATTCAACTTCGCTCTTGAATATATGGGACTCCGTTCTCAGGGACTTTACAGAAACTCATTGTCAGCAAATAATAATACACTATTCTCTGGGCACTATGTTTCAAAAAGCGGAAATTATGAGCTTTTTGCCCATTATCTTCATCAGAATGTAAATAATCAGGAAAGTGGAGGTATTACAGAGGATAATCTGTTTCAAAGTGGTGACAGTAATTATAGCAATAGGCAAAATGCGCAGGTAAATCTGGCCTCTTCAAGCTCACAGTTTTCTTACAGAAGATACTATCTGAGTCATCAGTTTACGCCATTCAATTCCGGGAAATTTCCTTTCAGTATAAGACATATTATTTCTCATCAGGGGAACAAATATTATTATAATCAAACTGCTTTGGAGCCGTATTGGTATAATGACCCTGCTGAACTGGTAGACGGTTTCCCGCTGACAACCAAAAAATATTCTGAAAACTTCAGCAATACGGTAAGCTTGATTTTTAATAATGAAAAATTCAAGCTGGATGCAGGGGTACGTTATCAGATGATCAAATTAGGTATAAGAGATGTTGTTGCACTGAACGGTGTTCCTTTCCCTGGCGAACTGAAAGAAAACAGAATTGGAGCTGTAGGAAATCTGCAGGTAAAACTTTGGAACAAAATTCAATTAAATTCATTCCTTGAATTTTCAAACGGAAGCCAGTTTAAAAGTTATCTGAAAACAACCAATAATCTGAAGTTTGAACCAATCAAAGATTATTTCGTTAATGCAAAAGTAAACTTCCAGAGTGCCTATCCTTCTTTCAATTATTTATTAAATACTTCCGTTTATAACAATTTCAATTATTATCTTGAAGATGCGAAGAACCAGTCTGTAATGGAAGTAGGAGGTAGCATCAATCTGAAATGGTTCAAAACAGAGCTTTTCGCCAATTACTTCAGAATTGATAACTATACGTATTTTGATAGTAACGGAAGTCCGAAGCAAAGTAACAATTCTGTGAATATTTCTCAGATCGGAGGAGATGCCACATTCAGCTTCAATAAATTCCATCTGAATACAAGAGTGCATTTCCAGAATACTTTAACCAATAAAGAATTGCTTCCTTTACCAGGTTTTATCGGGAGAGCCAACTTCTTCTATCAGACACAGGCCTTTAAAAAAGCAGCAGAAATTCAAGCAGGGGTTAAAGTATATTATTTCTCTAAATTCGCTTCAAGAGAATATTTCCCGGTTCTTAATGAATACATTCTGCCAAGAGCAGATTCATTTTCAATTGGAGGGCAGCCTATCGCCGATGTTTATATTAATATGAAGGTGAAGAAAATGTTCTTTTTCATAGAAGGGCAGCAGATAGGAACGGTGATCTCCAACAACAAAGCATATGCATTTCCACATTACCCGGTGTATGATTTCAGATTGAATATCGGAATCGTGTGGTATTTGTTCAACTAAAAACTGTACAGGTTGAAAACAATTAATAAAATATCATTTAACGATATAGAAAGCATTCCTCAGCTGGTAAAAGATTTTTTACATCAGAAAATTGAGGGTTTTGAAAATAACACATTTTCCTTAGAGCATTTCAGACATCAGATTCACCTTAAGAAAGATTCTTTCGCATCAGAGAAAAGAAATATTTTGGCTGATGTATTTGAAAGTCAGCTTGCGAGTCTTACTCTTTCTTCAAAACAGAAAGAAAATCTTGATAGGATTAAACAGCCAAACACGTTCACTATTACAACAGGACATCAGCTGAACCTGTTTTCCGGACCTGTCTTCTTTGTATATAAAATTCTTCAGACGATAAAGACATGTACCTATCTGAAAGAAAATTTTCCGGATTTTAATTTTGTTCCGGTATATTGGATGGCTTCGGAGGATCATGATTTTGCAGAGATCAATCATTTTAAAACTGAAAATAACTATTACGAAACCAACGGGAAATCCGGCGGCCCCGTAGGACGAATTGAAATCAGTGATACCTATTTTATTTCTGAATTTGAAAAGGAATTCAAAGATTCTGTTTTCGGGACAGAGCTGATTTTAATGATGAAGGAAGCTTATAAAGCAGGAAACACCTTAACGGAAGCCATTAAGATTCTTGTCAACCGTCTTTTTTCAGAATTCGGACTTTTGATTCTGGATGGAGATTCTGTAGAACTTAAGAATCAGATAAAAACGATTTTTAAAGATGAGCTTCTGAACTTCAGTTTACAGAAAACTTCCAAAGACAAAGTAGATTTTCTTACTGAGAAATATGGAAAGGTTCAGGTAAATCCTCGTGAAATTAACCTTTTCTATCTTTCTGACACCAGAGACAGAATTGAATTTAATGGTCAGAAGTATATCATTGTGGATAAGACCATCCAGTTTACAGAAGAAGAGATTCTGGCTGAACTGGAAAATCATCCTGAAAAATTCAGTCCGAATGCATTAATGCGGCCGGTATATCAGGAAAACGTACTTCCCAATCTGGCTTATGTCGGAGGAAATGCCGAAATCATGTACTGGCTGGAACTGAAAGATTATTTCTCAAAAATCAATATTCCTCTTCCTATCCTGATTCCAAGAAATTCTATGCTTTTCCTGAAAGAAAAAACCTTAGGGAAAATAAAAAAGCTTGATCTTAAAATAGAAGATTTTTTCCGGAATTTTACGGTACTTACCAATCAGAAGATTTTAAAAGATAATTCTGTTCTACGATTGCTCGAAGAAAAAGAAGAAGTATTGATCAGTAATTTTTCTGCACTGAAAGCATCTGCGGAAACTACGGAGAGATCTTTCGGTAATATGGTGAAGGCAGAAGAAGTACGACAGCTGAAATCATTTAAAAGAATGAAAAAACGACTGCTTCATGCAGAAAAAATAAAACAGAATGAATTGCTCGAAAGACTTGAAAATCTGTTTTTAGATGTTCATCCCGCAAAAACATGGCAGGAGAGGGTATATAACTTTAGTGTATTCTTTTCAGATTATGGCTATTCGTGGCTTGAAAATTGTTTGGAAGAAATGGTGGTTCAAGATTCAAAATTAATAATTGTTGCCATTTAATTTTAAAGAAGTATTTTTGTAAATTATAATTATCGAATATGATAAAGAGGTTTTTTATTCTATCCAGTTTATGTATGGTTTTGGGAGTTTCAGCCCAGAAATCACATACGGTTGTGCAAGGTGACAATCCTTACAACATTGCCAAAAAGTATGGAATGACTGTAGATGAATTGCTGAAGCTAAACCCAAAACATAAAGATGGCAAACTGGCGATCGGAGATGTTTTAACGATAAAATCAGAAAAAGCAGCCACTCCGGCTGTAACAAAAACAGCTCCTGCAGGAAAAGTAACTTCAAATACAAGTGCTTCTTCTCTGGGTAAAATTGTTTTACTGCCAAAGCAAACCATCTATGGTATTACAAAACAATACAGAATTTCCGAAACTGATTTAAGAAAACTGAATCCTGAACTGGATTCTCACATGAAAATCGGAGACGAAATCACATTACCTCTTGCCAGCATTAAAAAATATGGTGGTGAGCAACAGGCTGTAACAGCAGAAAAGCACGTTGAAACTCCTGTAGAAAAAGTAACAGCAACAGCAACTGCTGCTACATCTACATCTGCTACCACATCTGCTGCAGAAGGAGAATCTTATGTGATTCAGGCAAAAGATAATTATTACAGAATTACAAAACAGTTTGGCATCAGCCAGCAGGACCTTTATGCTTTAAATCCGGGATTGGAAGAAAAAGGACTGAAACCTGGTGATACCATAACAATAAAAAGATCCAATAACAATACTGATACTGTTGCTGAAACCTCAAATCCAAAAGCAAAAATGGATTCAGGCAACGAAAAATCAACCGCTGCTTCCACTGTTGTTGCAGGTGATGATTATGTTACCTACACGGTTCAGCAGGGAGATACAGTGTTCTCTATTGTTAATAAATTCGGTGTTTCTATTGATGAGCTTATTGCTCTTAACCCGGATCTATCACATGGTTTGAAAACCGGAATGGTTTTAAAAATCAAAAAGCAGGATGCAGCATACATAAAGAAGAATGGTGATGCTTTAAGCGTTATCCTGATGCTTCCTTTCGGGTACAGCACCAATGAAACGCAGTACAGAGGAATGGCACTTGACTTTTTGACAGGAGCTAAACTCGCTATTGAAAGAAATGCAAGAGGAGGACAAAAACTGGATATTAAAGTAGTAGACTCAGGGAATGAAGCTTCGTTCAAAAACTCTTTGACGCAGATCAACCCTGATAATACAGATCTTATTATCGGACCTTTCTTCAAGTCCAATGTCATTGATGTTCTTGATTTCACCAAAAATCAGAAAATCCCGATTGTAGCACCATTTGCCAACTCTCCGGAACTCTATAACTACAGTAACCTTATTATTGTAGAAACCAATAATCAGACGTATGCTGATAAGATTGTGGAAGAAGTAAAAGCAGTGTATTCAGATCAGAAAATATATATAGTGGCAGATGCTAAAAAAGAAGATGCCAACTATATCAAAGCCGGACTTGAAAAGGCTGTAAAAAATCCTAATATCATTATTGTTAATTCGTCGGCAGATATTCAGCCGGATCAGAATATGATGACAGGACAGTCTGCACCGGTTATTGCCATTTTAGCAAATGATGATAATACTGCAGGAGATGCTTTTGCCAACAGAATGATTGCGATGTCTAAAGAAGTTCAGGGAATAAAAGCCTTCAGTATGTTCTATTCTCCTGTTTTTGAGAAGAAAGTGGATGAGCTGAGCCAGGCAAGTCTTGTATATCTGATGGATAGAAAGATCAATACAGACGGAAGCTTTGAGAAAGAAATTCTGGCTGCTTATAAAAGCAAATACTGCAAAACGCCACCGAAATATGCTATCGTAGGTTTTGATGTGGTAAATGACATGTTAACCAGAGAGAATAAAAAAGGAGAGATCTTTAAACAAATGAATAAAGTTCAGACTCAGCTTGCGACCAAATTTGAGTTTGTAAAATCTAAAGCTAACGGTGCTTATGTAAATACAGGTTACAGAGTAATCAGGTTAGTACCATAAATGATTTATAGCACTTAAAACGAATATTGTTAACATTATAGTTATATTTGCATAATATTTAATTCAATACATGAAAGCACTTGTATTTCCAGGGCAGGGTTCTCAGTTCGTAGGAATGGGAAAAGAATTGTATGATTCTAGAAAAGATATTAAAGATCTGATGGAATCTGCCAATGAAATTTTAGGTTTCGACATTCTTTCCATTATGTTTAACGGTACGGATGCGGATCTTAAGAAAACAGAGGTTACCCAGCCTTCAATATTTATACATTCAGTAGCAGCATTAAAAGCCGTAAATGGTCTTGGTGCTGAAATGGTAGCAGGACACTCTTTGGGAGAGTTTTCAGCTTTGGTTGCCAACGGAGTTTTATCCTTTGATGACGGTTTGAAATTAGTTTCTGAAAGAGCGAAAGCAATGCAGGAAGCTTGCGACGCCAATCCAAGTTCTATGGCTGCAATCTTAGGATTAGACGATGCAAAGGTTGAAGAAATCTGTGCGCAGATCAGCGGGATTGTTGTTCCTGCCAACTATAACTGTCCGGGACAATTGGTTATTTCAGGGGAAACTCCTGCAGTAGAAGAAGCTTGTATAAAGCTGAAAGAAGCAGGTGCTAAAAGAGCATTGCTGTTACCGGTAAACGGAGCTTTCCACTCACCATTGATGCAGCCTGCACAGGAGAGACTGGCAGCAGCTATCGAAAAGACAAAATTCAGAAAAGCAACTATTCCTGTATACCAGAATATTACGACTACAGCGGTAACCAATCCTGATGAGATCAAGCAAAACCTGATCGCTCAGCTTACCGGTCCTGTAAAATGGACTCAATCTGTTCAGAATATGATTAAAGATGGTGCCTCTAACTTTGTAGAAGTAGGACCAGGAAAAACCCTTCAGGGATTGATCAAAAAAATTGACGGATCTGTAGAAGCAACTTCTGCAATCTAAATAAAAAAATATGAGCGCGATCTTTTCACCGGGCAAGCTTATGCTTACTTCAGAATATTTCGCAATTGATGGAGCTCTTGTCTTAGCGGTACCTACCAGGCTGGGACAAGAGTTTTTCTTTGAAGAAAAAGAAGATGGAAAATCTCTTATTCTTTGGGAAGCTTATCATCAGAATACATTATGGTTAAAAGCTGTCATTGATTATAAAAACTGGCAGATCTTAGAAACCAATATTCCGTCAAGCGCTGAATTTATTACCAAAACATTACAAAATGTTCAGCTGCTTTCTGACAGTAAATTCAAAACAGACCTTACTTATTATTTAAAAACAAACCTTCAGTTTCCTGCGGATTATGGGCTTGGGAGCAGTTCCACCCTTATGAATAACCTGGCGGAATGGGCTGAAATAGATCCTTTTCATCTTAATACCATTAGTTTGGGAGGCAGTGGATACGATATCGCTGTAGCGAAAGAAAAATCTGCAGTTCTTTTCCAGAGTAAACCGGAGATCAGATATGAGAAAGTAGATTTTAATCCAGCTTTTAAAAATGAACTGATTTTTATCCATTTAAATCAGAAGCAGGATAGTAGGGAAGGAATCAATTTTTACAAATCAAAAAAGAAGTCCCCGGAACTGGTTGATGAATTTTCGGATATCACAAAGAAAATTATGTTATGCGATGAATTGGAAAATTTTTCTGAATTAATGATGATTCATGAGCGGAAAATTGCCGATTTTCTTGAAATTCTCACAGTTAAAGAAAAATTTTTCTCAGATTGCCCTTCATTTGTCAAAAGTTTAGGCGCATGGGGTGGAGATTTTGTGATGAGTGCGAAATTTGGGGACTATAAGAACTATTTTTGGGAGAAAGGTTTTACGACTGTTTTTGAATGGGATGATATAATTGGTTTATAATCAGTATATTACAATCCTGTTTTTTTATTTGCCATTCTGACTTATATCAGTATATTTAAACCACCTTTAACAAATAATTAATATTATTTTTGTTGAAAGCAATAAAGAAATAGAAAATATAAGTAAAATGAAAAACACTAAAATCATCCAGGATTTAGAGAAATTAGGGATTAAAGGAAACTATGAAGTAGTGTATAATCCTTCTTACGAAGAATTATATCAGGCTGAAGTTTCTCCTGAAAATCAGGGGTTTGAGAAAGCTGAGCTTACAGAATCAGGCGCAGTATCAGTAAAAACAGGAATTTTCACAGGTCGTTCACCTAAAGACAGATATATTGTTCAGGATGATGTTACAAGAGATACAATTTTCTGGGATGGTAAAGTAAACTTACCTACAACTGCAGAAATTTTCGGGTCTTGTAAAGAACTAGTGCTGAACCAGCTTGCCGGATCTAAAAAGATCTATGTAGTAGATACATTCTGCGGAACGAATGCGGATACGAGACTTAAAGTAAGATTCATCGTTGAAGTGGCTTGGCAGGCACATTTTGTTACTAATATGTTCATTCGTCCTTCTCACTATGAGCTTGAAAACTTTGGCGAGCCGGATTTCACAGTAATCAACGGATCAAAAACTACCAACCCGAACTGGGAAGCTCAGGGATTAAATTCTGAAAACTTCATCATGTTCAACCTTACTGAAAAACTACAGATCATCGGAGGTACATGGTATGGAGGTGAGATGAAGAAAGGGATGTTCGCTATGATGAACTACTATCTTCCATTAAAAGGGATGGCTTCAATGCACTGTTCTGCAAACGTAGGAGAAAAAGGGGATGTAGCTTTATTCTTTGGTCTTTCAGGAACTGGTAAAACAACTTTATCAGCCGATCCTAAGAGATACCTTATCGGTGACGACGAGCACGGATGGGATAATAACGGAGTATTCAACTATGAAGGCGGATGCTACGCTAAAGTTATCGACTTATCCGCCGAAAAAGAACCGGATATCTTCGCTGCTATCAAGAGAGATGCTCTTCTTGAAAACGTTGTTGTGAACAATGGAGTAGCAGATTATACCGACGGATCTATCACTGAGAACACCAGAGTTTCTTATCCAATCTATCATATCAATAAAATTGTATTGCCTTCTAAAGCAGGTCATGCCAAAAAGATTGTTTACCTTTCAGCAGATGCATTCGGAGTACTTCCTCCGGTTTCTATCCTGAATGAAGATCAGGCTCAATACCACTTCCTTTGCGGTTATACATCAAAATTAGCAGGAACTGAAAGAGGAATTACAGAGCCACAACCATCTTTCTCACCTGCATTTGGTGAAGCGTTCCTTACCTTACACCCAACAATGTATTCTAAAACATTAATTGGTAAAATGAAGGAGCACGGAGCTAAAGCTTATCTGGTGAACACAGGTTGGAATGGTACCGGAAAGAGAATTTCTCTGAAAGATACCAGAGCAATCATTGATGCCATCATTGACGGTTCTATTGATAATGCTCCTAAAACTCAGGTTCCGATCATGAACCTTGAAATTCCTACTGAATTGCCAAATGTTTCTACAGGTATTTTAGATCCTAGAGATACTTATGAAAGTGCTTCAGAATGGGAAGAAAAAGCAAAAGATCTTGCTTCAAGATATATCAAGAATTTTGAGCAGTACTGTGATACTGAAGAAGGTAAGAAGTTAGTTGCTTCAGGACCTCAATTGCAGGAACAAACTATTTAATACTTACCAATCAACAAACAAAACGCCTCATCAATGATGAGGCGTTTTTTATTCATATTTTTTACAGTTTTCAATCAACTCATTCTGTTCATCCAGTTTTAGAACTGTTAATTTGATTGATTCTTCAGTTAGAGATTTTATGATGATAAAGTGCTTTGAAGAAAAATAAGACTCTTCATCTAACATCTTATCTAAATACTTTGGAGTTGTGAAGGTCATCCAATATTTTGCTTTATCAGAAAATGTAATGGTTACTTCTATGGCATCAGATTCAATATTTTCTATTGTATCATCTATGTTAATCGAAATTATTTCCGGTTCATTATTTAAACTAAAATAAAATTTCGAATACCATCTCAGCCTTCCTTCATTATTTTGAATCCTTACATTTGCATCATTTATTTCTTTAATAATATAGGATTCTCTTTTTGTTAATTGACCGGAATAGACCCCAACATCTTTACAGTAAATTTTATCATTTATTTTCATAAATTTATCGATAACTAGCTGCGGGAAATTACTAGAATTATTTTAAACTTAATAAAGCCAATCTATACCCATCCATCCCAAAACCAGATAAAACCGCATCCGTATTGGCTGCCGTTACAGACTTCTGCCT
This sequence comes from Chryseobacterium sp. CS3K3.1, assembly GCF_059515165.1. Lineage (NCBI taxonomy): Bacteria > Pseudomonadati > Bacteroidota > Flavobacteriia > Flavobacteriales > Weeksellaceae > Chryseobacterium > Chryseobacterium sp. CS3K3.1. Next base: position 70,304 of record NZ_JCAKRV010000001.1, on the reverse strand, counting down.
GAATTCTTCTCTTTTGTAGATATTACTGATATGAACTTCAACCTTTGGTTTTCTGATGTTTTTCAAACAGTCAGCTATTGCATAAGAATAATGGGTAAAAGCTCCCGCATTAATCACAACGGCATCAAAGTCATCTTCCTGAAGCTTGTTGATAAGCTCTCCTTCAATATTTGACTGATAATATTTTAATTCATGAGATTGAAACTCGGATTTTAAAATTTCCAAATAATTTTCCATAGAAACATTTCCATAGATTTCAGGTTCTCTTGTGCCCAACAGATTGAGGTTAGGGCCATTGATGATTAAAACTTTCATTCTATAAAATTAAAAAGTTTTTTTAATTAATTACATAAAAATTAAGTGATGCTGAATTTTTATTCCATTGAATTATTGATAATGATATTTGTCATGTGTGAAAAAATGATAACAGTCGCAACTCCTTATTGTTATGGCTTTTATTAAAATTTTATGTTAATTGTTAAAATATTATCATGAAAAAAATATAAGTCTACTTGTTTTGTAGACTAAAAGTTTTTAGCTTTGCAACCATATTTCGATCGGCTTATAAAGAAAGATGGAGGGAACTGACCCTGTGAAGTCTTGACAACCTACCCGTGGGCAAGGTGTTACATTCAGCCTTTTAAGGAAAAATAAGCATTTGGTTTATCGTATTTATCGATGCCCTTTGCTGACTTTTCTGCAAAGGGCAAAATTTTAATATATGGTAAATAAAATTGATTATGATTAGTAAAAAATTATTTAGTGCCCAAGTATGGATTCCTCCGGTTGCTGCTTTCTTTCTGGGAGTCACCAGTGTAAATGCACAGAATTCCAGACTGAAAAAAGATAGTCTTCATGAAAAGGAGCTTGATGAAGTAGTTGTGGTAGCTTACGGAAAAGCAAAAAGAAACAGCTATACCGGTTCTGTAGCCACCATTTCCAGTGATAAAATCAATAACAGACCTGTCACCAATATTACCAAAGCATTGGAAGGGCAGGTTGCAGGGATTCAGACTACCAGTGCCTCAGGGCAGCCGGGTGCGGTTTCTACTATCAGAATCAGAGGAATCGGTTCCATCAGTGCTTCCAGTGATCCTTTATATGTAGTGGATGGAATTCCTTTTGACGGAAATATTAACTCTATCAGCCCAAGTGATATTGAATCCATCAGTGTTTTGAAAGATGCTACAGCAAGTGCTCTGTATGGTTCAAGAGGGGCAAACGGGATCATCATCATTACTACAAAATCAGGTAAAAAAGGAGAAGCAAAAGTTAATTTTAATATCAGCCAGGGATTCTCAGGAAGAGCTGTCAAAGATTATGAACAGGTAAACACAGATCAGTACTTTCAATTATATTGGGAAGCGTTGAGAAACGGATATCAGTCCGGTAAAGTTTCTTCCCAGCAGGCTGCTCAGATGGCAACAGATAATCTTGTTTCTACTCTTGGAATTAACCCATATGGAACTGCTTATCCAAAACCGGTGGGAACAGATGGGAAATTATTGCCTGGTGCTTCACCACTCTGGAATGATGACTGGAGAGATATTCTACAGAGAGTAGCATCAAGAAACCAGGTGGATCTTGATATCAGCGGAGGAAGTGAGAAAAGTAATTACTTCTTTTCCCTTGGTTATCTGGACGACAAAGGTATGGCCATTGAATCCGGTTTTAAAAGATATAATACCAGACTGAAAATTAATTCCGAAGTTAAAAAATGGCTGAATGTTGGAGTCAACTTAAGCTATACGAACAGTATTCAGCAGGCGCCTACTTCTTCGGATTCAAAAGCGAGCAATATCATCAATGCCGCAAGATTCATTCCTTCATTCTATCCTTATTATGAAAGAAATGCTGACGGCACTTATGTTTTGGATGCTGATGGAAATCCTATTTATGATTTTGGAAAATACAGGCCCACAAATGCACTTCAAAATCAGAATGCTGCTGCAACGTTGCCTTTAGATAAAAACGAAAATAAAGAAGATAACTTTTCAGGAAAAGGATTCATGGAATTCACCTTCTTGCCGGAGTTAAAATTCAAGACAAGCTTCTCTGTTGATCTGGTGAATTATAACGGACATTATTATTCAAATCCATTACTTGGGCAAGGAGCGGAAATTGGAGGTTCAGTGACGAAAACGAATACCAGAACACTTTCCTATACGACCAGCAATATTCTGACGTACGATAAAAAGTTTGGAAAGCATCACGTTAATGCACTGGCAGGACACGAATTCTACAAATACGATTATCAGACGATTTCAGGAACGAGAAGTCAGTTTTCACTGCCTTATTACTATGAGCCGGATGCTGCTTCTCTGCTGGGAAGTTTCAGTGGAAACAGTAATAAATTAAGCTTATTGAGTTTCCTTGGAAAAGTAGAGTATGACTACAATAATACTTACTTCTTATCTGCATCGGGAAGAGCGGACAGTTCTTCAAGATTTGCGAAAGATAACAGATGGGGCAGATTCTGGTCAGTGGGAGGTTCATGGAAGATTTCGAATGAGGAATTTATTAAAAGCCTGAATGTTTTCAATCAGTTGACATTGCGTGCCAGTTACGGAGGACAAGGAAATGATAAATTACTTAGACCTAACGGACAGCCGCTTTATTATGCTTATCAGGAGCTGTACAGATTTATCAGCCTTGGCGGAGAACCGGGAACAACATTGGAGAAAACGTCTACCAATAATGTAAAATGGGAAACCAACCTTAACTTAAATGTGGGATTGGAATTCGCTATTTTGAATAACAGAGTTAAAGGAAATATTGAATATTTCAAAAGAAAAAGCCAGGATCTTCTGTTTAATATGCCAGTGGCCCCATCATTGGGAATCAGTGATTATCCTGCTAATATCGGAACGATTCAGAATACAGGATTTGAATTTTCATTATTTACAACACCGGTTAAGAATGATAATTTCCAGTGGAATGTAGATGTGAACTTAAGTACTTTAAACAATAAAGTCACAAAATTACCTGGCGGTTCTCTTGTGGTAGGAACCAAGCTGTTAACGGTAGGTGGTTCTGTGTACGATTTCTTTATTCCTGAATGGGTTGGAGTAGATCCAAGCAATGGAAAGCCATTGTGGAAAACAGTTTCTACTGATGCCAGCGGAAACTCAGTGGAAGGAACAACCTCAGAATATTCAAAAGCAACAAAACTATTACAGGGTTCTGCATTGCCTAAACTGACAGGAGGAATCAGTACAAGCATTACCTATAAGAATTTTGACTTTTCAGGATTACTGACATTCAAAATCGGGGGTAAAATTTTAGATACAGATTATACTTCCATCATGCATAACGGAAGTGCGGGAGGACGTGCGTGGAGTACCGAAATGTTGAACAGATGGACACCGGATAATCCATATACAGATGTTCCCGCATTGAGCACAACAACGAATAACTGGACATCAACGTCTTCAAGATTCCTGTATTCCGGTACTTATGCAAGACTTAAAAATGTAAGCTTAGGATATACACTCCCTGAAGATTATTTTGAGAAAATAGGATTGAAAAAATTCAGAATTTATATCCAGGCAGAAAACCTTCTCACATTCTATAAACATAAAGGAATGGATCCTGAGCAGGCTTTGGACGGAACAACGTATTACAGATATCCTGCGATGAGAACGATCACTTTTGGTCTTCAGGCAACGCTTTAACCTTTTAAAATTGAAACAATGAAAAAATTAAAATATATATCGTTTGCTCTTATCGGATTTTTGTCGTTGGCAAGCTGCGAAAGCGAGCTGGATACAGCTCCTACTGATCAGGCCAGCAGTGTAGAAGTTTTCAAAACAGCCGAAAGTGCTGAGACGGTAGTGAACGGTACCTGGGCAAAATTTAATAATGATGGAACAACCTATGCCAATATCGGGTATTCCACTGTATTGAGAGCCAGTGATGCCATGGGAAGTGATGTGGCAGTATTGACCAATAAGTATGGTTTCGCTTCTACCTATGCCTTTACAGAAATGGTGAACAGTACAGCAAGCCGCCCGCTGTTTATCTGGACTATGTTGTATTCCACCATCAATAATATGAATAATGTGATTACAAGAATTGATGGAACGGAAGGCAGCCAGGAGAAAAAGGATCAGGTGAAAGGCCAGGCAAAGGCATTACGTGCTTTCTGTTACCTGAATCTGGCGAGTTTTTACCAGTTCAGCTATCTTAAAGACAAATCAGCGTTGACAGCCCCGATTTATACAGAACCTTCCACAACAAGCACAGTAGGGAAGAAGAGAGCAAGCCTTGAAGAAATTTATACTTTGATTAAAAGTGATCTTACCGACGCCGATAACCTGTTGAAAAATTATACAAGAAATAATAAGGATAAGATCAATCGTTCTGTGGTAAACGGACTTTTAGCAAGAACTTACCTGAATACAGGAGAATGGAGCAAAGCTTCAGCATCAGCAAAAATCGCAAGGGAAGGATTTTCTCTTATGGCTCCGGAAAAATATAAGGATGGTTTCAATGATATCAACAACGCAGAATGGATCTGGGGACATGCACAGACCCAGGAACAGTCTGATGAAAGTTATGCCTTCCATTATCTGGATGTATCTTCCTCAGGAAGTTATTATTACAGCTTTATGGCAGATCCTTATTTTAAAGACCTTTTTGATACTAATGATATCAGATTTCAATTGTTTTCATGGGACGGACAGAAAGGTAGAGAAGGATTGCTGAGGTATGCCAAGTTTAAATTTAAACCCACTCTTATTGCTGATATTGTCTACATGAGAGCTGCGGAAATGTACCTGATCGAAGCGGAAGCGGAAGCCAGAAGTGGAAATGTTTCTCAAGCGGTAGCAGTCTTGAACCAGTTGAAATCTGCCAGAAATGCTAATATTTATTCTGGATCATTGTCACAGAATGCGGTAGTAGATGCTGTTTTAATTGAAAGAAGAAAAGAATTATTCGGAGAAGGATTTTCGCTTTCAGATATTATCAGAACTCAAGGAACGGTTGTAAGAAAACCATTTGTAGATGCAGATGGGAAACCGATAAAAGTACAGATCACCACACCGGACGGAACGGTGAAAACCGTAGACGGTAAAGGGCATTCTGTTCTTGATTTCCCGGATAAATCTGCTTTTGTACCGAATAGTAATTATTATTTATTCAGTATTCCACAAAGGGAATTTGAGAATAATCCGAATTTATAGGATATAGTCCATAATTAGATTGATTTTTTTAGCCACTGCTTTTGCGGTGGCTTTTATTAAAAGAGACTGCCCAAACTTGTTGGACAGCCTAAAAAAACAAAGTTAGTGTATAAGAAATTTTCTAAAAAACTTTATTTATCATTTCTACTCTAACATCCAAACTTTCATTCATTGTTGAATTAGGTTTATAATAATTTAGCATAAAGTTTTCGGTGTCCCAAACGATATAAATGTATTCATTTAATTTAGCTTTATCAAACTTAAAGTCTTTACTGGATATTATACCTGAGCTAAATGTACCTTCTTTATCATTATTGTTATGACTTGGAAATAGATCATCTTCAAAAGCAACTTTCGGATTTCCATACAACTCTAATAATTTATTTAAGATATCTGAATGCTTTTTAGCATCATCTATGGAAAAAATTATTGAATTTATTGTATCATTGTTAATACCAATGTTAGACACTTTTACTTCTTTTCCCAAAAAGGATAAAGGTAATTTATTTTCAGATGTTTGACCTTTACTATAAGTATTTAAAGACCCTAATTTTTTTCCCAAAATATCATGTGTTAATTCCATTATTGCAAATTTTTATCTTATATTAATATAAAAATTATGTCCTCCTATTCCTCTTACTAAAGGATAATTTGAAACAGTAATAATAATGGATTCATAATTCCATCTTATAACGTCTAAATTCATAATATATTCAATATCAGTATTGTTAATATTTGTAAAAGCTTTTTTTTCAATTTTTGACTCTGAAAAATTACTATTTTGTACTTTTTCTTCATGCCAAGTATTCTCTGTATTTTGTATTGGAGAGCCTAATCTATGTATTAAATCATTTATAAGACTGTATTTGTCAGAAATATTTAAAACCAAGTCAATACTTAAAAGAACTCTATCTAACTTGTTTAATGAAATATATATAACATTTTTTTTAAGAAAAGTATACTTTATTTCATTTTTTATTTCTTTTTCTTCAAGCAAAGAATGTACATTATCAAAAATATCCATACTTAATTTATTTTTAATTATTATTTTCTTTAAAACCAAGACCCTCTCCAATTAGAATGCATAAATTTTCTCATAGTATTGAAAGGAGCTTGGAAACTAGATGTTCCTTTTTCAAACCGTAAATTTAAATCTATTGTATTTTTTAACAATAAATCCATTTCTTGTTGAGTAAATATACCTTCTTGCAATTTAACTTTCAATGATAGAGCATCTAATCCAGCATCAATGGCTTTAGCAAAGATTCTTTGTGCATTAGTTGGTATTCCAGCGTGCTTAATTGTAACACTCATATAGAGGGTTCTAACTGTTCTAAAGCTCGCCTTACCCACTCCTGTATTATCTAAGAAATAAAACGTGTCATTGATATTATTTACTCCCGCAACATAATTTATTCCAACTTTATTAATCATTATAGATTCAGGATCAGTTCCAAAGATTCCTAAAGGACTATTCGCCTTCATTATCTTCATAATTGAAGAGTCTCCATCTCCATCCCCATCTGATTTAGAAGCCTTGAAAAGATTGTCGCCTCTGTGAGCCAGATGATTAAAAATAGCGACAATAGCACCAATCTTCACGCCTTCCCAGAAATTTCCTCCGGAAAGGGCAGACCCCACACCACCGGAAAGCATTCCCAAAGCAACCTGGCTTACACCGCTGTACGCAGCAGCTCCAACAGCTTGTCCATACCCAAACGATACAGCACTTGACAAAAATGCACTGGCAGCCGCAGTAAAGAAATTACCTCCCTGCATAAAGCTCAGCGTTCCCTGTACCCCCGCATGGACGAGACTTTTTAAAGCCTCATTTCCTATACTTGCTGTAGCAGTAGAAAAGACATCTCCTATAACAGTTGTTATCCCCGCACTTATCAAACTCATTACAATACTAGAATATAAGTTGAGAATATTAAACTTCGCACCAGTAATCAAAACAGTAGCAGTGTAAGAGACTACAGCAAAAAGTAACGCTTTAACAATAGGAATTGCAAAAATCTGCCAGAATTCACCACTCGGATCATTAAACATCAATGGATTATTCATTACATACCCATACTTATTGTAATTCTGGGTATTGTATGGATCCTGTATATTTTCATCAGCATTTAAGAATCTTCTTAATAGTGGATCATACAGCCTTCCGTTCATATGGATAATTCCTATCTCTGCAAAATGCTCATGACTAGTATACCCACGATCTATAATGAGATCCTTCGACAGGCTCAGGATGACATTTTTGTCTGTAATGATGGATCCGTTTCCGATTTTTAAATGGGTGAAATTACCCCATGCATCAAAATGTCTTTGTTCTAGTTTATTTCCAGCTTCATCAGTGATAGCTAAGATACTTCCTATATAATCTTTATGTAGGAATTTGTAAGTACCGCTACTCTCCGTAAAGTTCTTTAAATATACAATATTTGATTCATAAGGTGTACCCCCAATATAAATGATATGCTTTTCTTTTCCGGTCGTATTATCTTTTACGATTTCATAGCTTCCGTCTTCACTGTAAAATTTGGTAAACTTACCATCTCCATCATTACTAAAATCGCCACCATAGGTAACTCTTTGTCTCATATTCGTAAGTCCATACTGGAAGGCAACATCTCCTTTCATTCCATCAATAAAAACTGGATCATTGTTTTCGTTATAAGCAATGCTTTGGATTAAGTCATTGTTATAATTCTGAGTTCCTGCCGCATTCAACGTCATTCCGGTTGGCTGGTAAATCTTGGCAGAATTTTCATACTTCATCGCTCCTACCTGATCGTTCTCCATGATTCTACCCTTAATATCGTAAACATTTCGGTTGGAAGATGGTTTAACTCCTGTTACCGGATTTGTCCAATTTACCAAACGGTTATTATCATCGTAATCAAAAGATTCTACAATATTGAAATCTCCTCCCGTTGTTCTACTATTCAATTCATTTTTAATGGCATTGAATGAATAAGAAAGTTGAAGGATACTTGGTTTTACTGTTGAAGAATGGTTAACATTGGCTAAGAAACCATTACCATCGTATATATTATTAATATTAGCAGCACCTAATTTTGCTTTCAATACCTGACCTTTGGCATTGGCTTCTGTCAATTCCCAAAGGGTTTTGCCCGAATTTTTATCTTTTACCAGATACAATTCTCCATTCCATGCGCTATACATATTTTCAATCTGAACTTTAGTAAGAGCACCGGAAGAATAGAGCTGCTTTTCATAAGAAATTACCCTTCCTTTATCATCATAGGTAATTCCTTTCTGGATAAAGTATTTTCCGTTGCTGCTTTCTGAGGATGATAGTACTCTTCCCTGTTGATCATAAGACACATTTGAACTGTAAACTTTTCCTTTAGATGTTCCATCTTTTGAAACTAACCTTCCTTTATTATCATAAGTAAAAGAAATTGTTTTGTTGGTAGCCTGTCCTCCGTCTATACTTGAAATTTCCGTCTGAGCAACCAACTGTCCCAGATTATTATACGTATATTCCTTTGTTCCTTTCGGACTTATAATCTTCTTCGGCTGCCCGAATCCGTCATATTCATATTTATACAATCCGTTGGAAGGATCATTAAATTCTGATTTTCTTCCCCAGGAATCGTATTTTGTGGTGACAATATTTTCTGCATACTGTGCTTTGATTTGCTCTCCGGCTGCATTATAGGAGAAGATAATCGTTCCTCCTTTGTCCGTTGAAGAAACTACATTTCCTAAAGCATCAGTGGTTTTGGAAGTAGTTCTTCCATAACCGTTAAGTTCTTTTACAATTGTGGTCAAGCCTGAGACAGTAGTTTCCATCTGCTTACCATTGAATGCTGTAGCGGTTGCCTTGCTGATAGGGAAAACAGAATCATCATAAGTAATGATATTCCATCCAGAAGCACTTTGCCCTTCAAAATAAGGCTCGGATTCCCTAATTTTTCTTCCCAGTATATCATATTGGATTTCTTTACAAACAAATTGTCCCTGTCCAAATGCTTTAGCAGAGGTTTTATAATCCTGACCCAACCTATTGGTAAATTTTTTAGAGATATTTCCATCAGGATCGTATTGGGTAAGAATTATATTAGCGTTATTATCTCTTTCATACTTATAGGTAGTTGTTCCTCCTAAATTGGTTTTGGAAGTTAATAACTTCCCCCAGCTATCATACGTATTGATAAGTGTATTACCTAATGGATCGGTTTGCTTTTTGATCTGTCCCCAATCATTATATTCAATAATAGTTACTAATCCTAAATTATCAGTCTTTTTCTCTACAAACCTTCCTTTAGGCTCATACAGACTTGTTTCTGTCTGAGTTTGAGAATCTACGCTATTGCTGATTGTTTTTCCGGTGATATTACCAAAACCATCGTATTTGTAGGTTTCCAGTAAGTAGCCTGTAGTATCCCTGTTCCACTTTTTTAAGGTTTTAAGAAGATTATTTTCATAAATATATTCTTCTTTGGCAGATTTTGTATCACCATAAGCTTGTACTACATCGGTTTTAGATTGAGGACGACCTACAAAGTAATCTGGTCCAATTCCTGAGAAATTATGAATATATTCAAAATTAGAATTTGTTATCGCATATCCGTTATTAACATTCAATACACTTTGCTTTGGAAGATAATAATCCCCATAAGTGATAGAAGTGTTTGTTAATGTACCATTTAGAAAATCCTTTGTTTTAGTACTTGTGGGAATAGTAGCTGTTACAACTTTTGATTTATCAGTATCAGCAATTACTCCCGTTACAATTTGCCCGTTTAATAGCTTATCTGTTTGGTAAACAGTAGATTTAAAACTTAATAACTGGGTGTTGTTTTCAGAAATATCAGAAGGAAATATTTTAGATTCATCGTTGGTCGAGATATTCCATTCTTTTACCGGGAGCCCATCAAAAAGAGGATCCATTTCTACTCCTGACCAGATTTTAGTATTTTCAAAACCGTCTGCATACCATGACGAGCGGGCAGATTGATAATAGCCCATCATCCCTTTTCCATGCATATGCCCGGTCATCCCTCTGTATCGAAAATCCTGCTTTCTTCCTTCTTGTCTTAACAGAGATACAGCATAGGATTGGTCAACCCTGTTTAAAGAAAAATAAGGATAATATTCTTTTTTAACCTTTTGATAAAAATTAGGATTAACAGTATTATTCGGGATTATTTCTAAATAATCAGCTGATGTTGTAATCCCTCCCTGGGTAATGGTTTGCACTCGGGACAACTTTCCAACAGAAGAAGTGGATTTAAGCTTGTGCATCCTTTCTTTCCAGAATAAAAAAACATCATAATAATTATTGTTGACCTTTACCTGTGAAGTGATCGGAGAGAATAGAGTAAAGTTGCCTACATCATTGGTTACATAATTATATCCTCCATACGTATAGCTGGTAAAGAAATCAGGGCTGCCATTTGTTGTAGCCCCGTTAGCAGTATAAGCATCAATAGTATAGCCAAAGTATCGGTTAAGTATAAGTCCGCTTGAATTTACCTGCCCTGCCTTGTTAAAAGGGAGGATATGGACAATATCTGATTTCCCATCTTTATTGATGTCTGACACTGCATATACGTGCTGGTATATATTAAAAGTAGGGTAATTACTATTTTGATAGTCATTAGGTTTTCTGTATTTCAAGAAATCTGTTTTTAGAAAATTGGAAAATCCTTTTCCAGTTCCCATATAAAACCTCCAGTCATCTTTTTCTTTGTTATCTGTTGTTGGGATCGTAAAGTCAAGGTTTCCATCACCGTTAAAGTCTCCAAATAAAACAGGAAATTCAGGTGCTTTTGTTTCGGCTAAATTGCCTGTGAATCTAATTTTCTTCAGATACTGATTAGGAGCTGTTTTTACAAACTCAAATACAGTATAGGCGGTATTGGAAACATCAATAATATCTACTTTTCTGTCTCCATCTACATCCAGATATTGTTGTTTATAATATGAATTTTCATTGATTGCGGAATCAACAGTATAGGTAGCGACAGGATTATTTACATTCTTTAAGTCAATAATAAAATTTCCGACTGTATAAGTAGTACAATCAAGTATTGTACATGGGGGAGGACGGCTAACGGTACCATCAGCACTTTTATCGCTACAGTTAGGATCCGGGATCCAACGACAAAGTTCTTGCTTTAATGTTAAAAATATATCTGAAATACCATCTCCATTAAGATCACCTTCGTTAAATATAGGGGATAACATTCGACAGCCTGCAGGATAAGGATCAGTTGTACTTTGTGTACATTGTGATTCATCATATACGGCCTTTTCAAATATCTTTACAAAAGCATTATTTCTGAATATATAACCTACTACTTTACCACTTTCATATTGAAAAATCCCATTTCCATTATAAATCTCCCCTTCTTCATCTAACAGCGTGCTGATAACTTTAGCTTCAGCATTAAAGGTTTTACCTGTTGAAATATCAGTATAGGTGTCATTTAATCCTCCAAGCTTTATTGTTCCGTTATTCATAACAAAATCCAGATAGGAATCACCATTAAAATCTCCTGACAATTTTACATTCTCAAAGCTATCTACATTATTGTTCGAAAACTCTAAAACAGGCTGGGTAGGAGCTGGATAAGTAAAAGCTACCGGATTAGCTGCACTGTTGTCTGTATTATACTCAGTTATCTTATCAACTGATTGATAATTTGTTCCATTTTTAATATAATTAATTCCATATTTTTTAAATTGGCTACCATTTGAAATTACCTTAATTTCGGACAAAAGTTTATTTTGATCATATCTTAATCCCTGTACATATGACTGTTCGGTCAAGTCCCTGTCTATATAAGTAAATTCAATGCTGTTATAATGAGGTTTATTTAATGTTTCATTTCCTCCCCATGTTATAGTGGATATTCTGGACACACCACCATTTATGCCCGCGGAACCAAGTGGTGTATATTCATAGCTGTATGTGATGAAGTTCCCTTGAGGATCTTTCCATTTTGTGATGTTATACTCCAATGCTGGGGTTGTATCTCCCATAAATCCTGATGAAAATGTTTTTTCATATTTAGCTTGAGATCCATTTTCAAAAGTCACTTCCCAATAGTTGGGTCCTGAAATGTTTAAACTATTTCCAACAGATTTAATTTTTACGTTAGAGTATTTTTCCGTCACATATTCAGCGCCATCCTTACCATATTCTCCTGATTTTAAAATTAATCTTTGACCATTAAAGCTATAATAATCGGAATAATCCAATTGTATTCCTTTTATTTCTCCATCCTTCTCAATATTTTTACCAACTCTGGAGATAGAGGTAACACCTGAAATGTTCCAGCCATATCCTGCTATTCCATTGGAAGAACCGCTGGTATACATCAAATTAATTTGTGGAGCTACGCTTTTCACCCCGGGAGGCAAAGCAATAGGTAAAGTAAATTGTAATTGCCCGGCTCCGTTAACCTCAATATTACCCTTGGTATCATGAAAACTCTTTCCATCCGGAGCTGTCGTTCCCGATGGATTAGTTGCCCCCGCATTTGAATCGGCAGGACCACCGCCCGGATTCTCCGTAGCAGGACCAATTTTAGCTATAAATGGATTTGATGAGCTGGAAGACGCTCGAAATCCTGGTGCCAGCACCACTGTTTGTGGATCCTGAACCGTTCTCGAAGTACTCTCTGCCTGATACAGTATGGTTTGTGAAAAGCCCATTACTGCCCATAATGACAGTATGAATGATGAAAATACTTGTATTTTCTTATCGTAAAGTTTCATGGTTATTTATCGTTTGGTGATGTTTTTACTGAAAATTCTGCCATCTTTTAGCGTAAAGCGCAAAACATACACTCCCCAGCCATAACCTGTCATATTGATTTTAACCTGACGGTTTAAGTCCGGGATATTCTGTTGCTGGAATTTCCAGTGAATTGTACTGTGCTGATACAATGAAACGGATTCTATAAGCCCATCCACTTCTTCTGTCCAGTCTATGGTAAGATAGTCATTAACAGGAACCGGGAACAGGCGTATTTGTTTCAGGAATGTTTTTTCATCAATAACAGGAGCTTGTCTGGTAACAGCTGCTACCTTTGATTCTTTTGAAACCATTCCTTCGGCTTGTTTACCAGCAGCGTCGATTCCCCTGTATCGCTGGTTTCCGGCCTCATCATATTTGAAATACACTTCGGTTTGGGAATAGCCGAAGAATCCTATCATCAGGGATGATAGTGAGAGTAATTTTCTTTTCATTGGTGGTTATTTTTGTGTTGATAAGAGTTGCTGAACCTGAGTTTTTAGTTCTTGAAGCTCTTCGGACTGTTTTTTTAACATCTTAATTTCCTCTGCTTGAAACTTTAATTGCTTATTTTGTTCAATAGAGTATAATGTCAATTCTTCAATCTTCTCAAGCAGCTTAGAATTCATCTCAGCAACGTTAATTCCGTTTTTCAGTACTTCCTGAGCAGTGGGAATGTTGGGCAAATGCCCTTTTTCAATAATATGTTTTTCAACATCCTCTAAAGATTTCAGCTGATATTCTTTTTTAAAAACATAATCTGCCCATACATTGGTTTTTACTTCAACTTCTTTAGCCTTAATCTTACCGTCAAATCTGGCAATAGCATTGTTGAAAAACTTGACCCATGTTCCGTTATAAGCATCCTGAATACCAAAATAAGTGGAACCGTCATTACCATCATTAGGTTGGGCGATAATGATATTGTGGCTTGTACCTTTATTTCTTAGAACTGTATCTCCGATTTGCCCACCCCAGCAGCCATTACATCCTGATTTTCCGATCTGGAATGATCCCAAAGAATTAGCAATCTCAAAAGCCGGATTGTCTTCCTTATAGATTCTGAAATACGCTTCATCACTTCCTCCCGGATCATTAATGCCTACTTTTACTACACCATTGGGAAGAATGTTCATCACTTTTGTATTGTTCGTTTTAAAAATCAGAGGTTGATTATCCGTAGTTCCAATAAAATTATTGGATGGGTTAGTTCCTGAATTTCCTGTTGTACTCCAACTTTGTGCAAATGTAAATGATGACACTAAGAATGCCATCGAAAATAATTGAGTTTTCATATCGTGTTTTTTATTATATGTTTAAATAAATATTTTTTCTATTGAATATCTAAAAATCAAAAAACAGAACCCCTGCCATTACTATTATTTTATAATACTATGAAAGATCGATCTTATAGGTCCTCATTCTATATCTATTTGTATCTCCATGTGAATGATTAAACAGTAAATACAAATCATATTGTAGATCATTTTTTTATTATCCACACATCTTGAGATATATTACTGTTAGCTAGATCATCAGAATAAACAATATGGTTCAGTATAGTAAAATCTTTAAATAAGTATTTTACAAATGTTTCCGGATGGAAAGCAGAATACATTCTATGTCCTTCTTTCGTATTGCCCCGTACTACAAGTTTTCCATTAGTAAATTCTTTTAACTCAGAGGACGTAAGCTTTGACTTAAAATTGTTTCCCTGCAGACTTACAATTAAGATCCCGTCTTTTTTTAAAACTCTTCTAAGTTCATTAATCCACTCAGTATGCATTTTTTCAGATAAATGAGTAAAAATTGAAATCCCATAAATTATATCAAAAAAATCATTTTCATAGTGTAATGGTGGAGATAGGTGATTTGTTTTAAAATCAATATGATCTATACTTTTTGAACACCAATCTATTGACTCTTCATTATAATCTGTTGCAAAAAATTGGTTAGTCTCTTCCAAAAGAGTGGGCATATGTCTAATTACTCTCCCCGGACCACATCCCCAATCTAAAATTTTTTTATGTTTAATCTCTTTGTGATTTCTAATTAAACCTATAATCCATTCTGCTGTTACTTTCCCTCCATTATAATAGCTGTCATAATCTAATAAGAAAGATTCATACATTAGATAATCTTTAGGGAGCTTAGTATTTGGATGAATTGACCTGAATTTCTTGTTTTTTTTATACATTTTTAACCAGGTATAATAAAACCTGATTTGGTCAGCGGAACGGAGTAATTTTAGTTTTCTTAAATACTTGGATAACTTACTTTTTATTTTCATTTTGCGTTTTCTATCCCAAAACTATTTATATTTTATATGGTTTCAAAGTACCTTTTCGTAATTACGAATACCTTTCTAAAAGTTTCTGAAACAGACTAATGATCTGCAAAAATATAAGCGTTTTATAGTTTTTTTTTGAGATTAGTGTGTTTGCAATTTGTGTATCTGTCTGAATTACAATTTGAATACAAAAATAAATCCTCTGTCGTTTATACTTCTTTTTAAGTATATAAGCTTTTTTTTAAACTAAAATTCATTCGATCAAATAAACTTGATTTAAAACTATATTTTTAATAATCCAGTTATATAAAGAAAAGTTTCAATTTTGCAAAAAATATCTACCTTTGTACCATGAACCTCTTAAGATGGATACTGGCAATTTATTTCATGGCACTATCATTGATGCCATGTGCTGATGTGTCTCATCCACAGAATTCCGGGAATAAAATAGTTTCCCTGAGTGTTCAGGAAAACCATTCAAAAGAAAAAGGAGATATCTGTTCTCCTCTGTGTGCCTGCAGTTGTTGTCAGATAACAGTTTCAGCATTTAAGATGGATCCTTTACTGGAGATTCCTGAGCAGATTCCTGCTTATTTTTCAAAGAAGATCTTGTTCCACAAAAATGACTTTGCTTACCAGGTTTACGATCCTATATGGCAGCCTCCTAAAATTTAATTTTTATTGACTTTTAGAAAGCTTTTGCTTTCTGATATTTACCTGTGCTTAAAACTTTGCAATACCATTGCAGAGGTTTTCAGGATATTTTTGCTGCAGTATTTTATACTGTGTGCGTTCACTTTTCAATAAAAATTAAATATCAATCGTGTTAGATAAAATTATAAAATTCAGTATCAAAAACAAGGTGATCATTGGATTGATGACGTTGGTGCTGATCATCTGGGGAACATGGAGTGCCACCAGATTACCGATAGATGCTGTACCGGATATCACCAATAACCAGGTACAGATTATTACCGTATGTCCTACATTGGCAGGACAGGAAGTGGAACAGTTGGTGACCTTTCCTATTGAACAGAGTATTGCCAATGTTCCTGATATTCAGGAAACAAGAAGTATTTCAAGATTTGGGCTTTCTGTGATTACAGTAGTGTTCAAAGAAAATGTAGATGTTTACTTTGCGAGACAGCTCATCAATGAACAGCTGAAAAATGCAGTAGAAGAAATTCCGAAAGGAGTAGGAACTCCCGAGCTGGCTCCCGTGAGTACAGGACTTGGAGAAGTATACCAGTATATTCTCCATCCTAAAAAAGGAAGCGAAAAGAAATACAATGCTAAAGAACTCCGTACCATGCAGGACTGGATCGTTCGCAGACAGCTGAACGGAACACCGGGAGTGGCGGAGATCAACAGTTTCGGAGGTGAATTAAAACAATATGAAGTAGCTATTGATCCCAATCGGTTAAAAGCAATGGGAACAAGCATCACCGAAATTTTTACAGCGCTTGAAAAAAACAATCAGAATACAGGAGGAGCTTATATTGATAAAAAGCCCAATGCCTATTTCATCCGTGGAATTGGTTTGGTTACCTCTTTGGAAGATATCAAAAATATCGCTGTTAAAAACGAAACAGGAAGCGTTCCGATCTTTATAAAGGATGTTGCTGATGTCCGATTAGGAAGTGCCGTTCGTTACGGGGCATTAACCTATGACGGGAAAGTAGATGCCGTAGGTGGAGTAGTCATGATGTTGAAAGGGGCAAACAGTAATGAAGTGGTAAGCAATATCAAAGCAAAAATTCCGACCATTCAGAAATCTCTTCCCGATGACGTTATCATTGAACCGTTTCTGGACAGAACAGACCTTGTAGACAGAGCGATCAATACCGTTGAGAAAAACCTCATCGAAGGAGCACTGATCGTTATTTTCGTTCTTGTGATTTTTCTTGGAAACCTGAGAGCCGGACTTATCGTGGCTTCGGCCATTCCGCTTTCCCTGTTATTTGCTTTGGGAATGATGAATGTTTTCGGAGTGAGTGCCAATCTGATGAGTCTTGGAGCCATAGACTTCGGACTGATTGTAGATGGTGCGGTAATCATTGTAGAAGCAACGTTACATCATTTGGGCGTAAGAAAATCTGTCCGCGCTTTGACGCAGTCCGAAATGGATGAAGAAGTATTCCTTTCTGCATCAAAAATCAGAAGCAGTGCCGCCTTCGGAGAAATCATCATCCTTATCGTATACATCCCGATCCTTACCCTGGCAGGTGTAGAAGGAAAAATGTTTACCCCAATGGCCAAAACAGTAGGATTTGCCATTCTGGGAGCCTTGATTCTGTCACTGACCTACATTCCGATGATGAGCGCTTTGTTTTTATCTAAGAAAGTATCCCACAAAGAAACTTTCTCCGATAAAATGATGAACCGTCTTCAAAAGATCTATCAGCCACTATTACAAAAAGCAATCAAAGTAAAGTATATCATTGTTTCTGCAACAGCTGTAGTGTTCCTTATCTCTGCTTTTATCTTTAAAAATATGGGTGGGGAATTTATCCCGCAGCTGCAGGAGGGAGATTTTGCATTCCACTGTATACTGCCACAGGGAAGTTCTTTGAGTCAGAGTATAGAAACCTCCATGCAGGCATCAAGAATTATCAAACAGTTTGATGAGGTCAAAATGGTCGTTGGGAAAACCGGTTCTGCTGAGGTTCCTACAGATCCTATGCCTCCTGAAGCAACCGATATGATCGTAGTATTAAAACCGCAAAGTGAATGGAAAACCAAGAAGTCCTACAACGAACTCGCGGATGAGATCAGTGAAAAACTGGAAACCATTCCAGGAGTATTTTTTGAGAAAAACCAGCCTATTCAGATGCGTTTCAATGAGTTGATGACCGGCATCAGACAGGATGTTGCTGTAAAGATTTTTGGAGAAAACCTGGATTCTTTAGCGATGTATGCGGATAAAGTCGGTAAAATCATTCAGACGGTTGATGGAGCTACGGCGCCTCAGATTGAAAGGGTGAGCGGTCTTCCACAGATCAACGTTCAATATGACAGAACAAGAATCGCTAATTACGGATTAAATATCGAAGATGTCAACAATGCAGTAAGCACAGCCTTTGCTGGAAAAGCTGCCGGACAGGTTTTTGAAAATGAAAGACGTTTTGATCTGGTTGTCCGCCTGGACAGTCTTCACAGAACAGATATTTCAGATGTGAATAACCTGATGATAACATCCGCCAGCGGAGCTCAGATTCCATTGTCACAGGTGGCTAATATAAGTTATAAGCTGGGGCCGGCACAGATCAGCCGTGAACAGGGAAAACGGAGAATTGTGATCGGATTCAATGTGAAAGACAGGGATGTGGAAAGTGTGGTGAAAGATATTCAGGCAAAACTGGAGAAAGTGAAACTTCCTTCCGGATACTACTTTACCTACGGAGGTCAGTTTGAAAATCTTCAGGAAGCCAGCAAGCGCTTGATGATCGCTGTTCCGGTATCATTGCTTCTGATTTTTATGCTTCTGTATTTTACTTTCCGTTCATTCAAACAGGCTGCATTGATCTTTACAGCCATTCCTATGAGTGCGATCGGTGGTGTATTTGCCCTTCTTGTAAGAGATATGCCTTTCAGTATCAGTGCCGGAATCGGGTTTATTGCCCTGTTTGGAGTAGCGGTATTGAACGGAATTGTTTTGATCGGAACATTCAATCAATTAGAAAAAGAAGGTGAAGCGGATATTCTGAAAAGAGTCTTTGAAGGAACAAAAACAAGATTAAGACCTGTACTGATGACGGCTACCGTAGCTTCACTAGGATTTTTGCCAATGGCTATTTCCACCGGAGCCGGAGCTGAAGTACAGAAACCTTTGGCGACAGTAGTAATTGGGGGGCTGGTAACGGCAACATTCCTTACATTATTCGTTTTACCGATGCTGTATATCATTTTTAACACAAAGATTTTGAAAAGAAAAAATAATAATACGGGAATGTTTACGGCAGTTCTTGTTGTAGGATTGATGATGCTGGGACAGACTTTTAAAGCACAGTCCAGGCCTATTTCTGTGGAACAGGCGGTAGAGCAGGCAGTGAATAATAACTTAACCCTGCAGTCAAAAGACTTAAGCATTAAATCTGCTGAAGCATTGAGGGCAACAGCAAAAGAACTTCCGAAATTGAGCTTTGAAGCACAGCTTGGGCAATACAACAGCCCAAAGTTTGACCAATCGTTTGCGATCTCACAGAGTATTCCTTTTCCGACACTTTTTAAAGCAAGAAAAGATTTAATCAGTGAGAATATTAAAAGCAAGCAGATTGATAAGGAGATTACAGCCAATGAGTTGATAAAACAGGTGCGGACTTACTATTATCAGATTGAATATCTTCAGTATAACAAGGCCCAGCTGACCAGCCTGGATCAATATTATGAGGAATTCATCAGAATTGCAACCGTAAGATTCAAAGCAGGTGATATCAAGAAAATTGAGATCAGTACTGCAGAAACCCAGAAAGGGGAAATTGATCTTTTGCTCAGACAAAATGAAGTCTATCTGAATAATGCCTATAAGAATTTAAAAACTCTTATGAACACTTCGGAAGATATTGAAGTCCCGTTTAATAAAGACTATATTCCTTTGAAAGCAGAAAATGTACTCGATAGTGCGGTAGTTGCCAACAATCCTACGGTGAAAGCTTTTTACCAGGAAATGGAAATCGCCGAAAAAAACAAGAAAGTTGAAAAATCACTGGGGCTGCCAGATTTCAGTTTAGGATATACCAACCAGTCCTTGATAGGTCTTCATACCATCAACGGGCAGGAGAATTTTTATAATTCAGGAAAACGTTTTCAGTCAGCAACAGTAGGAGTAGCGATTCCATTGACGTTTGGAGCTACAAAAGCAAGAATTCAGGCACTGGAATATGAAAAACAGGTTGCAGAAACCAATGCTAGAATGCAGCAGAAACAGCTTTCCGCTCAGTTGGAAAATGCTTTCAGCCAATATCAGCAGGATATCCAGCAATATGAATATTACACAGGTCAGGCGCTTCCTAACGCTGAGAAAATCGTGAAAGCAGCACAATTAGGATATAAAACGGGGGAAATTTCCTATGTAGAATATCTTTTTGCCCTGCAGACTGCCACAAATATTCAATTAAAATACCTGGAATCTATCCAGCAGGTGAACCAATCTGTCGTTACTATTAATTCAATCATCAATAAATAACATGAAACTAAAACACAATATCATATATCTTACAGTCACGGCCCTTTCCATCATAAGCTGCGGAAAACAGGAAAAGGCAACGGAAAAGGCAGGTATTAAAACCGAACAATCGGAAAAAGGACATGACGAGGAACCTCAAACCATAGCTTCTCTTGCAGAAGATCAGATGAAATCTGTAGGCGTTGCTTTGGGAACTATAGAAATGAAAGAGCTGACATCCACGATAAAAGCTAACGGTTTACTGAGCGTTCCCAATAGTAATAAAGCAACCATCACTTCCCTGTATGGAGGAATCATCAAAACCATCAATATTCAGGTAGGAAGTATTGTGAAAAAGGGGCAGGTCATTGCCACCATTGCCAATCCGGAATATATCCAGCTTCAGGAAGATTATCTGACTACCAATAGCCGAATTACCTATGCAGAACAGGAATACAGAAGACAGAGAGAGCTTTTTGATAATGATGCAGGCGCAAAGAAAAATCTTCAGAGTGCTGATGCTGAGCTTAAAACCTTAAGAACAAAAAGAGCATCTCTTTTGAAACAGCTTCAGATGATGGGAATAAGCCCGGGAAAAGTAAGCAATGGAAACATGAAATCCGGTTTGGTGATCACAGCACCCATCAGCGGAACAATTAGCAGTATTACAGCACAGATCGGAAGTTATGTAGATATTTCTTCTCCCGTTGCTACTGTGATTGATAACGGTTCTATTCATCTCGATCTTCAGGTGTTTGAAAAAGATCTTCCTAAAATGAGAGTAGGGCAGATTGTTCATTTTAAACTGACCAACAATCCGGAAACTGAATACGATGCAAGAATTTACAGCATAGGATCTTCTTTTGAAAACGAAAGTAAAACCATCTCTATGCATTGTGAAGTAATTGGAAACAAATCCGGTCTGATTGACGGAATGAATATCACCGGAATTGTAAGCCTTGATAAAAGCACAACCCCGGCAGTACCTACAGAAGCCATTGTAGAAGCAGATGGAAAATACTATGTGTTTATTCAGACCGATAAAAAAGCGGAAGAAGAACATGAAGAAAGAGGAAAACCACATCCGAAAACCTTAAACTTTGAAAAAATAGAAGTAGTGAAAGGAACGTCGGATATGGGCTATACCGCGATAACTCCGGTTGGAAATATTCCTGACAATGCAAAAATAGTAGTGAAAGGCGCATTTTTCGTGAATGCGAAACTGGTGAATTCCGGAGAACACGAACATTAATGAAGGCAGCCGGAACCAGTAGAATGTCGTTTTTTATCTTTATATTAGAGCTGTTTACGGAATTTTTATTGAATAGAAACGGCAGAAAAAAAGTGAAGAGTATCTCACCGAATTTTTAATAAATGACCTGATTATGTTACTAAACAAAAAAATATCAGTCTGGTATTTCATCCGTGAAATAAAAACCCAAATTCTGTTCATCGGAATATTTGCCATTGCTATTGGTCTTCTGGACGAATTACCATGGTTTCGTAAGATCTCACTGCCTTTGAATATTCCCGCATTGCTGGGAACTGCGGTGTCATTACTGTTGGCATTCCGTACCTCCCAGTCGTACGAAAGATGGTGGGAGGCAAGAACAGTTTGGGGAGCCATTGTCAATGATTCCAGAACTTTTGTGAGGCTTATCATTCAGTTTATGCCGGCAGGAGAAGACAAAGCAATAAAAGAGTTTGCTGAAAGACAGATCATCTGGACCTATGCCCTTGGAGAATCTTTGAGAAGGTTACCTTTTTCTGAAAAAGTTCAGCAATACCTGGATCAACATCAGATCAAAGCTGTCAATATTCCCAATGCTATTCTGGATGAACATTCAAGACAGCTGAAAGAAATGGCAGTATCCAAAGGATTGACGGATTTCCAGCAAATGCAGCTGAATGACATCATCATAAGACTCTGCGACAGTATGGGAAAATGCGAAAGACTGAAGAATACCGTTTTCCCACGGTCTTACAGTGTTTTAGTTCATATACTGATCTATGTTTTTGCGGCTATCCTTCCTTTTGGGCTTGATGATTCGCAGCTGTTGGTAGAAATTACCATTACTTTCCTGGTTCCGGTGACATTCATTGCGATTGAAAAAACATCTATCATCATGCAGGATCCGTTTGAAAATGGTCCTGTAGATACTCCAATGACTTCTCTGGCGCAGACCATAGAAATCAATATCAGACAGATGATTGGTGAGCAGAATGTTCCACCCAAAAAAGAGAATACATCTTATTATGAAATGTAATTAAACCATACCCAATATGGAAAGCACACCAACACAAACCGTTTCTGCAGGAAGCAGACACAAAAAGAACCTCCT
This sequence comes from Chryseobacterium sp. CS3K3.1, assembly GCF_059515165.1. Classification (NCBI taxonomy): domain Bacteria; kingdom Pseudomonadati; phylum Bacteroidota; class Flavobacteriia; order Flavobacteriales; family Weeksellaceae; genus Chryseobacterium; species Chryseobacterium sp. CS3K3.1. Next base: position 47,545 of record NZ_JCAKRV010000001.1, on the reverse strand, counting down.
GATTGTTCTCTGCCTTAGCGGAACCTATCTCATTGCTGAGGTAATAGGAGGAATCATTACCAATAGTCTTGCACTATTAGCGGATGCAGCCCATATGCTGACCGACGTGGTAGGATTATTGCTGGCATTTATTGCCATTAAAATAGGAGAAAGACAAGCAGATCCATCCAGAACATACGGTTATTATAGAACAGAAATACTTGCAGCAGTAGTGAATGCTGTGGTTTTACTGGGAATTTCAATCTATGTTTTGTTTGAAGCCTATCAGCGTTTTCAGAACCCGCCGGAAGTACAAAGTAAATCCATGCTGATTGTAGCCGGAATCGGATTGATCGTTAATATTGTCGGAATGGTGATTTTAAGAAAAGATTCAGAAGGCAGTCTCAATATGAAAGGTGCGTACTTTGAAGTTCTTTCAGATATGCTTACTTCTGTAGGAGTTATGATCGCAGGAGTAATTATGCTGACCACAGGCTGGTACTATGCCGACCCGTTGATTTCAGCTGCCATCGGACTGCTGATCTTCCCAAGAACATGGAGACTTTTGAAAGAAGCCATTAATGTTTTGCTGGAAGGAACCCCTAAAGATGTGGATATTCATGCACTTCGTCAATCTTTGGAAAAAAGTCCCGGAGTGAAAGGTATCCATGATCTGCATGTGTGGTCACTGACATCCAGTGTCAATGCGATGAGCGCACACGTTGTAAAAGAGAACGGGTATTCCCAGAATCAATTATTAAAAACATTGACAGATACAACGATGGCTGATTTTAAAATCAGTCATACCACTTTTCAGATTGAAGAAGAAGGCTATGAAGAAAATGAAGTCCATCTGTAACCATTTAAAAGCGTACAATGAAAAAAGATATAGAACACAAACTCATTGATAAAAATACCAAACCTACCAGTATGAGGATTTTGGTATATGATTTCTTAAGCTCTCAGGAAGCGGCTTTATCCCTTTCTGAAATAGAAAATCATTTTGATAATGCTGACAGAATCACCATCTACAGAACCTTGAAAACCTTTGAAGAAAAGGGTATTGTTCACAGCATTCAGGAAAATACCACCACAAAATACAAACTCTGCGAAGATGATTGTGATGAGAAAACCCATAAAGACTGGCATCTGCATTTTTACTGTAAAATATGCAAGCAGACTACCTGCAAAGAAGATATTTCTTTCCCTGAAAACATCCAGACCAATTTCAGAATTGATGAAATAAGACTCTTTGCCAAAGGAATCTGCGAAAACTGTCTTGAAAGTTTGCAATAGCATTGCATCAGTCTCATCTTTACATTTGTATAAAAATATTCAGTTATGGAAAAATGCTGTAGTACAACCCCGGAAAAACCAGATACAAAAGGACACCAACATCATCACGCAGAAGGAGACGGACATGGCCACGATGGGCATGATCACTCTCACGACTCAGGAGATCAGACGGTCTTCCAGATGTTTCTTCCTGCCATAATATCCTTTATCATCTTATTATTGGGAATTGCCTTTGATAACTATATAAAACCTGCATGGTTTACAAGCTGGGTACGGTTAGTATGGTTCCTGGCAGCCTACATTCCTGTAGGATTTCCGGTATTGAAAGATGCTTATAAAAGTATCATTAAGGGAGATGTGTTTTCAGAATTCTTTCTGATGAGCATTGCAACCATTGGTGCTTTTGCCATCGGAGAATATCCTGAAGGAGTAGCAGTAATGCTGTTTTATGCCGTAGGAGAAGTATTCCAGTCTATGGCGGTTACCAGAGCCAAAGGAAATATAAAAGCATTATTGGATCAGCGTCCTGATGAGGTAATGATTATGGAAAATAATCAGCCCAAGACTATGAAGGCCAAAGAAGCTAAAATTGGAGATGTCATCCAGCTGAAACCCGGTGAAAAACTGGCGCTGGATGGGGAATTGCTTTCAGATTCCGCTTCATTCAATACCGCAGCTTTAACGGGAGAAAGCAAACCCGATACTAAAAATAAAGGAGAAGTGGTTCTTGCCGGAATGATCAATATGAACAGTATTGCTCTGGTAAAAGTAAATACAGCTTATGAAGACAGTAAACTGAGCAAAATCCTGGAGTTGGTTCAGAATGCCACAGCCCAAAAAGCACCGACAGAATTGTTCATCAGAAAATTTGCGAAAGTATACACGCCCATCGTTGTATTTCTTGCCATTGGAATCTGTTTACTACCCTATTTCTTCGTGAACGATTACCAGTTCAGAGACTGGCTGTACAGAGCATTGATATTCCTTGTGATTTCCTGTCCTTGTGCTTTGGTAATTTCAATTCCGTTGGGATATTTCGGAGGAATCGGTGCCGCTAGCCGCAACGGAATCTTGTTCAAAGGAAGTAATTTCTTAGACAGTATTGCAGAGATTCAGAATGTAGTAATGGACAAAACCGGGACCATGACAGAAGGCGTATTCAAAGTTCAGGAAGTAAGCATAAGTCCTGAATTTAACAAAGAAGAAATCCTTCAGCTGGTTAATGTTCTCGAAAGTAAAAGTACCCATCCGGTGGCAACGGCAATTCACAATTATGTTGGAGAAATCAATCACAACATTCCTTTGGAAAATGTGGAAGAGATAGCTGGTCATGGATTAAAAGCAACGGTTAATGGAAAAGAACTTCTGGTTGGGAACTTTAAGCTGATGGATAAGTTCAACATCCGTTATGATCTTAACCACTCCAATATTGTATATACGGTAATTGCGATGGCCTATGATAAAAAATTTGCAGGCTATATCACGATTGCAGACAGCATCAAAGAAGATGCTAAAGAAACCGTAGACAACCTGCATAAAATGAATGTAAAGGCTACGATGCTGAGCGGTGATAAAAGCACCGTTGTGAAATATGTAGCAGATCAGCTGGGTATCGACAATGCATTCGGAGATCTGTTGCCTGAAGACAAAGTAAACAAGGTGAAAGAAATCAAAGCTAAAAACCAGACTGTAGCTTTCGTAGGAGACGGAGTGAATGATGCGCCTGTAGTGGCTTTAAGCGATGTAGGAATTGCGATGGGAGGCTTGGGAAGTGATGCCACCATTGAAACGGCAGATGTGGTGATTCAGGATGATAAACCCAGTAAAATCCCGATGGCCATCAATATCGGAAAACAAACTAAAAAGATCGTTTGGCAGAATATTGTCCTCGCTTTTGCTGTAAAAGCCGTTGTTCTTATCCTGGGAGCAGGAGGACTGGCAACGATGTGGGAAGCAGTTTTTGCTGATGTAGGAGTTGCATTGCTGGCTATTTTGAATGCGGTGAGAATTCAGAGAATGAAATTTTAAAAAGCAAATAATAAACACAACTCAATTATATTGAATAAAGCTCTGCTGAATTTTTCAGCAGGGCTTTTGTTTTCAAAATTTAATTTAAAAAAGGTATCAGATTTTTTGTTGGAGAAACGCAAAGGTGCAAAGAAGATAAAAATTGTGCTGTTTTTTAAGGACGCAAGAAAATCAAAGATTTTTAGCAAGATTAATTCTTAGTTATCGGTCTCATTCAGAATCATTATTAGCAGTGTTAAATTTTATCGGAGATAAAATCCTAGCGCCTTAAAAACAGTAAACATTGAAAAAACTTGCGTCTTTGCGTTTCCAACAAAAACAAGACATTAAAAAAATAAAAAACTCTGCCAAAAATATCAGCAGAGTTTTTATTAACAAGATTAAATTGTATATAAAGAACTAAATTGTATTCAAATTTCGGGATAATATGATGACAGTAACAGCCACAGTTTTGTAAATTTTAACGGTAACAGCTCAACTTTCCAATGACATTCATCATAAATGGAATATAAAACAGTTTTGAAGTAGTATATTTGTAACAGAGAAAAAATCGTTGAGGTTATTTATTTCCATATTCGTCATTTTTACCATTGCATTACGCCCTGTTTTGCCATTGGTAAACTATGCCGTGAACTATGATTATATTGTAAAAAACCTTTGTGAGAAAAGGAATGTACCACAATCCACCTGTAAGGGAAAATGCTATGTGGAAAAAGAACTGGCCAAAACAGAAAAGCAGTCCAATAGTTCCCAAACTATAAAGATTGCGGGATTAGATGTTTTTATTTCTCACGATATTCTTTCATTTTCGTCACAGCTGAACTCAGAATTATTTACTAAAGTTCCGGACTCAAGCTACTTTAATTCTCATTCTTCAGAATACTTTTCAAGGATATTCCATCCTCCGTTAGCTTAACTATTTATTAAACTATATTTTTAGTTTAATAAATGGGGGTTTTTAAAATCTTCATTAATAGGCCGTTAAAAAAACATTCTGCAGTTAAAATTAACTGTTGTAAGTATAAAGGATGCATCAGTTATTCTTAAGAAATGTTGTGCTTTTCCGACTTACATTGTACCATAACTTATTTAATAGTATTAATTCAATTTAACATTACAATGAAATCTCTCATTATTTCGGCTGCTGTACTGTCGATATCATTGCTGTCGTGTGCGAAAGAAACGCCTAAGGTAAAGCATGCAAGCCACATGGATACCTCCGGAAAGAAAATAGAAAATATACAGGTAGTGAATGAAGAAGACCCTATCTGCCACATGAAAACTGCCGGATCTACTCAAGATACTGCGGTATATAAAAATAAAACGTACGGTTTTTGCAGTGTGTACTGCAAAGATGAATTCAAAAAAAATCCTGAGAAATATGCCCAAAAATAAAAAGACCGCAAATAAAAGTAAAGTGATCATACCCATTGCGGTATTTGCATTGCTTTTTCTGGGAATCGGGGTAGGAATGGGATATTTTAAAAAGAATCTTTATACTGTCATGAAAGTTCCGGATTTTGAACTTACAGATCAGAACAGTAAAAAAGTTACCAATAAAGATATGCTGGGAAAGGTATATCTCGTAGAATTTTTCTTCAGCAAATGTCCTACCATATGCCCGGTGATGAATACCAATATGAAGGCAATCCAAAACCAGATTAATGATCCCAACTTCGGCATTATCTCCATCAGTATTGATCCGGAAAATGACACACCTGAAGCTTTGAAAGAACATGCCCAAAGAATTGGTGCAAAATCTCCCAACTGGCATTTCCTGACCGGAGATCGTGCCTATATTGGAAATCTCGCTGATCAGTTTAATATCTATGTGGGTGACAAAGAAGATGAAGGAGAAAGCCTGAACCACAGCGGAATGATTGCTTTGGTAGATCAGGAGGGAAATATCCGTTGCAGATACAACAAAGAAAATATGCCGATCCTTTATTATTCAGGATTGAATTACGGAGATCCGGAAGGAAAAACACCCATGCTGACGGGAAAATATCACCCGGACAGAGAAATTCTGATTGAGGATATTAAGAAATTATTGAAATAGAGAGGAGGGGAACCTGAAGCTAGAAGCTGGAAGTTTATTCCAGACGATGAAGCTCCAGCAGTTTTTTGAGATGGCTGTAAAAGGAAATAGAAGTTGAAAAAGTTAGGCTATAACATTAATTACTTCCAGCTTCCATCGCCCATCCTCCCGCTTAACAAGAAAACATTGTTCAACCATAAACAAAAAAGTTATGAAGATTATGAAAATAGCTGCTTTAAGTGCAGTTTTTGCGGCTCAGTTTGCACTGGCCCAGTTTAAGCAGACACCTTTGCCGTATGCTTATAATGCTTTGGAAGGGAATATTGATGCCCAAACAATGGAAATTCATTATTCAAAACACGGTGCAGCTTATGCCGCCAATTTGAATAAGGCCATTGCAGGAACTCCACAGGAAAAAGAAACTTTGTTTCAGATTCTTTCCAATGTTTCAAAACTGCCAGCTGCTGTGAGAAATAACGCAGGAGGACATTACAATCACGAATTGTTCTGGACGGTTCTTACTCCTCAGAAAAATACCCAGCCTTCAGCAAAATTAGCAAAGGCCATCACTGAAACTTTCGGAAGTATGGATGCTTTTAAGGAAAAAATGTCTAAGGCAGGAGCAGACCGTTTCGGTTCAGGATGGGCCTGGCTTTCTGTAGGGAAAGACGGGAAATTGTTTGTTTCCTCTACTCCTAACCAGGACAATCCTTTGATGGATGTTGTAGAAGAAAAAGGAACTCCGATCTTCGGAATTGATGTATGGGAGCATGCTTATTATTTAAAATATCAGAATAAAAGAGCAGATTATCTTACCGCCATCTGGAATGTGACCAACTGGAAAGAAATCAGCAGAAGATATGACGAAGCGATAAGCAAGAAATAATCTGATGAAAATATTGTACAGCATACTTTTTACCTTCTATATGGTGCTAAGACCTTTAGTGCCCGTGGTAGAGTATGCTGTAAATTATGATTATATTGTTAAAGTTCTCTGTATCAATAAAACCAGGCCGGAGGTTCACTGTAATGGAAAATGTTACCTGAGTAAAGAGCTCGCCAAAGCCAATGATTCAGAATCTTCACCTTTTCAGAAACTCAAAAACTCTGGGCAGAAAGTTCTGGATACCTATATTCTGCCGGAGACTGCAGAGATCAACACTACTGGAAAAATTTCGTTTTTCAATTTCAATTTTACCTACGAAACAGCCTATTCTTTTCTGTTTCTTACCCATATTTTCAAACCACCGGTTTTTTAAGTTAAACGATCACTAATTAACCACAAAAGTCACAAAAGCTTAGATAAATTAAAAGCTAAGTGCTCTTATTGTGCATAAAATTTACCACTTGATCAACTTAAGTGTAAGAACTTTTGTGCCTTTTGTGGTAAAAAAACAATGCTGTTACAGCCATTCAAATTAATTCAACTTAAAAAATCAACAATGAAAATTTCTCAATTTTTATCACTATTCTTTATTGCCCTTACTGTATTCTCTTTTACAGCCTGCGGAAGCAGCAGGGATGATGACAACCCACAGGATACTACGCCTGGAAAACTTCAGATCAAATTTGAAAACGGATTTAACAATGTGGGAGATATCGTTCTAAATCAGACGGTTCAGACTTCTGCTAACGGACAGAAACATAACTTTTCTGCTTTGAAATACGTCATCAGTAATGTCGCATTGATAGATGAAAACGGAAACGAATTTAAATACAACGAAAATAATCCTGACAAAGGAGCTTTTATCGTAGATCAGGCAGATGCTGTAGCCGGAATTGTTTATCTTAATCTGGATGGTATCCCGAAAAATAATTACAAAAAACTAAGATTCGGATTGGGTGTCAGCCAGAAAGCATATTTACTGGGACAGGACGGGCAGGCTGAATTCTGGACAAAAGCCAAGCAGAAGGGAATGTCCTGGTCATGGGCGGCCGGTTATGTATTTGTAAAACTGGAAGGGAAATACGGTACAGATTCTCCTTCTAAAGAATTCATGAATCACACAGGAAATATGGGAAATACTGCAGCCAACAATACACCGGATCTTTATCGCGAAATTACATTGAATCTTCCAACAACGGCCAGAGTAACAAGTCAAATCCGTCCTTCTGTTCACATTCTTGCAGACCTGAACCAATTTCTGAGCGGAGATAAGGCACTGACTCTTACCACATCCAATGATATGCTGATGGGGTCCAACCAGCACCTGGTAGACGTTACCAACAATCTTACAAAAATGTTTAAAGTAGACCATGTTCACAATGATTAATTTTTTTATTAAAACGATACTCGTTCTTCTTGTATTGGTCTTAAGCTTCATTTCATGTTCTGATGAGGTGATTCAGCCACTGGAAAAGGATGAAGCCTATAATCTCCAGTTTCCTTCTTATTTTCCGGAAATGACTTTTGATAAATCCATCAATCCGGTGACCAGAAATGGAGTGGAACTGGGACGGAAATTGTTTTATGAAGGAAGACTTTCAAGAAATAATACCATTTCATGCGGTTTTTGTCATATCCAGGAAAATGCTTTTACCCATCATGGTCATACGGTGAGCCATGGGGTAGACGACAGAATCGGAATCAGGAATGCACCCCCCATCCAGAATATGGCTTTTTTGAAAAGATATATGTGGGACGGAGTGATTCACAATCTGAATGAGCAGCCCATCAGCCCGATTACTGACGTAAATGAAATGGACAGTTCTATACCGGAAGCTATTTCGAAAATAAAAGATGATCAGAAATATAAAAAACTGTTCAGAGAAGCTTATGGAGACGAAACCATTACAGGAGAAAGAATTCTGAAAGCATTGTCGCAGTTTATGGCTTCTTTAATTTCTGCAGATTCAAAATATGACAGATTCAGACTGGGAAAAGAACAATTGACTTCAACAGAAGCTAAAGGGATGGCTTTATTCGGGCAGAAATGTGCTTCCTGTCATAGCGGAGAGCTGTTTACCGATGAGAGTTTCAGAAATACAGGACTCTATTACAATACGGAGTTCAAAGATGCCGGACGATACAGAGTTACTCTTAACCAGGTCGACTGGATGAAATTCCGTGTTCCCAGTTTAAGAAATGTGGAATATACCGCACCTTATATGCATGACGGAAGATTTTACACCTTAGAGGCGGTACTTAATTTCTATTCGGATCAGGTGGAAGATAATGCCAATCTTGATCCTCAGCTGAAACAGAACGGCCACATAGGAATTGCCATGAACAGCCAGGAAAAACAATACATCATTGCATTCCTGAAAACATTATCGGATAAAAGTTTCATATCCAATCCAAAATTTGCAGAATAATTTATAAAAAACATGAAGAAGATTATAGTGATAGTAAGTTTGATCCTGTTTAATCAGTATCAGGCGAAAACGATTAGAGACAGTGCGTATATTGCTCCCGAAACCTTTAGCAGATTCGATTTTGATGATGATTGTGATGCCTGTGGTTGTGCAGCAGGAAACGGATCTTCCGGTTTTGAATCTTTACTGAATCCGCAGTTTATCGGGATCAAATACTTTGCGCAGCATTATAAAGCGAAAGAGAACTTATTTGTAAAAGATCTTACCCAGGATCAGTATTTCAATACGCTGCAACTTTGGGGGAAAGTTCCACTGACTAAAAAACTGAGTGTTTATGCGAGCCTTCCATTCCATTTTCATGAAAAGAAAACCATGCAGGGAGATATCAGAATCAATGGAATAGGAGATTTAAACCTGATGGGAATTTACCAGCTGATGAGCTCTAAAGATAATTTCCATCATCTGAGCGGAGGTTTGGGTGTGAAAATTCCTCTCGGGAAGTTTGATGAAAAAGGGGCATCCGGTGTCAACCCAAGCTTTCAGCTGGGAACTGGCAGCTGGGATTATCAGGCGGCTTTGAATTATAAGTTTCAGAAAAATAAAGTAGCCGTACTGGTGAATACAGATTACACCATTAAAACAGAGAACAGGAAAAATTACCGTTTTGGAAACCAATGGAATTATGCAGCAACAGGTTTTTATCAGGTTGCAGGAAATGAAAAATCTATATTCTCTGTAAAAACTGGAGTTCAGGGAGAAGTTTATGCTCAGAATAAACAGTTTGATGAAGCATTGCCGAACACTGCAGGAAGTGCCTTGTATGGAAAATTAGGTTTTGAAGCCTCTTATAAAAAGCTGAGCCTGGGAAGTGAAGTCATGCTTCCCATGTACACGCGCCTGGCGGGAGGAGATATTGAAGCTCAATCAAGATTCAGTATTTTTCTGAATATTGGAATTTAAAAGGAAACCCTTGTTGAAATCATGTTAAAGCTCCTTCGGGAGCTTTAATTGTTTATAAATCATGATTTTAGTTGGGGATTAGGAATAATTATTTATCTTTGCCGGAATTTGGTGAGCCGTAAAAAGCTCTTAAAAGGGAATCCGGTGAAAATCCGGAACAGACCCGCTGCTGTAAGCTCCGCACCAAAGTTTTTGAAGAATATATCCACTGTTTTTTTAATGGGAAGGATTTCAAAAATGGAGTAAGTCAGAAGACCTGCCAGACAATAATCGTTTGACGCTTTCGTGGAATAAAGCTTAGGACATCAATGATTGTGTGCAGTGACAGCTGTGCTTTGTCGTTGTATTCTTATACCCATTAGCGTCTTCATTACCCTAAATGAGCTAATGGCGGCAAAACTAACTACTTCTGCAATTCAAAAAGCTGTTTTCACAATATTGGTGATCACATCTCAACTTTTGTTTTCCCAAACCAAGAAAAAAGATAGTCTTCAGGAAGAGACGATTAAAGGGATCAATCTTTACAAAAAGAATTTTAAAGAAATTATTCCTGCACAAATCCTGCAGGGTGAGCAGCTGGAGAGGCTTAACAGTCATTCTGTCGCAGATGCGTTGCGGTATTTTTCAGGAGTTCAGATTAAAGATTATGGAGGATTGGGTGGTTTGAAAACCATCAACATCCGAAGTATGGGAAGCCAGCATGTAGGTGTGTTTTATGATGGAATTCAATTAGGAAATGCCCAAAACGGGCTGGTGGATCTTGGACGATATTCTTTAGACGATCTGGAAGAAATATCATTGTACAACGGACAGAAAAGTGAGATTTTTCAACCTGCAAAAGACTTCGGTTCTTCAGGATCTATTTATTTACAGCCTAAAACACCCGTATTTAAAGGAAATAGAAAAACCAATTTGGTGATAAGGGCAAAAAGTGCATCTATTGATCTCTTTAATCCTTCATTCCGATTGGAACAGAAGATATCAGACAGAGTTTCTGCCAGCTTCAGCGGAGAATTTATGCAGAGTGACGGAATTTACAGGTTCCGGTACGCGAAGAAATATCCTGATGGGCAGCAGGCGTACGATACCATCGCTAAAAGACAGGACTCAGATATCAAAGCAAAACGGTTTGAAACTTCTCTCAACGGAACTTTAAATAACGGAAGCTGGAATATCAGAGGGTATGGTTATATTTCAGATCGTGGAATGCCGGCTCCCATTGTGAATGGCCGTTTTGGTGGAAGAGGAGCCAGACTTTCAGATGAAAATTATTTCGTACAGGCCAATCTGAGAAAAAAACTGTTCCCGAAATTTGAAACACAGCTGAAAGCAAAATTTGCCTACGATTATACCCATTTTATGGATACGGTTCGTTCGCAGTCTATTATTTATACTGATAATACTTATATCCAGCAGGAGCTTTATCTTTCCTCATCCAATATTTACTCAATCACTCCCAATTGGGATGTCAGTCTGAGTGGAGATTTTCAGTACAATAATCTGGATGCCAATCTGGATAATTTTTCTTATCCTATCCGTTACACTACCTTGGTAGCATTGGCAACGACCTATCAGTGGAACAGATTCAAAATTTTGGGAAGCCTTTTAGGAACTTTTACTTTTGAAGAAGTAAGAAAAAACAAAAGACCGGGAGATGCCAGAGAGTGGACGCCTGCTGTTTTTATGAGCTATCAGCCGGAAAAAATTCCAGAGCTTACTCTAAGGGCTTTCTATAAAAGAATTTTCAGACTTCCAACCTTTAATGATCTGTATTATACCAATATCGGAAATACTTACCTGAAACCTGAATTTACCCATCAGTATGATGTAGGATTTACCTATCAGAAGAATTATACCAACCGTCTCTTTAAGACCTTTTATGCTAAAGTAGATGGTTACTACAACAAAGTACAGGATAAAATTGTAGCGGCCCCTAACGGAAGCATGTTCCGCTGGCTGATGATGAACCTGGGAATGGTTGAAATCATTGGTGCAGATGTGAATGTGCAGACAGAACTTCAATTGGGAAAAGTTACTCTTAGACCGTTGCTGTCCTACACTTATCAAAGTGCAAGAGACATGAGTGATCCTGAAGATACTTTTTACCGCAATCAGATTCCTTATACACCATGGCACAGTGGATCTTTCAGTCTGATGGCGGATTATAAAGACTGGAGTTTCAATTACAGTGCGATGTATGTAGGAGAAAGATATGATGTGAATCAGGACAATATTCAATACAATTATGTACAGCCCTGGTATACTCACGATCTCTCTGTTCAGAAAAAATTCAACTGGGCGAATCATCAGTTTAAAGTAAGCCTTGAGATGAATAATATTTTCAATCAATACTATGATGTGGTCCTCAATTATCCGATGCCCGGAAGAAATTTTAAACTTATTCTAAACTTCACCCTATGAGAAAACTAAACTTTTATTTTTTATTTCTTGTCTTAGCTTTTCTTACGTCATGCCGTACGGATGATATTATTGTCCGTCAGGAAGTGGTGGAAGGACTTCCTTCAGAAAACACAGCAATAAAAGGCTTTTACATGCTGAATGAAGGAAACATGGGAAGTAATAAATGTACCCTTGATTTTTTTGATTACACCAAGGGAACCTATTACCGGAATATTTACGCAGAAATCAATCCCAATGTGGTAAAGGAGTTGGGAGATGTAGGAAATGATATCAAAGTGTACGGAAGCAAACTTTATATCGTAGTCAATGTTTCCAATAAAATTGAAGTTCTTGATGCCAAAACGGCCAAACGTATTACTTCTATTCCATTACAAATCTGCCGGTACCTTGCTTTCAAAAACGGAAAAGCTTATGCCAGCAGCTACGCCGGACCTGTTGCGATTAATCCGAAAGCACCGAAAGGGAAAGTCGTGGAAATTGATACCACTTCTCTTTCCATCCAGCGTGAAGTAGTGGTAGGATATCAGCCCGAAGAAATGGAAATTGTGGGAAATACCTTATTTGTAGCCAATTCCGGAGGATATAAGGCTCCAGATTATGATAATACAGTCTCCGTCATCGACCTGAATACTTTTACAGAACTTAAAAAAATAAATGTTGCCATCAATCTTCATCACATTAAAAAAGATAATTACGGAGATCTCTATGTAACCTCAAGAGGAGATTATTATAATGTTCCTTCCAGTTTGTATTTAATAGATGCAGCTACAGGAACGGTCAAGAAAGATTTCCATCTCTCCGTGAGTGAAATGACAATCGTGAATGATAAACTCTATTTCTATGGAAATGAATTCAATTACAATACCCACAGCTATAAAAAGACATTTGGAATCATTGATGTAAAAACAGAACAGATCATCGCCAACAGAATTTTTGACAAAGAATATGAAGATGCTATTAAAACCCCTTACGGCATTGCCGTAAACCCAATCACAGAAGATATCTACATGACAGATGCCAGAAATTATGTATCCATGGGATTTGTGTATTGCTTTGATAAAAACGGACACTTTAAATGGAAAACGGAAGGCGGAAATATCCCTGCCCACTTCGCTTTTTTATACAAATAACCAACCTTAAGACATGAACAGAAATACCTTTACTTATTTAAAAACCGGGCTTTTATCCTTTTTCCTTTTAGGAGCGATTGCCTGTAAACATGATGATGAAGACGAATTTACCTTTAACGGCCTTGATGATTCCTATACCATTGAGCGTTTAAAGGTTTTGAGTATTCCTACCAATGCATCAGGATCGGTTACTTGGAGTATCAACGATTCTATTATTTCCCAAAACTCAGAACTTGAATTTATCAGTGTGAATGCAGATGCTTATCCTCTGACTTTAAAGATCAGGAATAAAGGAAACGAGCAGGTTTTTCATTCTAAAATAATCGTTACCAAAGAAAAGACGCCATACAGTAAATATATTTCCAAAGTATTGGAGTTCCGCCCTGCCGTAGGACAGTTTATGAATGAAATCCCGGAATATTTACCAGGGAATACTGCCGCGAATATGCTTCAGAAAGCCAATGAATCTTTGGTGGGAGGTAATTCAACCATGATTAGTCTGGGAGGATATGGAGGATATGTAGTGTTCGGTTTTGATCATACCATTCCGAATTTAAATGGACGTGATTTTAAAATACTCGGAAATGCATTCTTTGGAAATGATGCCGCGGATCAACGTTCAGGATCCTGTGAACCGGGAATTATTATGGTGGCCTACGACAGAAATAAAAACGGAAAGCCGGATAATGATGAATGGTATGAAATTGCAGGCAGCGAGTATTTCAAAAATGCTACCGTAAAAGATTACAGCATAACTTATTTTAAGCCTGACGAAAATAAAACACCTGTAGCCGGAACTGAATTCTGGCAGACCGATGTGGAATATATCAAGTGGAGTGATAACCTCGGAAATCAGGGGTTTAAAACAAAAAATACATTTCACGTACAAAGCTATTATCCTTTATGGTATACTGAGAGTTCTTACGGATTTTCGGGAACAAGACTCGCCAATAATTTTTATGATCAGAACGGTGACGGATCCTATTGGGTAGGAAAATCATATGAGTTCGGATATGCAGATAATGCTCCGAATAATGATGAAGCTTCCAATATTGATATTTCATGGGCGGTAGACAGAAGTGGAAAATATGTAAAACTTCCGGGCGTAGACTTTATGAAAATATATACAGGAGTCAATCAGGAAGCCGGCTGGCTTGGTGAAGTTTCTACAGAAGTAGCAGGAGCTTACGATCTGCATTTCAAATAATAATACAATCTATTTAAATTAATAAAAAATGAAAAAGTTTTATCTTTTTATGATGCTTTTTCTGTTTGCATGCGTATCCAATGCACAGATAAAAGTACAGGGTGTGCCCAGAAATGATATTTCAGGGATCAGTAATCTTAATACCACTGCCATCAGTTTTTCTGATATTCAGTATTGGGTAGGGTCGGGAACCAATCAGGCTGCTTTTGTAGTACAGTGGAACGACGGTAAAAATCCTGATGCGATGGTTTGGGGATTCAAATGGAACGGAAGTGCTACCGGAGAAGACATGCTGAAAGCTATTGCTAAAGCAGACCACAGATTATATACGTTGCTTTATCAGGGAACACAATTTGGATCAGCAGTCGGAGGGATTGGATTTGATCTGAACGGCCAGGGGACCAATGCCCTGATCAAAAGCGGAAATACCACTTATCCGTTATATCCGGTCAATGGTTTTGTCAATACGACAGCTTATGATTTCGACAGCTACACCATTATAGATGCTGCGAACGATCATTGGCAGTCAGGTTGGACCGTGAACGGATATTGGGCGTACTGGGTAAAGAATCCGACGGATGCAGATTTCGGATATTCCAGTGTTGGAGCTTCCTCACGGACATTACAAAATGGTTCCTGGGATGTATGGAATTTCAATGTAGGATTTAATGAAACACCTGTTTCTTCTACCATGACTCCGGTTTCTCCCTATGTAGCTTCTACAAACTATACCAACGGATATTTTATGGTGAACGAAGAATGGTTTGGTCATACCAACGGTTCTGTAAACTTCATTGATAATAACGGCCAGATCAATTACCGTGTGTACAGTAATGCCAATAATAATCAGGCTTTCGGGGCAACGACACAGTACGGAACAATCTATGGTGATAAATTTTACTTCGTATCAAAGCAGGCTGCTGATGGGGGAGATACTCAATATACTCCGGGAGGAAGATTGGTTGTAGCCAATGCACAGACTATGCAGAAAATTGCTGGTTTTAATAACATCGGAGGCGGTGACGGAAGATCATTTGTAGGTGTTAATGAACATAAAGGATATATTGGTACTTCCACCGGTATTGTTCTTTTCAATATTGATAATTTACAGGTTGGTAATTTAATTACCGGAACAGGTGGAAACGGGCAGATCGGAAATATGATCCGTACTTCACAATATGTTTTTGCCGTAAAACAGGGAGTAGGAATTTTAGTGATTAATCCTGATACCGATACGATAGTGAGTACTATTGCAGGAGGCTTCTACTCTGTGGTTCAGGCTAAAGACGGAAGTGTATGGGGAATTCAGGATCAGAAGCTGATCAGCATTAATCCTACCACTTTTGCAACACAGATCTACAATATCCCAACTACAAAGTATATCGGAGACTGGGGAGCATGGAATGCCGGAAGATTCACAGCAAGTAACAAAGAAAATGCTTTATACTGGATCAATTCAATAAGCAGCTGGAGCTCAGGAACACAGATTGTGAGATTTGATGTTACAACGAAAACATTTAACGAAAACTTTGCTGCAATTCCAGGACAAACAGGTCAGTTTAAACAAATTCCGTACGGAGCGGCTCTTCGTGTAAACCCTGTTACCGGAGAGTTGGTTCTGAATACCACAGAAAGCGGATATGGAGCACACTACCAGAAAAACTGGATTCATACCTATGATATGACCGGAGCCCTTATCAATACAAAAACTCTGAACGACTACTATTGGTTCCCTTCACTGACGGTATTTACCAATAACTCAGTTCCTGTTGTAAGTAATGTTTTCCCTTCACAGGTTACTGCAGGAAACACAACGACAATTGATCTGAAATCAATAGTTTCTGATGCAGACAATATGACGGTATCTGTTGTGAAATCTATCAAATCAAACAGCAACCCTGCCACGGTTTCTGCGGTGATTAACAATAATGATGAGCTGGTTCTGACACCACTTGTTTCAGGCACGTCTGATATTGTGATCAGCTTTAACTCAAACGGTAAATTAGTTGAAAAAACACTTACAGTAAACAGTACTGCATCAACATTAGCAACTGCTGAGGTGAAGAAACTGGAATTCAGCATTTATCCGAATCCGGTAACTGATATTCTTACGATTAAAACTCAGGAGAAAATTCAGAATGTTTCTCTTTACGATGCTTCAGGCAGAGTAATCAATGTACAGCTGAGCAATGGTCAGATTAATGTAAGTACACTTCCAAAGGGTATTTATATTGTAAAAGCTGTAACCGATAAAGCGGTATATCAGCAGAAATTAATCAAAAACTAATACTATATTGCAGATAGTAATCTTGTTATTTTAACCCCTGATCAATTTTGGTCAGGGGTTTTTATTGATCCATCAATAGGAGATGATATTAAAAACCCGGCAAGCTTTTAAAGCTTGCCGGGTTCATTCTGTTGTTATATCTTCTTTATTTGATAATCACTTTTTTAGAGTATGTTTTTCCTTCTTTTGTCTGAAGTTTCATAATATATACCCCTTGTGGCTGTTTGGTATCAAAAGTATTTGATGTCAGCTTGGAACGGAATACTTCTTTTCCTGAAGTATTGGTTAAAGTAACTTCGGAACCTTCTGCAGAAACATTTTTGTCAAGAGTGAACTGCCCGTCCTGGCTGTGAGCCATGAAATTGATGAAAGGATCTTTGTACTGGTAAGCATAGTATACTCTAAGCTCTCCACCGATGTTCAATAATCCGGAATTCACATTTATTTTAATACGGTCAAAAGGGATGTTCATCGTCATCTCTATTTCTCCTTTGCTTGGATCTCCGCTTCCAAGAGTGATCAGTTTTGTGGCAAGACTTGTGTAATCGTTATTGGAAACATCTCCATTAAATGTTTCAATAGATACCCCGCCCAATAACTGTGCAGATAGAGGAGTCCCGTTTGAACCTATCGCAAGAACAAGTTTATTGGTATTGTTCGCAATATTGGTAGTTGGGAAAATCAATGTCTGTTCTGTTCTTGCAAGAAGACCCACAGAAACCTGTAGTGTAGAGTAATCGTTTTCGTTGCTTCCTACAGCATTCTCAGGATTCAATACACCGCAGCCCAGGCATACGCCAAGCACCTGATTGGTTTGGCTGCTTGCATAGGTTTTTACAATCTGAGCAAAAGACATTGTGCTGGTTAAAAATAGGAATGATGCCAAAACTGCAGCTTTCATCGTGCGTTGGCTCAATAATAAATAAGTTTTCATATGTAGAAAATTTTGGATTTTAGTTTTTTTGTAAATTTATAAATAAAATAATTATGTTGCATATTTTATTTCATAATTATGTGATTTGTTAATAATTTATTGATATTTACAATTGATGATTTATTATTATTTAATGAAGTGGTTATTTGTACTTGACTGAAAATGAATGTGAAAAATACGGCAGGCTTGAAAAAATCTACCGCATTTAATCTATCATTTATTAAATTATTTGATTACAATTTTTTTGGAATAGGTTTTACCTTCTTTCGTTTGCACATTCATGATATAAACACCTTCCGGCTGTTTCGGCTCAAATATATTTGAGGTCAGCTTGGAACGGAATACTTCTTTTCCTGAATTGTTGAACAAAGTAATTTCGGAACCTTCCACAGGAACATTTCCACCAAGAGTAACCTGTCCGTTCTGACTGTGAACCATAATATTCATTAAGGGATCCTGGTAAGAATAATAAACTCTGAAACCACCGCCAAGGCTTAGAACACCACCTGTTAATCCGATTCTTATCCCATCATAAGGCTTTGTAGGTTTGAATTCTATTGTACCTCTGTTTGGGGTTGCGCCCAGTTTAAGAAGGCTTACATCAATTGTTCTCCGGTCATCATTGGATGTACCGCCATTCATTGTTTCAAGCGTTACTCCGCTTAACAACTGTACAGATAATGGTATGTTGTCTGTTCCGATTCCTACTACCAGCCTTGTGTCAGATCTTAGGTCAGGAAAAATCAGAGTTTGCTGAATTCCTCCCAACAGGACTGTTCCCAACACCATTGTTGAATAGTCATCCTCATTATCTCCTACAGCGTTAAGGGGATTATCAATATGACATCCCAGGCAGGCTACTCCGAATACTCCGGAGCTTTGTGCGTGTGCATAAATTCTGTTTTGTGCCAAGGACATTGTGCCGGCAGAAAATAAAAATAAAGCCATCAATCCGGCCTTTAAAGAGGATGGGCTTCCCGAAAATAAATTGAATTTCATGTTATATATTTTAAAAATGAATAGTTTTATCCAAATTTAAGGATTAATGGAAGAAGTAAAAAAAATATTTCCATTATTGGTGATATTTTTAATGAAATTTAATATGACGTTCCTGTTGGGGTGAAAATTGTACAAGAGGTCTGGTGGATAGACTATTGTATCTGAAGAAATTATCGCTTAGTTCCTTAGGGTAGGTATAATGGAGCTATAGAAAGCTTAAACCTTGGGAAGAATCCCCGAAATCTATATATAGAAACGAAAAAAGGACTTTCGAAAAAGTCCTTTTGTAGCCCGTAGGGGAATCGAACCCCTCTTACCAGAATGAAAATCTGAGGTCCTAACCGATAGACGAACGGGCCCTCTATCTTCCATTACCGAAGTAATGTGTTAGCTTTTGTTTTTATAAGTGTCAACTCTTATTGTAGCCCGTAGGGGAATCGAACCCCTCTTACCAGAATGAAAATCTGAGGTCCTAACCGATAGACGAACGGGCCGGTTAGATTTATTTAAATATAGCTTTTTCTACAGTGATCTTTATAAAACCACCGATGTTACAGTGGTCTTATAAGATGTAAGTAGCCCGTAGGGGAATCGAACCCCTCTTACCAGAATGAAAATCTGAGGTCCTAACCGATAGACGAACGGGCCAGCTGTATTGTTACGCTAATTTATTAACGTGCTTTGTTAATTTGCTTTTCAAGTTAGCTGCTTTGTTTTTGTGGATAATATTTTTCTTAGCTAATTTATCCAATAAAGCGATAACTTTTGGCAATTGTTCTGTAGCAGCAGCTTTGTTCTCTTCATTTCTTAAAGCTTTTAAAGCTGTTCTAGCAGTCTTGTGGTAATATCTGTTACGAAGTCTTCTAGTTTCGTTTTGTCTGATTCTCTTTAGTGCTGATTTATGATTTGCCATATCGTTTAAATGTGAGTGCAAAACTATAAACTTTTTTTTAAACTACCAAATTTATTTTTAAAAATTTTAATTTTCTTCTGATAGATACTTTCTGAGTTTATTTATTGCCTGTTCTATTTTTAAATTTTCTTGTTCTTTCTCTAATTTTTTGATCGTATTTCCCAGCATGATCAGTGCATTATTCCATTCTCCAGTGGTATTGGTGAAAGTAAGTTCATCAATTGTTACTTCAAAAGCAACCCTTTCTCCAGTCCTGTAAAGCCTGAAACTGATTTTATCATCTCTGCCTGTAATCCCGCCTTCATTGATTTGTAAATCGTAACTTTTTGGGTTAGAGTGGATTTTCTTAAAAAGCAATTTCGCTTCTTGTATTTTTAAATCCGGCATGATATAAAATTTGATGGTCTGCAGAAAACTGCAAACAATGATTTATCAATAATATTTTTCATCAGTGTTACCATATTGGTAGAACCAACTATGGATAAATTTTTTGCAAATATAATGCTTTTGTGACATATAACATATAGGGATTGCCTTTTTCAAATAAAAGTAATGGACTTTTCAATAGAATAACAGTAATTCTCATGCTGTCAGTATATTAAAATTCGGATATTACTTCATCTATTATACTATAATCACAAAATTTGAAACATTCTTCCATACTGCTAATGCTCAAAAAGCTTTTTTTAAATTAAAAAACAGAATGAAAAAGCTTATAAAAAAACCTTCAACTGATCAGTTAAAGGTTTGTATTTTTGTAGCCTATAGGGGAATCGAACCCCTGTTGCAAGAATGAAAATCTTGAGTCCTGACCACTAGACGAATAGGCCAAATTTTGAGGTTGCAAAAGTAGGAATTAACTTTTAAACTTCAAAATTATTTTTTTTGATTTATCTGTAGACCTTTTGTATCACCGTATTTTTGATACCTTTGGCTTCAAGTTCCTTCTGAAGTTTTACAGCATCTTCCAATGTGTATACTTTTCCATATGTGTAGTAGAATACACCGTTGTCCTTATTTCGTTCCACATCTTTTAAATTCTGGAGGATATAAGAATTCCCGTTCAGTTTATCGCCTGCATACACTTCAATCGTATAATATCCCATGCTGATTCTCTGATTAGGCATAAATCCTACGGCAAATGCATTTCTGAAACCTGCATCTTTCGCTGTTTTAAGGTTAATATCTTTTACCGAAGCCATATTGGTGACAGCATAGTAATACTTGTACTGTCCGTTTTCTTTAAGCGTAAGAATATAGTTCAGGCCTTTCAGGGCAGGATCATTTTCATTGTATTTCGTAGGTGAACTCATTAATAGAATTCTGAAATCATTTTTCAAAGGAACCTCTGCAGGTTTTTCCGGCTCTGGCTTTCTTGTTGCAATAGAACCACCGGATTTTCTGTCAATCGCCTTTTTATAATCAATTATGGCATTGTAGATACTTTCTGCAATTTCAGTCTGCCCTTTATCTGAAGCGATGTAGTGACTTTCTTCAGGGTGATTGATGAACCCGGTTTCTATCAGTACAGATGGCATGGCATTCATACGGAGAACGTGAAGGTTTTTCTGAAATACACCTCTTGAAGATCTTTTATCTTTATTCACAAAGTTATCTTCTACCAATCCTCCCAAAAGAAGACTTGATTCGAGATATTTACTTTGTTGAAGTTTCAGGGCAATTAATGATTCCGGGGAGTCCGGATTATAAGAACCAAAGATCTGCTTATCTTTTTCATCCAGGAAAATTACGTCATTTTCTCTTTTGGCTACTTCCAGGTTTTCATTATTCTGGTTGGGTCCCTGCACATACGTTTCTGTTCCATACGCTGTAGGTCTCTGGGAAGAGTTACAGTGAATGGATATAAAAAGGTCTGCTTTGCTTCTGTTGGCCAGATTGGTTCTGTCAGACAGAGACGGATACTCGTCTATTTTACGGGTATAGATTACCTTAAAATCTCTGTTTTTTTCTAACATGGCACCCACTTTTAACGTAATGGCAAGTGTAATGTCTTTTTCTGCGACTCTTCCGATGTCCGAATAAGTCCTGTTGGCTCCATGATCACTTCCTCCGTGTCCCGCATCCAGAACGATAGTAAACTTCTTCTGGGAGAAAATAAAGTTGCTGATAAGGATAAGGAGAAATGATAAAATTATTTTAAAATTTTGTTTGTGCATCTTACAGTTATAAAAATTATATTAATTTTGGGCCTTAATTATATAGTATAAAATTGGCCAAAACCGTCTTCAAAAATATATTACAAATTTTAATTATCCTAATTTTTAACAATTTTTTAGCACAGAAAACTCCTGAAAAATTGCCTAAAAATGCGGTTAATGATACTATTTCCAAAAAGGATACCATAGTTGTAAAAAAAGAAACCCTCAATGATGTTCTCCGTACAAAAGCGGATGATCAGAGAAGAGACGTTCCGAAAAAAATGACATTCCTGAACAAAAATGCTCAGGTAAAGTATCAGGATATGCAGATTGATGCAGATTATATCTCTATTGATGATAATAAAAATCTGATCTATGCAAGAGGAAAACAAGACTCTTTGGGCAAGATTGTGGAGCCTGTAATCACTACGCAGGCCGGAAAAAAATACGAAACTAACGAATTCAGCTATAATACAAAAACAAAACAGGCCATTGCCTTCAATGCAAGAACAGAAGAAAGTGAAGGGGTAATTATAGCGCAGAAAACTAAAAAATATAATGATTCCGTATTTGCAATGAGAAAAGCAGATTATACAACGGATGATTATTTTATCAAGAAAAAAGATACGGCAGCGGATTATTTTATGAGAGCTTATAATATTAAGCTGATTAAAACCAAAACAAAATCCCAGATCGTGACCGGTCCTATTCAGATGTTTATCGAACAGGTTCCTACACCGCTTTATCTTCCATTCGCTATTTTACCATTCTCAGATAAAAGAGCTGCAGGTATTCTGATTCCAAGTTTCGGGGAAAGAGAAGATGTAGGTTTCTTCCTGAACGGAATAGGATATTACCAACCCATTGGGGAACATTTTGACCTTAAGGTTTTAGCAGATATTTATACAAAAGGAAGCTGGAATTTACGTCCGCAGGTGAATTACCAGAAAAAATACCGTTACTCAGGAAACTTTACGGCAGATATCGGTACAATGGTGAGAGGAATCAAAGGTCTGGACGATTATACTAAAAACAGTACCTACCGAATCAACTGGACTCACTCGCAGGATTCCAAAGCCAATCCTTTCCTTACATTCAGTGCTTCTGTTGATATTGTAAGTACCAAGTTCTATAACAACCCGCTTAACAACAATTACATTTTCAACCAGAATGTATTGAATACTCAGCAGAACTCTACGGTAACCCTTACCAAAAGATTCCTGAAACTGCCGATGACGATTACGGGAACTGCTTCATATTCCCAGAACTTTGCGACAGGATTGGCAGACCTTCGTCTTCCGCAGATGAATGTGGCCATCAACCAGTTCTATTTATTTAAATCAAGAACAGGGATCAGACAGGGATTGCTTGAAAATATTACAGTGAATACCGGTTTCAACCTTACCAATTTCGTGAATACTCAGGAAAATGAGTTGTTTAAAAAAGAAATGTGGGATAAAATGCAGACCGGCCTTAAAAATAATATCGCATTGGCTACCAATACAACTTTGGCGAAATATTTTACTTTCAGTTTAAGTGCGAATATTGACAATGCCCTGACAACAAAAACACTGAACAGATATTATGATCCGGTAAAGAATGTAACTGTTGATGAAATCAATAAAAACTTTACAGGATATTCTACTTTCTCCACTTCCGCCAGTCTCCAGACGACACTTTTCGGAATGATGAAATTCAAAAAAGGATCTGCTGTGGAAGCCGTAAGACATATGATGACCCCGAGTGTAAGCTTTACTTATTCCCCGGATTTTTCAAGTCCTAATTTCGGATATTACAGAAACTATTATAATGCAAACGGAGCGTTGACGCCGTATTCTATTTTTGAAAAAGGAATTGTCGGAAGCCCGTCAAGCGGTATGCAGGGAGCTTTAGGTTTCAATATCGGTAACAATATTGAGATGAAAGTAAAGTCTAAGAGTGATTCTACGGGAGTAAAGAAAATCAAAATTTTTGAATCTTTAAACCTTGCAGGAAGCTATAACTTTGCGGCTAAAGATCACCCTTGGTCTGTGTTCTCCATCAACGGGCAGTCTTCATTTTTCAATAATAAACTGACGGTAAATACCAGTCTTGCACTGGAACCTTATAAAATCGAGTTCTTGCCGGGACAGGATACAGGAATAAGAACAGAGCAGTTCGGACACTTCAGTGTACAGGGATTCAATGTTCAGCTATCATATCCTTTAAGCAGCGAAATTTTTGGAGAAAAAACAGATTATGCCAAAAAGTATTCTTCGAAAGGAGAAATCCGAAATGAAAATTATTATTTTGATGATGATCATTATGCTCATTTTGATCAGGCCTGGACTTTAAATGTCAGCGCCAATTACGCTTATTCTAAAGGATTAAGCAGGTTTGGTAATAAAATTGCATCTTTAGGTTTGGATGGAAGCATCAAACTGACTCCATACTGGAATATCAACGGAAGTACCCATTATGATATGGTGACCAAAGAATTGGCATATACAAGAATTGGTTTTTCAAGAGATCAGCGAAGCTTTACGATCAATTTCAACTGGGTTCCTTTCGGACAGTATAAAGTGTATGACTTCTTTATCGGTATCAAAGCCAATATCTTAAGTGATGCCTTGAAGTACAAAGACAGAAGCTTTACCCAGCCTAATGCACCTTTCTAATATCAGATTGGCATTTGAGAATATAAATTTTATATTTGCAGGCAGAATAAATTCTAATGAAATCACTGTTGGCAGAATTCAAAGACCAACGAATATGGCAGATAGTGATTGCTTATGACCCTTAGAAAAAAATTAAATATCCGCATATGAAACAAATAATCAACACAGTTAATGCACCTGCAGCAATCGGACCTTATTCACAAGCTAATATGGCCAACGGAGTTTTGTATATCTCCGGGCAGATTCCTGTAGATCCTGCAACTGGTAAACTGGTAGAAGGAATTGAAAAGGAAACGCACCAGGTAATGAAAAACCTTGAAGCTATCCTTACTGAAGCTGGCATGACTTTCAAAAACGTTGTAAAAGCTACTATCTTTCTTAAAAGTATGGATGATTTTGCTGTAATGAATGATATCTATGCATCTTACTTGGATTCAGAAAGCTATCCTGCCCGTGAAACAGTACAGGTTTCATGTTTGCCTAAAAATGTGGATATCGAAATTTCTATGATTGCACATCAGGATTAATGAATTTTATAAGAAATACAATTGCGGTTCTGATAGGTCTTGGTATTGCAGGGCTTATTATTACTCTTGGTATAAGGGCTTTTCCGCAATGGGTAACTTTTGAGGCTTTTGCTCCGTTTGAGCATTGGCAAAGGTTTCTCTTCAGTATGAAAGATGATAAGGCGTTTTTTGGCTTCCTTTTATTTATTTCCGGATTAGGAACTACGATTGGAGGAGTGGCAACAGCAATTATCGTTAAATATGCTAAAGTAGCCTATGCTATTCTGATTGGCTTTATTATGCTTTTTATTGCCATGTTGGATGTTATTATTTTTCCTTATCATCCTACATTTTATAAGATCTCCATTTTTCTTACGTTCTTTCCGTTTTCCTGGATTGGAGGGAAGATTGTAGAAGTGATCTATGAGAGAAATAAAAAGAAAAGTATAGCTGACAAAATGAACAAGTCTAAATAAACAATAAAAAAGCGCTGCAGATTTCTGCAGCGCTTTTTGTTGAAAAGAGTTAGTAGATTTCCGTATTAAACATATTTCAAAAAATAAAGTGGATAATCCAGCTCAAAGGTTTCATGGAAAATGGTAAATCCATTTTGTTGGTAGAAGGTTCTGTTTTCTAATGTTGTTGTTTCAACATATATGAGTTCGTTCTCATATTTACTCATAGATTCTTGTAAAAGTTTTGTTCCAATTCCTTTTCCCTGTTCACCAGGAACTACAGCCATTAACCATAAATGAACAAATTTTTCTTCCGGATGAAATTTTGCTAAGAGTTTTTCTCGTTGTAAAACTTTAAAGATATTTTCAATTCCAATACAATTGAACAGCAATTTTATTTCAAGCCAGATTTTTTTTAAACTGATCGGGAATTTGTCTAAGTATAAAATGCACGCTTTGTGATCGTCGCTGAGAAATATACTTCCATTTAGCATTGATAAATCAAATTGAAACTCCATTAATGCTTTCAATCTCTTATATCTGTTGCCAGAATTCTTTATGACAAAATTGATAGAATTGGGAATAAGAACATTTATGAAGGACTGGCATAAAATAGTAACGACTTTCTCTCTATCCTCATAGGTAGCTTTTTTCATGCATTTTTGTTTTTTCAAATATATAAAAAATAGAAGTGTGTTTATCAGTGTTTTATATGGCTTGTGTTAGTTTCTGCATTGAGTTTAGTTAACTTTTTTTCATAAAAAAACCATTCTTAAGCAAGAATGGTTAAATTTTTAATGTGAAATCAAAAAAATTCAATTAAGGCATTTTGAATCCTTTCGTATAAATTCTTCCGTAATCATCCACGAATTTCACCTGTACATTCCCCTGATATTTCTCAAGGATCTTTTCTACATCTTTCTGTGAATTGACAGGTTTGCCGTTTACCTCGATGATGATATAGTTATCTACAATTCCGATTTTAGCCATTTCACTGCCCTCAGAAACGTTTTTAGCTACTACACCACTGTTCAGTCCATATTCTGTTTTGAAACGCTCCGTAAGAGGGTCAAATTCAGATCCGATTTTTTCTGTTACGCTAAGATCGGCTTTCGTTCTGGTTGAAGTTCCTCCTTTCTGGTCTCTGAGCGTTACCGAAGTAGTTCCTTCTTTACCATTTCTTGAATAGGTTACCTGAACTTTGTCACCAGGACGCTTGCTTCCGATAGACATGGAAAGATCAGCAAAGTCTGTAATATCGTAGTTGTCTACTTTGGTGATAACGTCTCCTTTTTTCAATCCTGCATCTTCAGCACCACTGTTTTCACCAAATCCTGTAATATAGATTCCTGAACCTACTTTCAGATTGGTTTTAAACTGCTTGTTGTAAGATGCTACTAACTGATCATTTGAAAGATCTAAAGACTGAACTCCAAGGAATCCTCTCTGTACGATTCCGAATTTCTTGATATCCTCAACAATTTTTCTCGCCAGGTTAGAAGGAACGGCAAATCCGTATCCCTGGTAATATCCTGTGGTAGACTGAATCGCAGAGTTGATCCCGATAAGTTCTCCATTGGTATTTACCAACGCACCTCCTGAGTTACCCGGGTTAATAGCAGCATCCGTCTGGATGAAACTTTCGATAGGATTAGCAGCTTTTCCCTGGCTTCCCAGGATTCCGATACCTCTTCCTTTAGCAGAAACAATACCTGCTGTTACCGTAGAGTTTAATCCTAGTGGATTTCCTACCGCAAGAACCCATTGCCCTACGTCAATATTGTCAGAATTCGCAAAATTCAGATAAGGAAGCCCTTTTTCTTCAATCTTTAATAAAGAGATATCTGTATTGGGGTCTGTTCCAACCAATGTTGCAATATATGATTTTTTGTTGCTTAGTACGACTTCCAGCTTATTGGCACCTGCTACCACGTGGTTGTTGGAAATGATATAACCGTCCGGAGAGATGATTACCCCTGAACCCATTCCCGATGGCATATTATCAGGAACCTGCTGCTTTTGTCTCTGCTGGCCTCTTCCCCCGAAAGGATCTCCGAAGAAAAAGTCAAA
Organism: Chryseobacterium sp. CS3K3.1; assembly: GCF_059515165.1. Taxonomy (NCBI): domain Bacteria; kingdom Pseudomonadati; phylum Bacteroidota; class Flavobacteriia; order Flavobacteriales; family Weeksellaceae; genus Chryseobacterium; species Chryseobacterium sp. CS3K3.1. Next base: position 20,191 of record NZ_JCAKRV010000001.1, on the reverse strand, counting down.
CAAATCCTGCTCTGAAGCTCTGCTTGATGTTCTGCTTTGATAATTTTTAATAGTTACTACAGCGGGAACGGTTGTTTTAGCCGCCTTTACAAAATCATCACCTACGGCTCCCGTATTCATTCCTGCGAATGAAGTATTGGGTGCTGCTGTTGTGAAATAAGATTGATCTCCATTGTTGGAGCCGTGTCCGAAATATTGTAAAGCTCCAACGGTAGTAGCTCCGGAAAGGACTCCAACTACTGCAAATGGTAATAGTTTTTTTAAAGTACTCTTCATTGTATATCTTTCTTGTTTATTAATTAATTTTCTTTTTATGTTTTTGAGTAAACAAATTTAATGTTAAATAAGTAAGCAATTAGTATGCTATGTTTCAATTTTAACTAAAATTTAACGGCTATTATATGATTTTGTGCCTTATGTCATAATTGTTAATGCCACAGTTAACAAAACTTAAAAAAAAATTAAAGAAAATATGGCAGACTTATCATACATAGTGATCTGATTTTCATTGCTGGCAGGTTACTGCTTATTGTTCGTAATTGGTGTCATAAATATACTTAATTCTAAAATTATTATCTTTGCAAAAATTTTTATTCTCACTTAAAACGTTTATAGCATGCAACTGTATAACACCTTAAGCGCAGAAGAAAGAGCTCAACTTATTGATGAAGCCGGTAAAGACCGCCTTACCTTGTCTTTCTATGCGTATGCCAAAATCGAAGACCCCAAAAAATTTCGCGACGAATTATTTATAGCCTGGAATGCCCTTGATGCTCTTGGCCGTATTTATGTTGCTACAGAAGGAATTAATGCTCAGATGAGTGTTCCTGCAGATCAGTTTGAGGCTTTTCGTGATACGCTGGAAGTTTATGACTTCATGAAAGGAATCCGTTTGAATGTAGCGGTAGACCAGGACAATTACTCATTTTTAAAATTAACCATAAAAGTCAGAAACAAAATTGTTGCTGACGGTTTGAATGACGAAACTTTTGATGTGACCAATAAAGGAATTCACTTAAAAGCTCAGGAATTCAATAATATGCTGGAAGACCCCAATACCATTGTTGTAGATTTCAGAAATCATTACGAAAGTGAAGTAGGGCATTTTGAAGGTGCCATTACTCCGGATGTGGAAAATTTCAGAGAAAGTTTACCCATCATCAATGAACAGTTACAGGATTTTAAAGAAGATAAAAACCTGCTGATGTATTGTACCGGTGGAATCCGTTGTGAAAAAGCAAGTGCTTACTTCAAACATCAGGGATTCAAAAATGTATATCAGCTGGAAGGCGGTATCATTGAATATACACGCCAGATCAAAGAAGAAGGAATAAAAAGTAAATTCATTGGTAAAAACTTTGTATTTGACCACCGCCTGGGGGAGAGAATTACAGATGATATTATTGCACAATGCCACCAGTGTGGAAAACCTTGTGATAATCATACCAATTGTGCCAATGATGCCTGTCATTTGTTGTTTATCCAATGTGACGACTGTAAAGCTGCGATGGAAAACTGCTGCTCTACAGAATGTCTGGATACCATTCATTTGCCGTGGGATGAACAGGTGAAACTGAGAAAGGGATTACAGGTTGGAAATAAAGTATTCAGAAAAGGAAAATCAGATGCCCTGAAATTTAAAAACTCAGGAGATTTAACTGATAAGCCTTTGGCAAAAGCTGAGACAAAAAATATCCGTCAGAAGATTGCTGTCAAAAAAGAATTGATTGGTAAAGCAGAGCATTACTATTCAAAATCAAAAATTGCACAGTTTTTAATTGAGAACAAAGATCTGTCAATAGGTGATAAAGTATTAATTTCCGGTCCAACAACAGGAGAACAGGAAGTTACCATTACTGAAATCTATGCTAACGGAGGGCCTTGTGAAACGGCAAACATTGGAGATCAGATTACATTTGCACTGCCATTCAGAGTTCGTTTATCTGATAAATTGTACAGAATTGTGCAAAATGCATAATTCATAGCTGTCAATACAATTATTTCTGTTTTAACAACTTAATAATTCCAGACTTACAATGACAACAAGCGGAAAAATAGAACTGATGTCTCCTGCAGGAGATTTCATATCACTTCAGGCAGCTATAGATAACGGTGCAGACTCTGTCTATTTTGGTGTTGAGCAGCTCAACATGCGTGCAAGAGCAACAATGAACTTCACGATTGATGATCTGCCGGAAATCGCCAAAAGATGTGCTGAAAAAGGAGTAAGAACGTATCTGACCCTTAACACCATCATCTATGATCATGATCTGTCTATCGTCAGAACACTTTTAGATAAAGCGAAAGAAGCAGGTCTCACAGCAGTAATTGCAATGGACCAGGCTGTAATCTCTTATGCAAGGCAAATTGGTATGGAGGTGCATATTTCCACCCAGATTAATATAACCAATATTGAAACCGTAAAATTCTATGCTCTTTTTGCTGATACCATGGTGATGAGCCGTGAATTAAGTATCAGCCAGATCAAAAAAATCTGTACTCAGATTGAAAAAGATCAGGTAAAAGGACCTTCCGGTAATCTTGTTGAAGTGGAGATTTTCGGACATGGTGCCTTATGCATGGCTGTATCCGGGAAATGTTATCTGAGCCTGCATTCCCATAATTCTTCAGCAAACAGAGGGGCCTGCAAACAGAACTGCCGGAAAAAATATACAGTGATTGATCAGGAGTCAGGTTTTGAAATTGAACTTGATAACGAATATATGATGTCTCCCAAAGACCTTTGTACGATTGGTTTCCTGAATCAGATTGTGGATGCCGGCGTGAAAGTCTTAAAGATAGAAGGAAGAGGGAGGGCTCCGGAATATGTAGCAACAGTTACAAAATGTTATAGAGAAGCAATTGACAGTATTGCGGAAGGAACGTTTTCTCAAGAAAAAGTGGGTGAATGGATGAAACTTCTGGAGACCGTATACAACAGAGGCTTCTGGAGTGGATATTATCTTGGTCAGGAGCTGGGTGACTGGTCTTCAAACTCCGGTTCCAGTGCAACACAAAAGAAAGTTTATATTGGAAAAGGACGGCATTTCTATCCGAAATCCAATATTGCAGAATTTGTGGTTGAAGCCTATGATATTTCTGTAGGAGACAGTGTCCTTATACAGGGACCTACTACAGGATCACAGGAAATGGTCATCGAAAGTATGATTGTTGATGCGAAGACAGGGGCAGACAAGGCAACAAAGTCTGATGTGATTACTTTTCCTACGAAGTTCCGTGTACGGCCAAGTGACAAATTATATAAAATTGTTAAAGCGTAATGGTCATTGCTACACTTCAGAGAGAAAAATGTATTGGTTGTAATTACTGTGTCGAATTTGCTCCGGAATATTTTAGAATGTCTAAAAAAGATGGTAAATCGGTATTGCTTAAGACTATTGATAAAAAAGGCTTCTACACGTTAAAAACACCAGACCACGAAGCGTTTGAATATTTGGAGAGAGCTGCCAACGCCTGTCCTGTGAAAATTATTTCTGTAAGAATCACTTAATCATTATGCTGAAAGCTGAGCTTAGAAAAAAATATACCCAAAAAAGGAAAGCCTTGTCTGCCGATGAGGCTTTTCTGTTATCTGAGAAGATTTTTGAGAATTTCATTCAATATTTTAAGCCAAAAGAATCAGAAAAAGTACACGTTTTTATCCCGATTCCGGCAAGAAAAGAAATTGATACCCAAATCTTCATTCAATATTTTTTAGCACAGAATATCCGGGTGTATGTTCCTAAAATTGTAGCGGATAAACTGATTAATATTGAAATTTCCGAAGATACTGCTTTTGAAACCAACAGTTGGGGGATTTCAGAACCTGTTTCCAATGAAGATTCTGGCGAAAAATACTTTCATTATGTGATTACGCCTTTGTTGTATTGCGACAAAAAAGGGAACAGAGTAGGCTATGGTAAAGGATTTTATGACGGCTTGTTTCAAACTATTTCTCCCGAGGCAAAAAAAATCGGAGTCAATTATTTTGCCCCCGATGAATATGTGGATGATGTCTGGGAAAATGATATTCCTCTTGACTATTTGGTTACTCCTACCGAAGTGCTGTCTTTTTGAAGCGGTTTGGAATAAAAATCTAAAAAGTAGAATTTAAACTCTTTTTTAAGCTTTGATGTAGACAATAAGATGTATTGTGCATTCTTTTCAAAGCTTCCCAGAGACTTGTTCTTACTATCAAAATATTCCACATTAAACTTGGCGTAGTCTAGTGTATCTTTTTTATAAAAATCTTTATATACATTCAGATTGCTGACTTTCGCTGTCTTTACTTTCATGCTGTCCAGTTCTTTCAGTAATCTTTTAAATGTCAGTGAATCCGGTTTGTGAAAATAGCTTTCCATCTGGGAATAAATGACAGTATCTATTTCCGTATTTCTGTTTCCACTGAGATATAGAGTAGATAGATCAAGAAGTTCCTGAACTTTCTGTTTGGTGATGGAATTAATCGCCTGCATGCTATCCATCTGTACGGCAGGGTAGCTTTTTTCGTTGGTGCTGTTTCGTAGCTTATCGAGGTCGCTTACCTCTGAGGTTTTATTATTACAGGCAATAAATAACGTCAGAAGCACGGTGAAAATTAAAAAATTACTTATTCTTTTCATCTGTGGTAGCAATTTTAAATTTGATGGATACAATTTTACCTTTGGTATCCTTTTTCATTTCTATTACATTCAGGTTTTTCAGAGAGGTCGTTGGAGTAGTTACCAGCGTGATATATTTCTGCTTATTCAGGCTTTCTATACCATACGTATCATTGTCATATACCTGATAAATTACTGCATTGTTACTGATCAGGTTTTCAAGCTGATTTCTTTTTTGCTTGATAAGAGCAACCTGCTCATCCGGATTTCCTCCCTTGATGTCTTTGATAGAGAAATAATAAACCGCCATCTTGTAATCATCCGGCTTTAATTCGATCTTTTCTTCTTCAGGAGCATTTTCAAGGTTTCTGTTCACTTCCAGTGGCTCATAGAAAGGGGCGCTGATTCTCATTTTTAAATTTTTATCCTTGGTAGAATAATAAAAACATTCGCCCGGCTTTATTTTATACATCAACGGAGATTCATTTTCCTTCACTACCATTATTTCTAAAGTATTGATCACAGAAACTCCTCTGTCCTTATCAATGAAACAATATTTATAAGTTTTTGAAAAAAGAACATCTTTAAAACCTAAAAGACCGGTAATGGTAATCAAAACTGAAGTAACAAGTGCCCAGGCATTCTTTTTGAAGAAATTTTTCTTTGCCGGAACAGATGAAATTTCAGTTTCGTGGGTAATTGTCTTGTTTTGATTAACTAATTGATTTTCAGTATTCGATTTTTGTAAATCAGTATTTTCTGGGGTCCTGATTTCAACTTTTTTAGGTTGAAATTCAGTTTTTGGAAGTTCAGGAGCTTCAGAAACTGTTTTTTCAAGTTCTTCGAGATCTTCGTCTTCAAAATTTTCATTTTCCTGAAGTAATTCACCCGCAAAAAGATGCTGTTTCTTGAAATCGTACCATGAGTTGTAACCTGCATAAATACTCAATAAATTGAGCATATCTATTCTTGGTAATTTAGTAACCGGTGAAGTTTTAAAATAAGTGTAAAATGACTTTTCACTGATGTTTCCTTTCGCTTTTTTTCGAAGGTCTTCCTGAAAATATATAATATCTATACCCTTCCACTTGGATATGTCATCCTGCGAAGGGGTATATTCTTTTAAGTATTGACCCTGAACATCCTTTTTTAGCTGTTCAAAGTGTAATAGATCCAAATCTGTCAATTTTTCAAAAAATAATTAAATTGTTGATTATCAGCTATGTTTTTTTGTAAAACTATTTTACAAAGGTATTACAATTATTTTTCATAGACAAATTTTCTAACTGCTCTACCTTTGTCTTGTTCAAATAACAGAACAGAAGAAAATTTTATAAAACAATATTAACAAAATTAAATTTAATTTATTATGAAAAAGTCATTATTCGTAGCTGCTATCGCTGCAATCTCTCTAGTTGCTTGTAAAAAAACTGAAGCTACTGCTACTGAAGGTACAACTGATTCTGCTGCTGCTACTGTAGCTGATTCTGCTGCTGTAGTTTCTGATTCAGCTGCTAAAGTTGTTGATTCTGCTGCAACTACTGCTGTAGAAGCTACTAAAGATGCTGCTGCTGCTACTACTGCTGCTGGTGCTGAAGTTGCTAAAGATGCTGCTAAAGGTGCTGCTGACGCTGCTAAAGGTGCTGCTGATGCTGCTAAAGGAGCTGCTGATGCTGCTAAAGATGCTGCTAAGAAATAATTCTAGCATACGCTTAACAATAAAAGAACCGTTTCACCCAGTGAAACGGTTTTTTTATGCTTAGTCATTGCGGGACTTAGGCGAAGCAATCTATTTACTATCAGAATAAGACCAACAGTTTATCCTTTCTTTTGTTTCAGAGATTCATAGCACGTAATTGCTACTGCATTGCTCAGGTTCAAAGAATCAATACTTCCGGCCATGGGGATCAGTGTGTTTTTTCCTTTTCCGATCCAGAAGTCACTTAACCCGGAATGTTCCGTTCCGAATAATACGGCAGAACGCTGTCTGAAATCTCTTTGATAAAGGTCTTCAGCACTTTCGTCCATCAGCGTAGTGTAGATATTGAAACTGTTTTTCTGCAGGAATTCCAATGTTTCCGTATTTTCAGCCTGATAGACTTCCATTCCGAAAAGGCATCCTACACTGGATCTGATCACATTAGGGTTGTAGAAATCGGTTTTCCCGTCAGCAACAATCAGCGCATCAATACCAAATGCCTCACAGCTTCTTAAAATAGCGCCAAGATTTCCCGGTTTTTCCACGCCTTCTACAATGATTATCGTAGCATCTTCTTTAGGAACAAATGATGAAAGTGAATTTTCTTTGGTATGGTAAATGCCGATAATTCCTTCGGAACTTCCTCTGTAAGCTATTTTTTCATAGACTTTTACACTTACATAATGGATTTTTCCATCGGGAAGAGTTCCTTTAAAGATATTTTCACAGATAAAGAACTCCAGCGGTTCAAAATCATACTGAATGGCCCTTTCATTTTCCTGCTGGCCCTCTACCACAAAAACTTTTGATTTTTTACGAAACCTGTTGTCAGTAAGGAGCTTAGTGACGTTTTTTATTTTATCGTTTTGAAAACTTTCTATCAACATGCTGCAAAATTATGCAAAATTTATGATTGAACTTCTCTGGTTTTGATAAAAAGGCTTTTCCATGTAACCTCAAATGGAGTTTTGTTTTTCCTTTTAGAATAGATGACCGCTAAGATCAGGACGATAATGGAGAGAAGTTTATAGAGATTTCCATAGAAGTTTCCGGAAACATTTTCCGATACATTAAAGATTTCCCAGTACAAATTCATAAAAAAATGAAGGAAAATGGCGGTCCATAAGTTGTATTCCGATTCAAAATATGCCCAGGCGAAAAATATTGATCCTAAAAATGTAATGGTAAATATTTCGGTAAGTTCTATTAAGTTCTGACTTTGATACAAATGTACTTGTGCAAACAGCAATGACCCTAATAATGCAGAGGATAAAAATCCAAGCCGCGTAAATCTGTATAGTATTCCGATAAGAAATGCTCTGAAAATAATTTCTTCAAAAAATGCTGATGAAAGAGTATTGATAAACAAGGATTCAAAATTTATTTTAGAGATTGTTTTAAAATGAATCAGGTATCCAATGAGCATAGGAATAGTTCCGGTAAGTGCTAACACAAATCCTATGGTAATGGGTTTGTTTAATGAGAACAGATCAAGGATATTTCTTTGAGGTAACAGAATTTTTAATGTGACTATCAATGGGATTAATGTTACCGAATAAGCAATTATATGGGCTATTGCTTTACTGTGAAACAAATCTTTTGAGAGAGTCTGTATGGTTTTAAAAAAGAGGAAATCAAAGAAATAATAGGCTGTAAATCCTAGAATAAAGATGAAAAAGAAGCGGATGTTTTTACTCATAACTGTTAATTTTGAGCAAAAATGTAGCTTTAAATCAATGTTTTCAAGTTAATGTGATGAATGACAAAGAATAGTGACGAATGACAAAATTTATAGATTTTGCTGCTGTAACTGAGGAATAATTGAAGGAATAAAACTTCTTGAAACAGGAATTTCAAAATCAATTTCCGGAAGAATTAATTTATAACCCTGAGCATTTCCTTTGAGTTTCTTTACCCTTCCAAGGTTGACAATATAAGAACGGTGGCATTTTTTGACAGAGCCTGTTTCGATTTGTTGTAAAGCATTGGCTAAACTTATTCTTATAAATGCTTTTTGTAAGCTGTTGTTCTCTAAGAAGTAAAATGTACAATAGTTTTCCATGGACTGAACGAATAGAAAATCGTTCTCATTGATGATAAGTTCTATATTCTGTGCCGTTATTTTTAACAGATTTTGTCGTTGTTCAGAAGCCGAAACGGGAAGATGTTGAGAAATATCGCGGGCTTTCTTTTCATGAATATTCTTTAAATAGATGTACCGTGATAAAATATAGATGATTGAAATAGGAATTCCGACAGCCAAAGTATACAGGAACATATAAAAGTAATTGACTATATCCAGCTTTACATGGCTCAAGAATAATGAATTGTAAAAGTAGGATAGAACAGAACCCATACATAGAATGAAAGTTATTTTTAAGAGTTCCAAACCAATATTCCAGTTGCTGAAACGGGAAGTTATAAGATTAGCGATTAAAAATGCAGTTCCAAAAATAATACAATAGGGGAAAAGTAGTAAAAACTTGTAAGGATGTTGAAAGTTTTCCGTACCAAAAGGCTGTAAAATAATCAGAAACAAATACACAGCAACTCCTGCTCCCAATGAAGAAACAAAAATTTCTTTGAAAGATTCGGATTTGGGGTATGGATGTGCTGTAAATGAAAACATAAAATCCAGATTTAACTTTCTGATGTTTCAATAAAATTGCCGTTGTCAATAAGACTTTGAGGCAGCTCTTTTTTATTTTTAATGCCTAATGATTTCAATTTCTGAGTCTGGATTACCAGGTTGTCATTTCCGGTATGAAGCTGCTTGTAAGCATCATTGAATACATTTTTCGCCTGATCCAGATTTCGTCCTACTTTTTCCAGATTTTCTACAAAACCTACAAATTTGTCATAGAGTCTGGCTCCTCGATCAGCAATTTCAATAGAATTCCGGTTTTGATATTCGCGTTTCCAAAGATCGGCAATCAGCTTAAGAGAAGTGATCAGATTGCTTGGATTCAACAACAGGATTCTTCTTTCGTAAGCATAGTTCCAAAGATTCTGGTCTGCCTGCATTGCTGCAATATAAGCCGGTTCACTCGGAATAAACATCATCACGAAATCCAATGATTTTCCATAGTCATCGTATGCTTTCTGACTGAGTTGATTAATATGGTTTTTGATAGATCCAAGATGCTGGCTCAGTTTTATGGCATAAACATCAGCATCAGTTTCATCTACCAATTCTGTGAAAGCGGTCAGAGATACTTTAGAATCAATGATGACATTTCTTTCATCCGGGTATTTTACAACAGCATCAGGACGCATTTTCTTTCCGGAAAATTCGGAGAATAAAGCTTTGTTATCTTCATCACGCAATTCATGCTCCAGGAAATATTCTCTTCCTTTTACCAGTCCGGATTTTTCAAGAATACTTTCCAGAATCATTTCGCCCCAGTTCCCCTGGGTTTTGCTTTCTCCTTTCAGAGCACGGGTCAGTTTTTTGGCATCCTCAGAAATCTGCTGGTTCAGTTCTGCCAGTTCTTTCACTTTTTCAGCAAGGGAGAAGCGTTCTTTATTTTCCTTTTCGTAGGCTTCGTTGACTTTGTTTTTTAAGTCCGCGATTTTCTCCTGAAAAGGTTCAAGGATATTTTTTAAATTATTTTGATTTAAAGCCGTAAACTTTTCTGTTTTTTCTTCTAAAATTTTATTGGCAAGGTTTTCAAACTGAAGTTTAGAATCTTCCTGAATCTTGACAATTTCTTCTTTCTGGGTGTCAAGAGATTGTTGGAGACCTTCATTTTTAGCAGAAAGCTCAGAGTTTTTAGCAAAAAGGGTCTGCTTTTCAAGAATGTGGGTTTCTATCTGAGAAGTCTGTCTCTGATTGATTTGTTTTAACTCCTGAAACTGGATGTTCAAAGAAGAATATTCGGCAGAGATTTTAGAAAATTCGTTTTTCAGATCATCCAGAAGGTCCTGCTGCAGCATATTGGCTTCTTTCTCTTCACTGATGATTTGATTAAGCTCCTGAATTTTCTGGTTGGAATTTTCAAGATCAGATTGATTTTTAATAGATAAGGTGTTCAGTGCATCATAAGAACTTCTAGAAACCATTGACGATTTCAGCGCAAAATATAAAATAACCGCTCCCAGTATGCCACCGGCAACCAATCCAATAATTAAATATATCATCTCCATGTTTCAAAATTATGAAAAAAGGCTGGAAGCTGGAAGCGGGATGTTGGAAGTTCCTTTTGGACCGACAAGAACTGACTGTTTTTTTTAAAGGTAAATAAAATGAAACAATTGCTTTATAAAATTCTATTACTTCTCTCTTCCGGCCTCCATCTTCCTTTCTGAATTAGAATACCTATATTTATGGGAAATTTCAGAGACTTATGAATATTTTGCTGGTAGAAGATGATCAAAGAATCAGTAATTTCCTGATAAAAGGCCTTTCCGAGGCTGGCTATAATACGACCCTGGCAGATTCCGGTGAAAAGGCACGCGAGCTTCTTCATACCTATGATTTTGATATTATTTTAATGGATATTATGCTTCCCGGACTGGATGGCATGCAGTTGACACAAATTATCAGATTTAAAGGAAATTATACTCCGATTTTGGTTTTAAGTGCTTTGAACAGTCCTGATGATAAGATCAAAATGCTGGATATGGGTGCTGATGATTATTTATCAAAACCATTTCATTTTGAAGAACTGATTTCAAGGATTAAAGCGTTAACCAGAAGAAATAAATTAAGTTATCAGAAGGAAGACCAATTGTTGTCTTGTGGCAATATCACCATTGATACCGATCTTCATAAAGTAACCCAGAACGGTAGGGAAATAGAGTTTTCACCGACGGAATATAAACTTTTTACTTTCCTGATGGAGAATAAAAATAAAGTATTGAGCAGAACCCAGATTTTGCATAAGGTATGGGGAATTGATTTTGATAATACAACAAATGTAGTGGATGTTTATATTTCTTATGTCCGTAATAAGATTGATGAGACAGAACAGAAAATTATTCATACAGTAAAAGGAACCGGCTATTTGATCAAAGACTGAAAATGACGCTCAGAAACAGATTTACCCTTATTTCAAGCCTTTCATTCGGCATTGTTTCTATCATCACATCTGCGGTGATATTTTTTGCCTACTATGACAGTACCAAGATTTTTTATTTTGAAAAACTGAGAAATACGGCTCTTATCTCTGCTATTTATTATCTTGAAAAAGACGAACTCCCGAAAGACCGACATGCCCAGATCAAAAAAGAATACAATCATCTGATTCAGAATAACAGGGTAGCGGTTTATAATCAGAATAATGAAGTGACTTTTGGACACAATCTGAATGATAAGAATATAAAACTTTCCCACTTGCAGGCTGTCCGGAATAATAAAGGAATTCAGTTTATGTCTGATAATCAATTCTACTACGGAATTTTTTATCCTGATAACCAGGGTGACTTTGTGGTTTTTGTAAAGTCTTCCAACGATTCTTTCCAGTCGCAGATCCTGAGATTGGCTATTATCATGCTTTCGGTGCTGGTCATTGGACTGCTTGCCATCTATTTCCTGAGCAGATATCTTTCCAAGGTAGTTTATAAACCTATTTCCAATGTGGTGGAACGGATCAATAAAGTGGAATATGATAACATTTCTACGGCAATTATTACTTCCACCAATACCAATGATGAAATTGAAGATCTCATTAAATCTTATAATAAACTGCTGGGCAGAATTTCCGAAAATGTGCTTTTACAGCAGAACTTTATCAATTATGTTTCTCATGAATTTAAAACTCCCTTAGCCGCCATTTCAGGGAATCTTGAAGTATTTGCCCAAAAAGACCGTACACCGGAAGAATATAGGGAAGTGGCCAAAGAGTCATTGGAAAACGTATATGAGATTGAAAATATTCTCAATAATCTTTTGCTGATGTCCGGAATGACCAAACTGGAATCTTCTCACAAACCTATGAGAGTAGACGAGCTGATCTGGAAGATTTATGAAAAACTGGAGCCCAAGGCAAAAGAAAATCATTCATCTATCAAAATACAGCTTCAGGTAACGAAACCTGCTTTGCTGGAATTCCCGGGAAACGAGACGCTTCTCTACCTGGCGTTATATAATATTGTAGAAAATGCCATCAAATATTCCTATGACAAACCTATAGTAATCACATTATCTGAAATGAACAGTCAGTTGTACATTGAGGTCAGGGATGAAGGAAGAGGAATTCCGGCTGATGATCTTGTGAAAATATCAGAGACTTTCTACAGAGGAAAAAATGTAGATGCTGTAAAAGGCAGCGGAATTGGTTTATCGCTTTCAAAAAGTATTTTTGATCATCATCATATTGTGATGAAAATTGATTCTGCGGTTAATGTGGGAACCAATGTTCTTCTGGAATTTCCTGCCCATTCCTGATTTTTCTTCCACAGATTTCGCAGATCTCACCAATTGATGATTTTAGCTTCATTTTAAATCTTAAAAATCTGTGTCATCCGTGAAATCTGTGAGAGATTTAAATTCAATAGGAGTGGGTTTTAACCCGCTTACAAAATACAATCAAAATCCTTCGGCTTTAGCCAAAACATACCAATTCAAACACAATTCCCAGGAATAAAAAAAGTTCTAATCAAACTCTAATGTTGAACTAACCGAATTTTAATTCTCTTTACAATTCCCTCTAATATTAGACAAATAGCTTTGTGGTCTTAAATAAGAGACCCTTGAAGAAGCTATTTTTTACACTATTTTATATTCCCTGTTTCAGTTTCTTTTCTGCACAGATTTCAGACACTATGAAAATCAGCAGAAAGGAGGCTGAAACTATTTTTCTGGCTAAAAACCTTGACCTTATTGCACAGAAACTTGAAATTTCACAAGCCGAGGCAAGAGCTGTCCAGGCTAAATACTGGCCTAATCCTACATTGAGTATCAGTGAGGTGAATCTATGGAGAACCTATGACATCGAAGAGCAGCCTGCGCTGATCAGAAACTGGGGAAAAAGTACCCAGATTTCTGCCGAGATCGAACAGGTGATTCAGACGGCAGGGAAAAGAAGAAAAAATATTGAACTTCAGAAAATAGAAGTGGAAGGAGAGAAGTATGAACTGCAGGAAGTTTTGCGTGAACTTAAAAAGACACTCAGAAATACGATTACTGAAATTCTATATAATCAGGAACAGCAAAAGATCTATCAGGGACAGATTGCTTCCATTGAGAAATTAACAAAATCCTATAATAATCAATTAAACCTTGGTAATATCAGTAAAGCTGAATATGTCCGCTTAAAAGCCCAGGAAATTGAATTCAAAAAGAAACTGGTTTCATTGAAGCAGGAAATCGAAGACCAGCAGGTAGAACTGAAAGCTTTATTAATGCTGCCTTCTCAAACCTATCTGGAGATTTCAGATCCATTGGTCATGCCCGAAAAACAACTGTCAGAGCTGGAAATGAATCAATGGATGGAAAAGGCAAAAGAAAACCGTCCCGATATCATGATCTCCAAAAATAAAGAGAAACACGCTGCCAAAAATCTGGAAATTCAAAACGCTATGAAAACACCTGATGTTGCAGTTTCTATTGGATATGACCGCGGAGGAAATATCATGAAAGACTTTATAGGATTAGGAGTTTCTATGGATCTGCCCATTTTCGACCGTAACAAAGGAAATATTCAGGAAGCTAAGCTCGAAATTGAGAAAAGTAAACTGGAGACCCGCAAAAACATGCTGAAATCTGAGAACGAAATTGTATCTGTTTTCAGAAACTATATCAGAACACAACAGGTGTCGGAAGAAATTGATGACAATTACGAATCTACGCTGGACGGACTGTTGATAAGCCATGAGAAAAATTTCAGACTCAGAAATATCAGCATGCTTGAATATATGGATTTTCTGGATACCTATATCGGAAATAAAATGATCATCCTGGATACTAAAAAAGAATTGAATCAATACTACGAAAACCTGCAGTATGTTGTAGGACAAGATTTATAAGATATGAACAAGAATATGAACCCATACATTGCTGCGGCTTACCTGTCTGCCCTCGTCATTTTTACAGGCTGTGCCGGAAAAGCAGAAAATAAAGAAACCCAAAAAGCCTATTGCATCAGCAAAGAACTTAAACAAGAGATTAAACTGGCCAAAGCAGAAATGCTTCCCATAGAAGAAAGTATTACGCTTACCGGGGAAGTGGAAAGTAATTCTGATAAAACGGTTCCTTTTGTAAGTCTTGTAGACGGAGTGGTAATAGATACTTATTTCTCTCTTGGTGATTATGTGAAAAAAGGACAAACGCTGGCTAGTGTAAAAAGTACAGCCGTTAACGAAATGCAGGATGATACCCAGACTCTGCAGGCGCAGCTGGCTGTTGCGAAAAGAAAACTGTCTTCCGTAGAAGCCATGTATAAAGATGATATTGCCTCTCAAAAAGATTTGCAGGAAGCAAGATCTGAAGTAGCCATACTGCAATCCAATATTTCCAAGACACAGAAAAATATGCAGCTGTATTCCGCCGGAGGAAGCACGATTCAGATAAAAGCGCCTGCGGACGGATATGTGATTTCAAAGAATATTTCAAAAGGAATGCCTGTTACTGCCGGAGGAGATCAGCTCTTTACCATTTCCAATCTGGATAAGGTATGGGTAATGGCCAATGTGTATGCTACCAATATGAGACACGTTTATGTGGATCAGCCGGTAGTGGTGAAAACGCTTGCTTATCCTGATGACAGTTTTTCAGGGAAGATTAATACTATTTCCCAGGTTTTTAATGAAAATGAAAGAGTACTCAAAGCCAAAATCATTATGGATAATAACGGGATGAAGTTGAGACCGGGAATGTCTGCAGATGTAGTATTGCCAGTGAATTCACAAAATAAAAGCGCATTGGCTATTCCTGCGAAAGCCTTAATCTTTGACAATAACCAAAGCTATGTAGTGGTTTACAAAAAAGACTGTGAACTGGAGATCAGACCCGTAACGGAAATTGCTTCCAACAGCCAGTATATTTATGTAGAAGGCAATTTAAAACCAGGTGAAAATGTCATTGCTTCCAACGGGCTGCTGATTTATGAAAACCTGAAAAACCAATTAAATAATTCCACGAAGTAATGCGAAAATTTGTACAGAATATAGTTTCCTTCTCTTTAAAAAACTCACTGATTGTTCTTTTGGGAACTTTTCTATTGCTCGCCGGAGGAATCTATTCCTATCTGCATACACCTATTGAAGCATTTCCGGATGTTACCAATACCAGGGTGAGAGTGATTACCCAATGGCCTGGAAGAAGTGCTGAGGAAATTGAAAAATTTGTCACATTACCCATTTCAAAGGAAATGAATGCCATCCCGAATAAAACATCGGTGCGTTCCATTTCCTTATTCGGATTGTCTGTGGTGACGGTTATTTTTGATGATCATGTCAATGATTTTTATGCCCAGCAATATGCTTCCAATAAACTGGGAAACGTAGAACTTCCAGCCGGAGCAGAATACAGTATTGAGCCTCCTTCGGGAGCTACCGGTGAAATTTACAGATATATTATCAAGAGTAAACTCCCGATCAAAGAAGTAACCGCTATTCAGGATTGGGTGGTAGAAAGAGAATTGCTGGCCGTTCCCGGAGTGGCTGATGTCGTGAGCTTTGGAGGAGAAGAAAAAACATATGAAATAAAAATTAATCCTACGGAATTACACAATTACGACCTTTCCCCCCTGGATGTGTATGAAGCAGTTTCGAAGAGTAATATCAATGTAGGAGGAGATGTAGTGGCAAAAGGTGATCAGGCTTATGTAGTGCGGGGGATCGGTCTTTTGGAGAAAAAAGAAGATATAGAGAATATTCAGATCGAGGTCAAAGGTTCAACCCCTATTCTGGTGAAACACGTTGCGGAAGTAAAAGTTTCTGCGAAACCGAGATTGGGGCAGGTAGGATACAACAAAGAAAATGATGTTGTACAGGGAATTGTGATTATGCTTCGGGGCGAAAATCCAAGCGAAGTCATTGCAAGACTGAAAGACAGAATAGAAGAACTGAATGGAGGAGAACTTCCTGGTGACGTTCAGATTGTTCCGATCATCGACCGTACAGAACTGGTGAACACAACGGTTCATACCGTTTCCAAAAACCTTATTGAAGGAGTTATTCTGGTTTCCATCATTGTATTTATTTTCCTTTACAACTGGAGAACCACTTTTATTGTAGCGTCAGTGATTCCTCTGGCTTTCCTGTTTGCTATTATTATGCTTAAAATTCAGGGTCTGCCGGCCAATCTGATTTCCATGGGAGCACTGGATTTTGGGCTGCTTCTGGAAGGAACGCTGGTTATTGTGGAACATGTCTTTGTCGCCCTCGAACTTAAAGCAAAAAAGATAGGGCTGCGGAGATTCAATAAAATTTCAAAACTCGGTATCATCAAGAAAAGTGCAGGAAGCGTAGCGAGCTATATTTTCTTCGCCTTATTGATTCTTATTGTTGCTCTGATGCCGATTTTCTCTTTCCAGAAAGTAGAAGGTAAGATGTTCTCTCCATTAGCATTTACACTTGGGTATGCATTACTAGGATCATTGATCTTAAGTTTAACGTATGTTCCGGCAATGTGTAAGCTGCTATTGACAAAAAATATTGAAGAGAAAGAAAACTTTATTTCAAGATTCTTCAAAGTCAATATCTATAGAATCTACGAGTTCAGTGACCGTCACAAAAAGGGATTCATCATTGGTTTCGTTGCCTTGCTTGCTGTTTGCGGATGGAGATTCTCCAATTATGGATCTGAGTTTTTACCCAAACTGAACGAAGGCGCAATTTATGTAAGAGCAACCCTTCCCAACAGTGTCAATCTGGATGAATCTGTACGATTGACCAAAGAAATGAAGGAAATTCTCATGAAGTATGATGAAGTAAAATTTGTCATGACCCAAACAGGCCGTCCTAACGACGGAACCGATCCCACCGGGTTCTTTAATATCGAATTTAATATTCAGCTGAAGCCGGAAAATGAATGGAAGAAAAAAGTATCCAAAGAAGAACTCCTTGAAGAGATGAGAGTCTCTCTTGAGAAATTTCCGGGTATCAATTTTGGATTTAGTCAGCCTATACAAGATAACGTGGAAGAATATGTGGCAGGAGTAAAAGCTCCGCTGGTGATTAAAATTTTCGGGAATGATTTATTTGAGCTGGAAAATTACGCCAATAAAGTAGCTAATTCCATCAGAACCGTTCCGGGAATATCGGATGTGAATGTTTTCAAAAATATCGGACTTCCTGAGTTGAGAATACAGCTTCACGATTCCAAAATGGCAAAATATGGAGTCTCCACAGCAGATGCACAGGCTGTGATTGAAATGACAATCGGAGGGCAGGCCGCTACCAAGTTTTATGAACAGGAGAGAATGTTTGACGTAATGCTCAGGTTTGAAAAAGATTACAGAGATACGCCTGAAAAAATGGGAAATATTCTGATCCCGACTCAGGACAATAAAAAAGTTCCGCTGAAAGAAATTGCAACCATTGATTATCATACGGGGCCATCATTTATTTACCGTGAAGGAAACAGCAGATATATCGGAGTTGGATTTAATATTGAAGGACGTGATCTGGGAAGTACCATCAAAGAAGCCAAAGCGAAAGTAGATAAAGATGTGAAGCTTCCGAAAAAGCATAAAATGACGTGGGCCGGAGAGTTTGAAAGTAAAGAAAGAGCCGCAAAACAGCTGGCTATGGTGGTGCCGATTTCTTTAGTTCTTATTCTGATGCTGTTGTACTTCAATTTCGGAAATATAAAAGATACGCTGATTTCTTCCATTACATTGGCATTTGCATTCATCGGAGGGTTTTTATCCCTTTGGTTTACGGGAACGATCTTCGGAATTTCAGCAGGAATTGGTTTCATTATCCTTTTCGGAGTGGCCACCATTGATGGTATCGTTCTGATCGGAGTGATGAAAGAAAATCTGCAAAACAGGATGTCACTTAAAGAATCCATAGCTCAGGGAGTGAAAAGCAGAATCCGCCCGGTGGTGATGATTGCCCTGATGGGTTCTATGGGACTTCTTCCGGCAGCCATGTCGAATGGAATGGGATCGGAAATTCAGAAACCTTTAGCCATTATGATTGTAGGAGGATTAATTATCTGTATGCTGCTTTCATTTACGGTGTTACCAATTATTTTTCATTACGCCTATCGCAAAAAGCATAAGGAAGCCATATAGTTTCTTTTATTTTGTTCATTATGAGGCCGGGGTCCGTGAGGAAGATCCCGGCCTTTTTTACGAATTTTTTGTAGATTCTAAAACCTCAATATTTTTTATCACATCACTGCTTTCACATTTTTTAAGCTCCTTCAGAAGAGCAGGAGTGAGGATCTTCGGGTTCAGAATTTGGGTGGCAACTTTTGCAGCGGCATAATCTACAATACCAATCACAGATTCTCTTAAGAAGTTAGGAGTATTGGAGGCAATGACTGCTGTTGCCCAGGAAGTATCTCTTGCTTTGGAAATGGCAAAATCAAGGACAGCATTGTCCTGTCCGTTGGAGAGTTTGTCAACAAGATCTACCGGATAACAGATTTTGTTTAAAGAATCCTGTACGTTCTGATTAATTGATGCAATGACATTATTAATGTTTTCAAAATCTTTTTTTAAAGGATTTATTTTCCGGTAAGGCATAATAGAAGCGGCAGAAACACCAAGGTCCAGGTTGATGTGAGCATTCATACCAAGAAATATATGCTGTAATATTAAAAGATTCCTGTTTTTAGCAGCTTCAAAAGCGATGTACCATGAGTTGGTGCATCTTTCATGTTTACTGTAGCTGTCCCATGCCTGAAGATATCTTTGTGCAAACGCAATGTCAAGTGAAGTCATCCTCGGATTGTCTTCAAATTTTTTCTGCTGAATTCCTTTCAGAACCTGTGCGGTCATGATTCTGTAGGTACAGGCAAAATATCCTGCCGGACTCTTGTTTTCTTTACACCAGATGATTATTTCATCCAGTTTTTTCAGAACTTCGTCAATGGTTTTCATGATGGTTTTTGTTTACTTAAAGATACTAAAAAAGAGGCGTCTCAAAATTGTCATTCTGAACGAAATGTAATGTAGTGAAGAATCTCATGTAGTTGTTTATCAATAAGATTCTTCCTTCGTCAGAAATCGAAGATTCGACGTAGTCAATGACAAAAGCCAATTGTTTGACTTTTGAGACAGCCTCTTTATGTATTTTTCATTCTGATTATGGGGTGATGATAACCGGATCAGTGATGATAATCGGATCAGGAAAAGGTTCAAGGATCAGGGGTTTGCACATGGCGGCCGGTTGACAGGTTCCTCCCATGCATATAAAGTTCGTCATGGTAGTAGTACCGTCAGGACATCTGATCATGCCTTCACCATGGCATCCTCCGGGACATTCTGCCGGGTATAGTGTTCCGCCGAATACATCTTTCAGTTCTGTTCTCGAAAGTTTTGTAATGTTTAATTTTTTCATGAGTTTTTTAATTATGGTGTTGATTGATGGTTAACTTGTTGGTAATTAGTTTAATAATGTTAATTATCAATAAGCTAAAATAGTTAAATTAATTCATCAAAACAAAGTTGATTAATTAAAATTTTTAATTTATTTATATATAATTGTTTGAAATGTAATGAATTAAAAAATAAATTGTATATTTATTTCCAGGTAAAGAGAAATAATAAAGAGGAATCCGAAAATCTTCAAGAGTAGGAAATCAAATTAAACTAAATTAATCATGAAAAATTTAAAAAACTTAAACAGAAAAGAGTTAAAGACTGTTTTAGGAGGTGCAGCATTAGCCTGTGAAGCACCTGTAGATGGGGGATGTCCGGCAGGGTACACATTCTGCAGCAACCCTTATTGCTGCTATCCACCAAAAAAACCATTTATCTGTTTCGATTAAGAA